>REBY01000085.1 GCA_007692485.1 Pseudomonadaceae bacterium | reverse complement strand
GCTCAGCAAGACGCGCATTATAGGCCGCTGAGCTTTGCCGTCAAGGATTAATTTAACTTAACGGCAGACAGCCGTATTGACCCAGATCACTCTTGCGTTGTGCTGTCCGTCTTCTGGCGTTGACGCCAGCGCCACATAGCCTGCAAGGGGCCGGACAACGCATAGGCAATGAAGATCAACCAGAGAATACGTGAAGGGTCGGTGGAGACAATTGCGAATACCAGCACCACCAGCAAAATCACGAAAAAGGGTACGCGCCCACGCAGATCAAAATCCTTGAAGCTGTAATAACGCACGTTGCTGACCATCAGCAAACCTGCCAGCGCCGTCAAGATACCTACCGGCAGCGCAATATCGCCGCCACTGATACCAAAATCACCCAATGCCCAGATCATGCCTGCCACGAATGCGGCGGCTGCCGGGCTAGCCAAGCCGGTAAAGAAGCGCTTGTCGTCGCTACCAATATGGGTATTGAAGCGCGCCAGGCGCAGGGCCGCACCAGCAACAAAGATAAAAGCAAACACCCAGCCCACTTTACCCAGAGCATGCAATGACCAGCTGAACACGACCAGCGCCGGCGCCACACCGAAGGCAACCATATCCGACAAGGAATCATATTCGGCGCCAAAAGCACTTTGTGTATTGGTCATGCGCGCAACACGGCCATCCAGGCCATCCAGCACCATGGCAACGAAGATGGCGATAGCCGCATTGGCAAAGTTGCCATCCATTGCACTGACGATAGCAAAGAAACCAGAGAACAAGGCTGCCGTGGTGAACAGATTGGGTAGCAAATAGATGCCTTTATGGCGCACCTTCTTGCCATCTGGCCCGTCGATCTCCTCGACATGCTCATCAATCGGAAACAGACTGAGACCCTCATCCGGCTGGTCATCAATGCTGCTGGTCGGCTTGTTTTCATCACTCATGGGATTACCTTGCGAGCAAAACGGACTAAGAGTTTGCGCGAATTCGCTTCACTCAGCAAACCCTGTGCATAAAAAACGCGGCCTTAGCCGCGTTTTTCAATAGCTCGACAAGCCTTAGTTCTTGCTCTTGTCGACGATCTTGTTGGCAGAGATCCACGGCATCATACCGCGTAGCTTCTCACCCACCTGCTCAATCGGGTGCGCCGCATTGAGACGACGTGCCGCCGTCATGGACGGGTAGTTATGCGCACCTTCGGCGATAAACATTTTGGCGTATTCGCCCGACTGAATGCGCTTGAGCGCATTGCGCATGGCGGCACGCGATTCATCATTGATAACTTCCGGACCCGTGACATACTCACCGTATTCGGCATTATTGGAGATCGAATAGTTCATGTTGGCGATACCGCCTTCATACATCAGATCAACAATCAGCTTGAGCTCGTGCAAGCACTCGAAGTAAGCCATTTCTGGAGCATAGCCCGCCTCGGTCAGCGTTTCGAAGCCAGCTTTGACCAGCTCAACCGCGCCACCACAAAGCACAGCCTGCTCGCCGAACAGGTCGGTTTCAGTCTCATCCTTGAAGGTGGTTTCGATGATGCCGGTACGACCGCCACCCACACCAGAAGCGTAAGACAGGGCAACATTCTTGGCATTGCCGGAAGCGTCCTGGAACACAGCGATCAGATCAGGAATACCGCCACCCTTGGTGAACTCGGTACGCACGGTGTGGCCCGGGGCCTTCGGTGCAATCATGATCACGTCCAGATCTTTGCGCGGCACGATCTGGTTGTAGTGAATAGCGAAACCGTGGGCAAAGGCCATGGTTGCGCCTTGCTTCAGATTCGGCTCGATCTCATCACGGTAGAGCTGCGCCTGGAACTCATCAGGAGTCAGGATCATGACCACATCAGCAGCAGCAACAGCACTGGCCACGTCGGTAACCTTGAGGCCGTGAGCTTCCGCCTTGGCAACTGAGGCTGAACCGGTACGCAGACCAACAGTTACGTCGACACCGGAGTCATTCAGGTTGCAAGCGTGGGCATGACCCTGCGAGCCGTAACCGATGATGGCGACTTTCTTGCCCTGGATGATGCTCAGATCACAATCTTTATCGTAATAAACTTGCATGGAGTTCCCCTGTTTCCTGTGCCGAGCCATTCGGCCCGGCGGCGTTAAATGGTTTAAATGCTCAGTACTTTTTCACCACGGGCGATACCGGAGACGCCGGTCCGCGCCACTTCCATCACGGTAGTGGTGCCAATGGCTTCAATAAAGCTGTCCAGCTTGTCGCTGGTTCCAGTCAATTGCACGGTGTACACATTGCTGGTCACATCAACAATCTGGCCACGGAAAATATCGGTCGTACGCTTGACCTCAGCACGCTGGGCGCCAGTCGCCTTGACCTTGACCAACATCAGCTCACGCTCGATGTGACTACCCTCCGACAGGTTGACCAGCTTGACCACCTCAATCAACTTGTTCAGGTTCTTGGTGATCTGCTCGATCACTTCATCATGCCCGATAGTGGTCAACGTCAGCCGCGACAGCGTTGGGTCTTCAGTCGGTGCTACCGTCAGCGTCTCGATATTGTAGTTACGCTGGGAAAAAAGCCCGACAACACGGGACAAGGCGCCCGGCTCATTTTCCAGCAATACGGAAATAATGTGTCTCATCAGGTGCGCTCCGTCTTGCTCAGCCACATATCACGCATGGACCCATCCTTGATTTGCATCGGATAGACGTGCTCGGAGTTATCGACGCGAATATCCATGAAGACTAGCTGATCGCGACTGGCGAAAGCGCGCTCCATGGCAGGCTTGAGGTCTTCCAGCTTTTCCACGCGAATACCGACATGACCATAGGACTCGGCCAGCTTGATGAAGTCCGGTAGCGATTCCATGTAGGAATGCGAATGGCGACTACCGTACTGCATGTCTTGCCACTGACGAACCATACCCAAGGCCTGGTTGTTCAAGGTAATGATCTTGACCGGCAGGTTGTACTGCAGGCAGGTAGACAGTTCCTGAATATTCATCTGAATACTGCCCTCCCCGGTCACACACACCACATCGGCGTCAGGGTAGTGCAGCTTGACACCCATTGCTGCCGGCAGGCCAAAACCCATGGTGCCAAGGCCACCCGAGTTGATCCAGCGATTCGGCTTGTCAAAGGGATAATACTGAGCGGCAAACATCTGGTGCTGGCCGACGTCAGAGGTCACATAGGCATCACCTTTGGTGACCTCCCACAGTGTTTCAATGACCTTTTGCGGCTTGATGATGGAGCCAT
Source organism: Pseudomonadaceae bacterium (assembly GCA_007692485.1). Classification (GTDB taxonomy): domain Bacteria; phylum Pseudomonadota; class Gammaproteobacteria; order Pseudomonadales; family Pseudomonadaceae; genus Halopseudomonas. The sequence goes on along the minus strand of REBY01000085.1, from coordinate 32,387 downwards.
CGCCCTCATCATAGGGGAACATACGCCCCTCGCCACGCCACTCACCGATCTGCTTCCACCAGCTGGTCAAAGCTTCCTTGGCAGGACGCAGGTTATGCTCTTTGACCATAGCGACCATTTCGGTCAGCACGCTATCGACCGGACCAACAATTGGCACGTCCGCGCGGATGGTCTTGGAGATCGAAGCCGGGTCGATGTCTACATGGATAACTTTGGCATTCGGGCAGAACTTGCTCGCACCATTGATTACCCGATCATCAAAACGCGCGCCCACGCACAGAATCACATCACTGTGATGCATACTCACGTTGGCTGTGTAGCTGCCGTGCATCCCCAGCCAGCCGATAAATTGCGGGTCAGTACCCGGGTAAGCCCCCAGACCCATCAAGGTATTGGTCACCGGCACACCCAGCTCGCGAACCAGCTCGGTCAATTGCGCAGAAGCGCCACCGAGAATTACCCCGCCCCCGGTATAGATAACCGGACGCTTGGCTTCGGCCAGCAGCTCCAATGCTTTGCGTATCTGACCGGAATGACCGCGCATTGCCGGATTATAGGAGCGCAGCTTGACCTTCTTCGGGTAGCTGTACTCAAACTTCTCGGCCGGATTGGTCATGTCTTTGGGGATATCCACAACGACTGGCCCCGGACGACCGCTCTGAGCAATGTAGAAAGCCTTCTTGATGACTTCCGGGATTTCCCGCGGGTCCTTGATCATGAAACTGTGTTTCACGATGGGGCGCGAAATACCGACCATATCAGTTTCCTGAAAGGCATCAGTACCCACCATATTGCTCGCCACCTGACCGGACAGCACCACCATGGGGATAGAATCCATGTAAGCAGTGGCAATACCGGTGATGGTGTTGGTCGCACCCGGACCCGAAGTCACCAGTACGACGCCCGCTTTGCCGGACGCCCGCGCATAACCATCGGCCATATGGGCAGCCGCTTGCTCATGGCGCACCAGAATGTGCTCAACGTCGTCCTGGCGAAAAATCGCATCATAGACATGTAGCAGAGCACCACCGGGGTACCCGTATATATATTTAACACCCTCGTCACGCAATGAGCGGACGACCATCTCAGCGCCGGATAAAAGCTCCACGTTTGAATCACCTCTAGCATGCCGTCAGCCAAGGGCGGACGGCAGGATACCTGTTTACTGCTCGGCAGCGCAGCCAGCGACGGTAGTCGCCAGTGCATCAGCTTGACTACATGCATTGGAGGCGGTCGGCCATGTGGTGCTGGAACCGCCTCACCCTGCGCGAGGTAGCGCGTGCGGGTGCCAGGCCAGGAGCAAGCGGGTGGCGCCTCCTGGATTGAGCAATCAGCATGACTACCAGAGCGGTTAACTCATAGTTGGCCATGCTTGTGTGAACCACGAATTGTTTACATTCGAGCCCAACAAGTCAAGTCAAGTGAGACAAAAGCCTATGTGTATATGCGCATTGGCGCGCTTTTCGCTATAGTTGGTTGACTGCAGCCCTATAAGGAAAGGAAAACCTATGCGCACCCTGCTTGTTGCCATAACGCTGTGCCTGTTTAGCGCCAGTGTTGTTGCCTCTCAAATGTATCGCTGGGTAGATGACAGCGGTGTTGCCCAGTTCGGTCAGAACCCGCCATCAGACCGTGCTTATGAACGGGTGCAACAGCGCACCGCACCGCCACCCGGTGGACAACTGCGCCAACCGGAGGTACGCCCTGAGGCAGACGAGCGTCAACGTGAATCCAGCGTGGAAGATCGCAGTGCCCGTGAGGCGCGAGAAGCCCAACGGGAACGCGAGTGCCGCGAACTAGAACAACGCCTGCAAACACTGCAAAACAATCCGCGGCTACGTTTTACCAATGATAATGGTGAGCTGGAAGTGATGGGCGAAGACCAGCGCCAGGAAATGATCAGAGATACCCGCAGCGACCTGGCAACCTACTGCGCGGACTGAACCTGATGGTCGATCTGCTCAAGCAAACGGAGCAGATCGACTCGCCGGCGCCCAAGGTGCAACAGGCTTTGCTCCCCCATCGGCCTGAGCCCGCATTGACTGGGTAGCGGTTGGGCCTGATCGAGCATGCCCTGCAGACGTGGCAAAAAGACCCATTGCAGCCACTCTTCAAAAGCCAGTGTATCGGCGCAGAATGGCAGCTGACTTGCTATGGCTGCGGGCTCTGGCGCCTGACTTGACCACAAGCCCAATTGACGCAAGACCTGCTCCAACTGCGCCAACTGCTGCCGCAGCTGTTGACGCTGGGGGCTCACTTCAAAGCACCACGCGCGCCCGCTCGCGGGCTTGCTCGGCACCGGAACGATCACCCTGTTTTTCACGCGCTTCAGCGATCAATTGCCATAAACTTGCTTGCAAGGTCGGCCGGCCATCGGCATAGCTCAAGCCACGCTGCGCTAGTTGTTCTGCCTGAGCAGCGTCACCCTGAGCCAAGCGCACCTGCGCCAGCTGATGCAGCACTTGCGGCTCACGCGGAGCAATACGCATGGCCCGTTCCAGGCTTGCGGAGGCCGCGTTCAAGTCGCCCTGCCCCTCCTGTTGACGTGCTGAGGTCAGCAGCGCCAGAACGGGGCCATCCAATTGCTCGTCCGCCTGCAGCCCCGATCCGCTGGATGCCGGGCGATCAGGCTCAGTGCGTGTCGGCCCACTGGAAGGCTCAACCGGCCAGGACTCTACTGGACGCGACCCACCAGCACCATCTGGCACCAGCACCACGGCCGCATCACGCCGCGAAGGAGTCGGCGCTACCGGGGGCATGCCGGGACGGTCGTCATTGGATACGCTGCGGCCAGAATCCACCACCGGAATAGCTCCCCCAGTGCCAGCACAACCGGTCACCAGCACGGCTGCTGCAATCATCCATCCTGCTCGCTTCAACATCGATCAATCCTCGTTAGCTTGTCCGCCAGACGGTGTTACCACCAACCGCGAATTCGATCCAGCAAACCTTCATTATCACCCTCATTGCCTTGGATTTCCGGCAGCGTAGGCTGACAACCCGGCCCTGGCAATGGTTCATAGCCGGCGCGGAAAGCCACCTGCTCGGCGCCGGGACAGCTCTCGTCACTCCCTTGCCCAGTAAGCGGATCAACCCAGGCCATGCGCACACTGGCCGGCGGCACGCTCGACAAGCTTCGCGGCCTGGCATCGCGCATAAACTGGCTCCACACCTGCAAGGCACCCGTCGCCCCGGTAAGCCGAGTCGCTGCGTTATCGTCCCGGCCCACCCAGGAAACTGCTACCAGATCATCGGAAAAACCAGCAAACCAGCTATCACGAAGATCATTGGTGGTGCCGGTTTTCCCTGCGACCCTGACATTGCTAGGCAACAGGTTGTAAGCCGAACGCCCGGTGCCTTCCGTCATGACCCGACTCAGGGCGTCCTGAAGCAGATAAATGCTGGCCTGATCAAAGCGCTGCTGCACTTCATAGGGATAGCGACGCAGCGGCTCGCCATCTGCAGTCAACACATTGCGGATCCCACGTAGCGGCGTATTGTACCCACCATTGGCCATGGTCTGATACATATCTGCCACTTGCACGGGGGTCATGCCGCCAGAGCCCAACAGCATGGACGGGAATGGTCGCCAATTATGCTCCACACCCAGCCGTTCAACCGTGCGCAGCACTTCAGGCACGCCCAACTCAACACCCAGGCGGACCGCAGCCTGATTGTAGGAACGGCTCAGAGCTTCATGCAAAGGCACCACCCCATGACTCTCCCGGCTATAGTTCTGTGGTGACCAGGTGCGGCCTGGCTCAGCCTCCAGAGTGATGGGTGAATCTTCCAACGGACTGATCAGTGAATAGCGATCAGCACGCTCCAGTGCGGTCAGATAAATCGCCGGTTTGATCAAAGAACCAACTGGCCGCGACGCATCCAGCGCCCGGTTGAAACCGGAAAAACGTGGGTTGCTGCCACCGACCAGCGCCATCACCTCACCGGTTTGCGCCGCAGTCACCACCATGGCGGACTCCAGACCCGCATCGGGCTGGGCCAGATTCAGACGTTCCAGGCTGGACTGCACCGCTTTTTCCGCCTTGCTCTGAATCAATGGGTCAAAGCTGGTGAAAATACGCAAGCCTTCGCTGGTCAAATCCTCGTCACGATAGTCCTCACGCAACTGGCGGCGCACCAGATCCATAAAGGCCGGGAAGCTGGAATCGGCCATGCGTCCACGCTGGACCACATCCAGCGGTTTGGCCCGAGCACTCTCCGCCTGCTGATCATTGATCACCTGCTGTTCCGCCAGCATGCCGATCACCAGGTCGCGTCGCGCCTGGGCTCTTTGTGGATGGCGCCGCGGGTTGTACATGGACGGCCCCTTGACCATGGCCACCAACAAAGCCACCTGATGCAACTCCAACTCATGCAAAGGCTGCGCAAAGTAGTACTGGCTGGCAAGGCCAAAACCATGCACGGCACGGCGGCCGTCCTGTCCGAGGAACACCTCATTCAAATAGGCTTCAAGAATCTCTTCCTTCGGATAATGCCGCTCCAGCAGTACCGCCATAATGGCTTCATTACCTTTGCGTATCAGGCTGCGATCGCTGGTAAGAAAGAAGTTTTTGACCAACTGCTGGGTTAGCGTGCTGCCGCCCTGTACCACGCCGCCCGCTCTGACATTGACAAAGAAGGCACGGGCAATCCCTTTCAGGGAGATACCGTAATGCTGGAAGAACTCACGGTCTTCCACCGCCAGAAGTGCGTCCACCAGATAAGGAGGCGATTGATCCAGGCGCACCAGAATACGGTCTTCATTGTGGGCCGGGTAAATACCACCAATAACCAGCGGCTCCAGGCGCGCCATGACCGGATCATCCGGACCGCTCAAGGCACTGATCTGGTTACCCTGAAAGTGCACACTCAAAGGCCGCGCCGGCTCTACACCTTCAAAGAACTGAAAGCCTCGTGTATGCAGATCAACGCGTTGGGCGCTGGCAGCAAACTGCCCGGGCGAACGAGCCGCAGACTGATTGCGGTAGCCCAGCGCAGTCAGTTCTTCGACGAACTCATCCCGGTTAAGTCCCTGGCCGACAAACAATTCCAGCGGCCGGGCAAACACCTGGGCAGGCACGGCCCAGCGCTTGCCAGAAAACTTCTCCTGCACAACGGCGTCTAGATAAATCACCAGGCCAATAAATACCACCAGCCCGACCAAACCCAGCTTCAGCGCCAACAAACCCGTCCAGCGCACCCAGCGGCGCGAATGCTTACGATTCTTCCTGCGTTTTTTTGCCATAACCTGCTCTTGATTTCCCCTGGGCTGCGTTCTGCCTGCCGCCACGAATCTGTTACTCTCTATGTTACCGGCTTGGCCCGCACTTGGCGCGGTCAACACGCTTTTTCTCAGTTATTCTGACCAAGGACATCCCGTGAGCACTACGCTGCTGAACGCCCTGCAAAACCCAGCCCTGTTTGATCACCCCATCTCCGGGTTTACCCTGATGGAAACCCACATATCATGGGTGCTGCTGACCGGTGACTATGTATACAAAATCAAGAAGCCAGTAAATTTCGGCTTTCTCGACTACTCCAGCCTGGAACAACGGGCGCACTTCTGTGCCGAAGAGTTGCGCCTTAACCGCCGCCTGGCCCCCGATCTCTACCTTGACCTGGTGCCCGTCTATGGCTCGGCCGAGAAGCCAAACCTGACTGGCGACGGCGAGATCATCGAATACATGGTCAAAACCCGTCAATTCCGTCAACAGGATCTGCTCGGCAACCTGCAAACCGCCGGGCAACTGACCACAGACCATATTGATGAACTGGCCGCCTGCCTGGCCGACTTCCATCAACGGATCGAACGCGCCAGCCCGGACTCGCCCTGGGGCGAACCGGACGCCTTGCACCTGCCGGTAGCGGAAAACTTTACCCACATTCGCAGCCTGGTCGATGACCCGGATGACCTGACTCAGCTTGAGCAGCTCGAACAGTGGGCCCATGCCACCCATAAACGCCTGCAACCACAACTGGCCCAGCGCAAGGCAGAAGGCTTTGTTCGTGAGTGCCACGGCGACATTTATCTGGACAATGTCACTCTGGTCGACGGACAAGTGACCCTGTTTGACTGCATTGAGTTCAATGAAGCCTTCCGTTGGATTGATGTTATGAGCGATGTTGCCTTTATGGCCATGGATCTTGAAGACCGTGGTTTGCATGCACTAGCCAACCGATTTGTGAATGCTTACCTGGAACACACCGGAGACTATGCCGGCCTGCAGGTGCTGAATTACTACAAGGCCTTCCGCGCCATGGTCCGCGCCAAAGTCGCTCTACTCCGACTGACCCAGGACAACGTCAGTGCCAGTGAACGCGAGCAAGTGCTGGCCCGTTACCATAGTTATGCCAATCTTGCGGAAACCTACACCGAGATCCCCCCGCGCATTGGCATGCTCACCCACGGCGTGTCCGGTAGCGGTAAAAGCACCCTGTCCCTGGCGTTAGTTGAAAAACTCGGCGCCATTCGCCTGCGCTCTGATATCGAACGCAAGCGACTATTTGGCAAAGCCGGGGCCGGCACTCTCGATGCCGGCTTGTATAGCCAGGAGCGCAGCCAGCAAACCTATCAGCGCTTGGCCAGCCTGAGCGAACACGTATTGGCCGCCGGGTATGCGTTGATCGTCGACGCCACCCACCTCAAGCAACAGCAGCGCGAGCTAATTGGTCAGGCCATTGAAAACCAGGGTGCCGCCTGTCTCATCTTGCATTGTGATGCACCGCTGGCTGACATCGAGCGCTGGCTGCAGCAGCGCCAGAGCTCGGCCAGCGATCCTTCGGACGCCGACATTACCGTGGTGCGTCACCAGCTCGACAGTCTTGAGCCGCTCAGCAGCGAAGAACAACAACATTGCCTGACAGTCGCAACCGCCGAGCCTGATGCCATTGCCCAATGCGTCGCTGCGATTCGTCAGCGCCTGTAACCCCACACGCCCGCCTGTACCTTTGCGCAGGCGGGGTCTACACTGAACTTGGGAACCAATAAGAAAAAGCCCGAGACCATGCAAAGAAAACTTTTTAGGCCATCAGCTCAGCTGGTGACTGCCCCCTGCCTAGCGGGGTGGCAATGAATCAGGATGAATTACTGACCCTGCGCAACCTGGGCAAGACCTCTGCCCAGTGGCTCCATGCCAGCGGCATTCACAATACAGAACAGCTGCGCCAACTCGGGCCGGTCGGTGCATACCTGCACGTCCGTAACCGGGGCTTTCGCGCATCGCGTTCATTACTGTTTGCCATTGCTGGGGCACTTCAGAATGTGCACTGGAACGACCTGGACGCGGATTACAAGATGCGTCTGGTGCAGCAGCTCGAGCTGGCTGAACGCGGACAACCACAGCGAATTCAGCGCTGATCCGGTAAAGCCCGGTCAGCTGAGTCTGAGCCTCTGTTGCCAGTTTCCTTCGCGCACTATATGTTGTGAGCTATAACTGTGGTTGCCGTCAATCTCGTGCATTACTGATGGCTTCGGATCGAACAAAAGGAATGTGCCTCATGTACCTGATCGGTGACCAGCCCGCTTACGCGGAAAAACTCATCAACACGCTGCAGTCCATCCCCGAGCGCCTACTTGAAGGGCTGGAGCCTTGTGGCAACGTAGTCGAGCTCGGGCCAGTGGATGACCTGTATGAGCATATCGGTCAACGCCATCTGTATTTACTCAAAGGCGGCCTGCTGCATGCGCTGATTGATGGCAAACCTCTTTTCTACCTGCAAGAAGGTGATCTGATTGGTTTGCGCCAAGGCTTGAATGCCGCGCCCTGCACCTATCTCAGCGAAGAGCCCTTGGTGCTGGTGCCCTACGAGCGTGACAGCCTGTTCAAACACATCCATGGCAACAGCCAGCGGCAAGAGCTCTTTACGCAGTACATTCTTGGCCAGGCTGCCTTGATGTCCGATGCGCTGGCCCACAACAAACCCGTTGAAGTTCGCCCGGTTACCGGCTTCCAGCATTTTGATGCCGGCGCCGAGCTGATCCGCCAGGGCGAAGATGCCGACCACGTGTTCATCATCACCGAGGGGCATGCCGAAGCCTTCGTTGAAGGGATCAAGGTGGGCGATGTGCAAAAGGACGAGATTTTCGGCGCCATGGCGTTATTCACCCGTGAGAAACGCTCGGCGACGGTTATCGCCAGCGCTCCCACTACAGTGATGATGATCCCGAAAGAGCAATTTCTCGCTCTGATGCAGAGCAACCCGCGAATTGCCCATAGCTTGATCGAGAGCATGGCGCGGCGTATTGACCTGATGAACAAGGAATTGACCCAGCTGAAACAAAAAGCGGGTTAAAAAGTTGTTCCTGGGGTTGACATAGAAATGATAATCATTATTATTAGCAACAAGGCCGACGCAAGTCGGTCTGGAAATACTTGAAGTCTCCTTCAGTATTTTCGATAACGCCCTGTCGTTGACAGTCGTTATCTCCTCATCAGGCTAATCACGGATTAAGCCCGCTGCTTGCAGCGGGCTCTTTTTTGCCCAGCACAATGCTCCACGCTTAAGCAGAAACTGCCCCACCCACTCAACGCAATTGTGCGCAGTAATCCTGCTCCGGCTGAGCGGCAGTCAACCACACCCAATCGGCCTGATCAGCATGTGGCAGATCACTACCCGCTTCAACCAGCATGACCACAACCGGCTCAGCCACGGCGGCCGGCCAATGCAGTGGTACGCCCAGATCCTTGCGGACATGAAAGGCACCCGCTACCAGCAGCCCAGGCGTATCAGCAGCACTGAGCACCGACGCCATGCGCTGGTCACGCGCCTGCTGAATCGCCAACATAGCTGGCAGGCGCTCTTCCGGCAGCTTGTCACAATGTGAGCGTTGCATGACCCTGCCCAATTCTTCGCGAGCTTCCGGGCTATAGCGCGATGTATCCAGCCGCTCAGGCTCATGGTAGGCAGCCTGAATCTCGTCTCGACTCAGGTTGCTGGCCAGCAGGCGCTCCGGATAGGTCAAGCCCCAGCGCACCAGCTCACCGTAGGCCGACCAGTCCCAGCCTTGCCAACCCAGCTTTTCCGGTAACGCTGGATCGTCGGGCAAAGGCTGCCCCTGCCATTGATCCAGCTGCAACTGTTGTTCACTGCGCAGCATTTCCATCACCAGGCTGGCTTGCTCACGCTCGGACTGGAGTGCCTGCAACAGCCATAATTGCAAAGCTTGATGATCGGGGTTGTCATGCTTTTCACCCAGCAGCACAGCAGGCTGATCGGCCAAAGCCGCTACCAACTGCTCTGCCCCAACCCATTCACCCGTTCGCGTATTCAGGACTTGTCCCAAATGCTCGGCATCCAGGCCCTCCGGACTTTGCCAGTCAGGCAGAGCCATTACCGGCAACGGCAGCCACATAAGCAGCCACGAGACAACGAGCACGCGCATAGACTAGCCCCTCCAACCAGGGTCAGATAATGATCAGCGGGCAATCTTGCTGTGGATGGCGCTCAACCTGCACCTGCACACCAAAAATATCGGCAATACGCTCTGCCTGCAGCACGTCCCAAGGCTTGCCCAGCGCCGCCATTTGCCCGCGATGCAACAACATAATCCGATCAGCATAACGCGCAGCCAGATTCAGGTCATGCAGGATAACCAGAACCGAACCGCCGCTGGCAGCAAAATCCCGTGCTTGCCCCAGAGTTACCTGTTGATGGGCAAGATCCAGTGACGCGGTTGGCTCGTCGAGCAGCAAGCAAGCACCTGGCTGCTGCCAGACCTGCGCCAGCACCCGCGCCAGATGGACCCGCTGACGCTCACCACCGGATAGCGTCAGGTAATTGCGCCCGCGCAAATGGCTGATATCCGCAGCCTGCATCGCCTCGACAATGATCTCGTGATCACGCTGCCAGCCACTGCCGTGGGGCAGCCGGCCCATGGCAACCACCTCTTCAGCAACAAAAGGAAAAGCCAGGGTCGAATGTTGCGGCAATACTGCCAGGTGACGTGCGCGTTCATCATCCGCCCAGCCAGACAACGCCTGGTCACCCAGCCATACCTGCCCCGCACTGGCGCTCAGCTCGCCGGTAAGCGTTGCCAGCAGCGTACTCTTCCCCGCCCCATTGTTACCCAGCACCGCTACGACTTCACCGGCTGCGAGGGTGAAGTCAATCTCACTGAGGATGACGCAACCACCACGGGCGCAAGCCAGGTTCTCGGCACGCAACATTACAGACCTCCCCGACGCTGTGCGTTCATCAGCAACAGCAGGAAGAAGGGCGCACCCAGCAAGGCCGTGAGAATCCCTATTGGCAGCTCCGCCGGCGCAATCACCAGTCGCGCCACCACATCGGCAATCAACAGCAAGGCAGCCCCCAAAAGCATGGCCGCCGGAATCACCCGCCGGTGATCAGCACCAAGCATCAGGCGGACCAGATGGGGAACCACCAGGCCAACAAAACCAATCAAACCGGCCATAGCCACGCAGGCACCTACCCCCAAAGCCGTCAGCAGAATCAGCTCGCGCTTGACCCGCTCAACCTGAATACCCAGATGCCGCGCTTCAGACTCACCGAGCAAAAGAGCATTGAGCGCTCGTGCCTGCCGCGGCAATCGCCACCAAACCAGACTGCAGCAAACAACCAGCACCACTACTTTCACCGGGCTGGCACCTGCCAGACTACCCATATTCCAGAAAGTCAGATTACGCAAAGTAGTATCGTCCGCTAGATAGCCCAGCAAGCCGATCACCGCACCACTGATCGCGGTAATTGCTATGCCCGCCAACAGCATGCTGGCCACTGATGTACCTTGGGCCGTCTGCCCCAAACGATAAACCAGCAACGTTGTCAGAACTCCACCGGTAAAGGCGCCCAAGACAGTGCCATAGGCTTGCCAGGACGCGGGTAAACTAGTGAAAAGCCACCCACTGAATACAATTGCCAGGGCTGCCCCCAAAGCAGCCCCGCTGGACACCCCGATCAGTCCCGGGTCAGCCAGCGGGTTGCGAAACAAGCCCTGCATCACCGCCCCCGTTAACGCCAAGGTAGCGCCAATCAGCACAGCCAACAGACTGCGCGGCAAGCGGATCTGCTCGATAATCAGCCGGGTTTCCGAAGCCACCTCACCCCAGCCTGCAACTGCACGCAACGTATCCAGCGGGTGGATAGCTACCGCCCCCAGAGTCAGCGAAAGAATAAAGCTGGTTACCAGCAACAATGACAACAAAGTCATGACAAGCAGGCGCAACCGTGAGCTTGCAAACATGCAAAATCCTTCAATGAGCCACTGGCCTTAACCAGCCGGCAAAGGGATAATCTGCCTATGATGACGGACAACCCCACTTCAACGCCACTCTGCCACCTGGATGAACTCAGCGACCCGGGCAGCAAAGGCATCCTTTACCAGGGCCAGAAGCTATTCGCTGTGCGCCAGGGACATCAGGTGTTTGTTTACGAAAACCGCTGCCCGCACCGGGGTATTCCGCTGGAATGGACGCCGGATAACTTTCTCGACAGCTCGGGAAAGCTGATCCAGTGCGCCACCCATGGCGCACTGTTTTTGCCAGACAGCGGCGAATGTGTCTCCGGCCCCTGTAGCGGCGAGTATCTGCGCCAGCTAGCCTGCACCGTCCGGGCAGGTCAAGTCTGGCTGGTGTAACGACGAGGCAGCTACAGGTTGACCGGTATCGGCCCCATTACCCGCAAACCTGAAGGCTTGGGAAGCACCGACCAGGCCAGCACTTCGACGCCCGCCGCTACCGCTTCACGCAAGCATTGGCCGTACACCGGGTCAATCTCATCAGCCGGCCGAACCTGGTCAATCCCGCCGTGCATAACGCAAAACAGCAAGCAGGCCCGCCGGCCACTGGCAACGACCTGCATAAGCTCACGCAGATGTTTCTGCCCGCGGGTACTGACGGCATCGGGGAAAGCACCGATTCGGCCAGCCAGACCCAGAGTGACGCTTTTCACTTCCACCACGCACTCACCCGGATCACTGAGCAGAAAGTCGAAACGGCTACTGCCGCCGGGCAGCTTGACCTCGGCCCGCTGCTGACGATACCCGGCCAGGGGTGCAATCAGCCCAGCTGACAAGGCGGCCGCCACTACCTTGTTAGCCCGCGCACTATGAATACAGGCCAACTCCCCCGGCGCCACTTCAACCAGCTCCCAGGTGCCGGGTAATTTGCGCCCTGGCTTATGCTGCAGGCTGACCCAAACCCGGCTACCCGGTTCGCCGCAATTGCGCATAGACCCAGTGTTCGGACAATGCAGCGTGAGTTCACGACCGTCCTCCAGGCGGATGTCAGCAAAGAAGCGTTTGTAGCGCTGTATCAGGACACCAGCCTGCAGCGGCGGGTCGAAAGGAATCAACATGGTGACCACGTATTCAAGCCCTGCTGCAAACGCTCCAGCGCCTGTTCCAAGCGTGGCCGGTTAGTCGTGTACGCAAAGCGTATATGTTGATTGGCCGCGTGCTGGCCGAAATCCAGCCCCGGGGTCAATGCCACATGTTGCGTCTCGATCAAGTGCTGGCAGAGCGCCTGACTGTCACCACCCAGGCGGTTGATATTGGCGTAGATATAAAAGGCACCCTGCGGGGTTATCGGCACGTCAAACCCCAGATCACGCAAGCCGGGCAAAAGCACATCGCGGCGCAACTGAAACGCTTCACGACGCTGCTCGCAGATCGCCAGGGTGTCTGCCTGCAATGCTGCCAAGCCGGCTACCTGCGCCATGCTGGGTGCGCAGATATAGAGATTCTGCGCCAGCTTCTCAAGTTCAGGTACCGCGGCTTCCGGCGCGACCAGCCAGCCCAGTCGCCAACCGGTCATGCCAAAATATTTGGAGAAACTGTTGAGCACAAAGGCATCATCGGCCACTTCAAGGACCGAGCTGGCCTGCTCGGCATAGGTCAGCCCATGGTAGATTTCATCCACAATCAACTGACCACCGAGTTGCCGGGTGGTATCGGCCAAGGCTTTCAGTGCATCGCGCGACAGCAGGGTTCCCGTTGGGTTGCTGGGCGAGGCTGCCATCACCGCGCGGCAGTCACTATCCCAGTGTTCGCGCACCAGTTCCGGCGTCAGCTGATAGGCACTCGTGGCATTGGTCGGGATCAGGCCGGCACGACCTTCAACCAGGCGCAGGAAATTCCGGTTACACGGATAGGCTGGATCCGCCATCAGCACTTTGTCACCTGGGTTGATCAGCAAAGCACTGATCAACAGCAAGGCCGCCGAACCTCCAGGTGTAATCACAATGCGTGCCGGGTCAATCTGCAAGCCATGACGCTGGGCATAGAGGTTAGCTACCGCTTCGCGCAAGGCTGGCAGCCCAAGCGCCGGCGTATAGCCGGTCAACCCCTCCGCCAGTGCGCGCTGCCCCGCTGCAACTATGGGCGCCGGGGTAGCAAAGTCGGGCTCGCCGATTTCCATATGAATCACGTCTGCGCCAGCGGCTTCCAGCGCCCGCGCCCTTGCCAGAACGGCCATGACGTGAAAAGGCTGAATATCCGTCATGCGCCGGGCCCACTGACTCATACAAGACTCCCCGTGATCAAAAACCTGATGATACCGGGCTATACCGGATAATCCAGTCATCAAAGGTGACCGGCTAGCAGCAAAAAGTAGCGTCGGGGCAAAGGTTCTGGTAGTTTTGCCCGCTTGCAGCCCATGGCAGCAGCCCTCAGGCCCGAAAAACGGCCTGACACAGGACTTTAGCGAATAGTGAGGGGTTCTCATGCCCAGCAAGGCCAAAGAAAAAAACTCCATGTTGATCCGTGGCTTCGTGCCTTATAAAGAAGCCAAGGGCGAGGAGTATATGAACGAGCGCCAGCTCGAGCATTTCGCCGAGATCCTCAATTCCTGGAAACGGGAGTTGATGGAAGAAGTTGATCGCACTGTGCACCACATGAAAGATGATGCCGCCAACTTCCCCGACCCGGCTGACCGCGCCAGCCAGGAAGAAGAGTTCAGCCTGGAGCTGCGCACCCGAGACCGCGAGCGCAAACTGATCAAGAAAATTGACCAGACGCTGCAGCGTATCGAGGATGACGATTACGGCTTCTGCGATTCCTGCGGCATCGAGATCGGCATTCGCCGCCTCGAGGCCCGGCCGACCGCGACCCTGTGCATTGATTGCAAGACGCTGGCCGAAATCAAGGAACGTCAGACCGGCAGCTGATCGCTGCCGGCACCTCCGGGCCGTTATTCCGATGGATAACTGCCCGGCATGCCTCTCTAGTCCGGTCACCCATGCCAGCACCTGATAGCGGCTATATCGGTCGTTTCGCCCCGACGCCCAGCGGTCATCTGCATTTCGGCTCTCTATTGGCTGCTTTGGCCAGTTATCTGGACGCTCGTCAGCACGAAGGTCAGTGGCTGCTGCGCATCGAAGACCTTGATACCCCGCGCAATCTGCCAGGCGCTGACCAGCATATCCTGCATACCCTGGATGCCTTGGGCCTGCATTGGGACGGCCCGGTTATCTGGCAATCCCAGCGGCTGGAGCACTACCACGCGGTACTCGATGACTGGCTGCAGCGTGACCTGGCTTTTTACTGCAACTGCTCACGCCAGGATCTCAAAACCTTTGGCGGCGTGTACCCAGGAACGTGCCGCCAACGACAGCTGCCCGCGGACCCCAGCCACGCGATCCGCGTTCGGGTTGATGAACGCCTGATCACCGCCACTGATCGCCTGCAAGCGCCGCTAGCAATCTGCCTGAGCGCTGATCCTGGCGATTTTGTCGTGCGCCGGCGCGACGGCATCATTGCCTACCAGCTTGCGGTGGTGGTTGACGATGTCATGCAAGGCGTCACCGATATTGTCCGCGGCGCTGACTTGCTTGATTCCACGCCGCGTCAGCTCTGGCTCTACCAATTACTTTCAGCGCCCATCCCGCGTTACTTGCATATCCCTTTGATGCTGCAGCAAGACGGCGACAAATTGAGCAAGCGCCTGGGTTCCACACCGATCAATAGCGATCAGGCGCCCGCCAGCCTGTTCCATGCCCTACAAACCCTGGCCCAGCAACCGCCAACCGAGCTGGCGAACGCCCCCACCAACGAGCAGCTGGACTGGGCGATTGCCAACTGGCAACCCCAGCGTTTGCCGGCCGCTCCTCAGTTCAATGAAATCTACCCATCAGTAAGCTGAGCTTGGCAACCGGCCCCGGCCTGTTTACCATCGGCGTTTACCTTAATGAACATGCTGTGGGATGCGCTCCGCAGTCTAACGAGAACCGCATGTATATTTACCGCTTGGTACTGCTGCTGGTGATCGGCATCTATCTGTTTTCCCCCGCCATCATGG
Organism: Pseudomonadaceae bacterium; assembly: GCA_007692485.1. GTDB lineage: Bacteria > Pseudomonadota > Gammaproteobacteria > Pseudomonadales > Pseudomonadaceae > Halopseudomonas. The sequence goes on along the minus strand of REBY01000085.1, from coordinate 17,133 downwards.
ATTGGTGGATTCAACCCAATGACGCCTGGTACCGGCCCTACGTACTATGGCTCATCCTGGTAATTGCCGGCATGTTGTTGCAGAGTCCGAAAGATGCCGACGAGCTTTGACCTCAGTCAGCTGCTGCTGATCAGTATTGCTTACCTGATGACCCTGTTTGGGGTGGCCTGGATAACCGAGCGCGGGCTGCTGCCGCAAGCACTGTTGCGCCACCCGCTGGTGTACACCCTGTCACTGGGCGTCTATGCCAGTGCCTGGGCGTTCTACGGCACGGTTGGGCTGGCCTATGAATACGGCTACGGCTTTCTCAGTTATTACCTGGGCATCAGTGGCGCCTTCCTGCTGGCACCCGTTCTCCTGCAACCCATATTGCGCATTACCCGCACCTACCAGCTATCTTCACTGGCTGACCTGTTTGCCTTCCGCTTTCGCAGCACCCTGGCTGGCACCCTGACCACGCTGTTCATGCTGATCGGCGTACTTCCTTTACTGGCGCTACAGATTCAGGCCGTCGCCGACTCGGTGCAGATCCTCACCCACAGCAACAATGAACAGCTGGTAGCTTTTGGCTTCTGCGTGCTGATCACCCTGTTTGCTATCCTGTTTGGCGCTCGACACATCTCCAACCGGGAAAAACACGAAGGCCTGGTTGTCGCCATTGCCTTCGAATCCATCGTCAAATTGATCGCCATCGGCGCGGTCGGGCTCTATGCCATCTATGTCGTATTCGATGGCCCCAGAGGTCTTGAAGAATGGCTGAGCAATAACCAGGAAGCCTTGCAAACCCTGCACTCACCGCTGGATGAAGGCCCGTGGCGTACCTTGCTGCTGGTGTTCTTTGCTGCTGCCATTGTCATGCCCCACATGTATCACATGGCGTTTACCGAGAACCTCAACAAGCGCGCACTGGGTGCCGCGAGCTGGGGCTTACCGTTATTTCTACTCCTGATGAGCCTGGCGGTGCCGCCAATTCTCTGGGCCGGCCTGCATCTCAACGTAGCCACCGACCCGGAATATTACACTTTGGGCCTGGGTGTCACCGGGGGTGCCGACTGGCTCAGCTTGCTGGCCTTTGTCGGCGGCCTGTCCGCAGCCAGTGGCCTGATAATCGTGATTACCCTGGCGTTGTCAGGTATGGCGCTGAACCACCTGGTCCTGCCGGTTTATCAGCCAAGTGCCGACAACAATATTTACCGCTGGCTACTCTGGACCCGACGCAGCCTGATTGCCGCCATTATCATGGCCAGTTACGGCTTCTATCAGCTGTTGGGCACCGAGCATGGACTGGCCAACTTGGGTATTGCCGCCTTCACTGCCACAGTCCAGTTTTTGCCTGGCGCCCTCTCGGTACTGTATTGGCCGCAAGCCAACCGCCGGGGCTTTATCGGCGGCATTTGCGCCGGCATGCTGGTCTGGGCCCTCACCCTGCTGCTGCCATTGATCAGCGAGTTGTCCGGCCTCAACCTGTTCGGTCTGGAAATGGGCTTCAACCCGGATACCTGGCACCTGGCAGCCATCGCCTCACTGGCAGTCAATATTCTGGTATTTGCCCTGGTCTCGGTGTTTACCCAACGCAGCCCTGAGGAAATCAGCGCCGCAGAAGCCTGCTCGGTGGACAACGTCAGCCGCCCGCAGCGGATGGAACTACTCGCCCACTCACCACAGGAGTTTGCCCAGCAGCTGGCCAAACCACTGGGTAATGTGACCGCGCAAAAAGAGGTCGAACAGGCCCTGCGCGACCTCGGCTTGCCGTTCAATGAACGCCGTCCCTACGCTCTGCGTCGGCTGCGTGACCGGCTGGAAGCCAATCTCTCCGGGCTGATGGGCCCAGCTGTAGCCCAGGACATCATTGAAACCTTCCTGCCATTCAAGCTCGACCGTCACGGCTATGTCACCGAAGACATTCACTTTATTGAAAGCCGGCTGGAGGATTACCACTCGCGCCTGACCGGCCTGGCGGCTGAGCTGGACGCCCTGCGCCGTTACCACCGGCAAACCTTGCAGGACCTGCCAATGGGGGTCTGTTCGCTGGCCAAGGATAACGAAATTCTGATGTGGAACCGGGCTCTACAACGGCTCACCGGCATTGATGGCGACACCGTGATTGGTTCGCGTCTGGGCGACTTGCCGCCACCCTGGAATGGCCTGCTCGCCGACTTTGTTGAAGACCAGTCAGCCCACCTGCATAAACAGAAACTGCTGATCAATAGCCAGACTCACTGGCTCAGCCTGCATAAGGCAGCCATCGATGAGCCTGGGCAAATCGGTAGCAGCGGGCTGGTACTGATGATCGAAGACCAGACTGAAAACCAGATGCTGGAAGAAGAGCTGATGCACTCCGAACGCCTGGCCTCCATCGGTCGCCTGGCCGCCGGCGTAGCCCATGAAATCGGCAACCCGATCACCGGCATTGCCTGTCTGGCGCAGAACCTGCGTGAAGAGTCGGAACAACCGGAAGTGCTGGAAAGCGCCGAACAGATTGTCGAACAGACCAAACGCGTGACCCGCATCGTGCAATCGCTGGTCAACTTCGCTCATGTGGGTAGCCGTCATCACAGCAGCAACGAAGCGGTTGACCTGCAGGCCAGCACCAACGAGGCAATCCATCTACTGTCACTCAACCGGCGCGGAACAGAGGTCAACTATGATAACCTTTGTGATCCTGACCATCTGGTCGCCGGTGACAGCCAGCGTCTGGTGCAGGTACTGATCAACCTGTTGGGTAACGCGCGTGATGCCAGCCAGAGCGGCGACCTTATCCGCATCAGCAGCGAGCAGAACGAACATCAGGTTGTACTCAAGGTGGAAGACCAGGGTAGCGGGATCGACAAAAGTATCCGTGACCGCCTGTTCGAGCCTTTTTTCACCACCAAGGAACCGGGTAGTGGTACTGGTCTCGGCTTGGCTCTCGTCTACTCCATCGTTGAAGAACACTATGGCCAGATCACCGTGGAAAGTCCGGCAGATCCAGCCAGCGGGCGCGGCAGCCGGTTCGTAATTACCCTGCCGCGTTACATTATGCCCGGTGCCAACGCCTGACCGGCACCCTGTAGAGGTCAATTATGTCGCACATTCTGGTCGTTGAAGATGAAGTCATCATTCGCACCGCCCTGCGCCGACTACTGGAACGCAACCAGTATCAGGTTAGCGAGGCCGGTGCCGTGCATGAGGCTGAAGCCCAATTCAACCTGGACGACTTTGATCTGATCATCAGCGACCTGCGCCTGCCCGGCGAACCGGGTACCGAACTGATCCGCAAGGCCAGCAACACCCCGGTTCTCATTATGACCAGCTATGCCAGCCTGCGCTCGGCAGTGGACTCCATGAAACTCGGTGCCGTGGACTATATCGCCAAGCCCTTTGACCACGAGGAAATGCTCAGCACCGTCGCACGCATCCTGCAGAAACGTGACGAACGCCTGGCCCGTCAGGGGCAGCCGGAACCGACCAGCCCGGCACCGGCCGCCAGCAAAAGCAACGACAATGATATGGGTATCATTGGCTCATGCCCGCCGATGCAAACGCTGTTCAAACAGATCCGCAAGGTCGCCCCCACCGACTCTACCGTCTTGATCCAGGGCGAATCGGGCACCGGCAAGGAGCTGGTCGCCCGCGCGCTGCATGAGCAATCACGGCGGGCCAGCGCACCCATGATTTCGGTCAACTGCGCAGCCATCCCGGAAACACTGATTGAATCTGAGCTGTTTGGCCATGAAAAAGGCGCCTTCACCGGCGCAACCGCCGGGCGCACCGGTCTGGTCGAAGCAGCCGATGGCGGCACCCTGTTCCTCGATGAAATTGGCGAATTGCCGCTGGAAGCCCAGGCCCGACTATTGCGCGTGTTGCAGGAAGGCGAAATTCGCCGGGTCGGTTCAGTGCAGTCGAACAAGGTTGACGTGCGCCTGGTGGCAGCCACGCACCGCAACCTCAAGGCCATGGCCCGCCAGGGATTGTTCCGCGAAGACTTGTTCTACCGTCTCAACGTTATTGAACTACGCTTGCCACCCCTGCGCGAGCGGGGCGAAGACGTCATGCAGATCGCTCAGGCTTTACTGCTTCGCGCCGCACGCAATATGCAAACCGAGCCCCTGCAATTCACTGCCGAAGCAGCCGAAGCGATCCGCCACTACACCTGGCCGGGTAACGTACGGGAGCTGGAAAACGCCATTGAGCGCGCGGCCATCATGTGTGATGACAGCGATATTTCTACCGATCTGCTGGGTATTGAACTGGACCTGGATTTTGAACGTACCTCGCAGGCTACCAGCGCCCTGCAAACCATGCGTCACAGCGAGCCGACCCCCAGCCAGGAGCCGACTGAAGACCTTTCCCTGGAAGATTACTTCCAGCATTTTGTGCTTGAACATCAGGAGCACATGACAGAGACCGAGCTGGCACTCAAGCTTGGCATCAGTCGTAAATGTCTATGGGAACGCCGCCAGCGGCTGGGTATTCCACGCAAAAAAGCCAATCAGTCCTGACCCCGATCGCCATCATGGCCTGTTTTGCGACGACGGCAGCAAAACTGTTACCTGTTACCCGAGCCGCCGAACACAAAGTGTTACCTCCTCGCGATCAACGGGTAACACTTTACCGGGTTGATCGGTAACGTTACCCCCTTTACCCCTTTCCTCAATAAACCCCAAAACAACCCAAGCCATTGTTTTATAAAGAAATGTGAAAGTTGGCACGGCATCTGCTTTATATCTGGTACAACAATAATAAAAACCAAAAAACATAATAAAAACAACATCAGCTCCACAGACAATAAAAACAACATGTGCGTAGCCAATCAAACTGATTTTTTTGGAGAATGGTATTTCCTCCGCAGACAGGATGTTTGACCGGAATGAGAACAACAAGAGTTGCCTTAGCAACTGACCGATCCGGCGCCAAGATGGCACAACGTGAATCACTAAGCTTCCAAAGCAATCCGTTTGTTTTTGTAACCCGGGATGGGTTTGGGATTGCGGCTCTGCCGCAACTGCCTACAACAACAAAAATAGCTCAGAAGAATAAAAATAAAAATACCATTGGGGGGAGTTTCGACTCCCCTTGAGCTTTCTCCTCGCATATCATTCAAATCCCCTGCAAATCAAGCTAGAATGCCCTGCATTCATTTACTCCCCTGCACCCTATGGCGCAAAGGGTAACCCTATGCTGGTGGATAACCCGCACCTATGATTCGCAAAATCTTGCAAAAACTACCCACCCCGTTTGGCCGTCCAGTGCATCAGCGCACCACGCCCCAGGTCATTGCTGCCAGTCAGCACAACCTGCACCCACGTCGCATTAGCCGGCATGCCGTCAGTGTGGTCGAGCAACTGCAACGCGCCGGTTACGAAGCCTATTTGGTTGGCGGCTGTGTGCGCGACCTGCTGCTTGATATCGTGCCCAAGGATTTTGATGTGGCGACCAGTGCCACACCAGAAGAGGTGCGCGCCACTTTTCGTAATGCCCGCTTGATTGGCCGCCGCTTCAAACTGGCCCATGTGCGCTTTGGCCGTGAAATTATCGAAGTCGCCACTTTCCGCGCCAACCATGACAGTGAAAGCGACGCAGACAGTGATGACGTTTCTGAGCTGTCGCGTCAGAGTGAGAGCGGCCGCCTGCTGCGAGACAATGTCTACGGTACTTTTGAAGACGATGCTCAACGCCGCGATTTCACCATCAATGCGCTGTTTTACAACCCGACTGATGGTCACATCCATGACTTTGCCAACGGTATTCATGATGTGCGCAACCGCCAGATCCGCCTGATCGGCGACCCGGTGCGCCGTTACCAGGAAGATCCGGTGCGCATGCTGCGGGCCGTGCGCTTTGCCGCCAAGCTGGATTTCGATATCGAGCCGCATACAGCCGCACCTATTTTTGAGCTGTCCGAACTGCTGCACGACATCCCTCCGGCCCGGCTATTTGATGAAGTGCTCAAGTTGTTGATGAGCGGCCAGGGCGAACTGACGTTCGAACTACTCCGTGAGCATGACCTGTTTTCTCCGCTGTTTCCAGACACTGAAGAAGCCATTGAGAGCAATCCGGAATACACCCTGGCGCTGGTGCGCCAAGCTTTGCGCAATACCGATCTGCGCATCCGCGAAGAGCGCCCGGTAACCCCAGCCTTCCTGTTTGCCGCCCTACTCTGGCCCGCCTTGCCAGAGCGCATCAAAGTACTTGAAGACAAAGGCATCCCCAGCATTCCTGCCCAGCAACAAGCTGCACAGGAGTTGCTCAGCGAGCAATGCCGGCATACTGCGATTCCCAAACGTTTTACCATTCCGCTGCGAGAAATCTGGGACATGCAGCCGCGCCTGGAACGGCGCAGTGGACGGCGCGCCGACCAGCTGCTGGAACACCCACGCTTCCGTGCCGCCTATGACTTCCTGCTGCTGCGTGAAATGGCGGGTGAAGAAACACAAGGACTGGGTGACTGGTGGACCCGTTATCAGGATGCCAATGAAGACCAGCGCCGCCTGATGATCCGCGAGCTTGGCAGCGAGGGCAGCGGCAAGCGCTCACGTGGCCGTCGCAAGCGCAAGCCCCGCCCACGCACCAGCGACTGATATGCCACGCTGCTATGTCGGCCTCGGTAGCAACCAGGCCAACCCGGTTGTGCAACTGCAGCAGGCGCTCGGCGCCCTGAAAAACCTGCCGTCCAGCGAGTTGATCGCTCGATCAAGCCTCTATCGCAGTGCACCTATGGGGCCACAGGATCAGCCCGATTACGTCAATGCCGTCGCCTGCCTGGACACCCTGCTGGCCCCGCTGGCGCTGCTTGACCAGTTGCAGGCTATCGAGCAACACCATGGCCGGGAACGCAAGGACGAACGCTGGGGTCCACGTACGCTGGATCTCGACTTGCTACTGTACGGCCAACAGAGCATCGACCTACCCCGCCTGACAGTGCCACACTACGGGCTGGAAAAGCGCGACTTCGTCCTGCAGCCGTTGGCCGAGCTGGCGCCTGAACTGGTCCTGCCCAATGGCCGCCGGATTGAGGACCTGCTGCAAGCTTGCACAAGCCATGGCTTACAGCGTCTGAATGCAGCCGAGAGTGAATGATCATGCAGCAGATTGATCGGCTATCATCGCCGCCAACGCGGGAACGGCACTATACTGAGCAAAGTGGTAGCATGCTGCGCCGGTTACCCGGTCATCCCACAACCCAAGACATCTCGCCTCATTGAGGCCGAATTATTGGAAGCCACCATGCCTGATGTAAATCTGACAACGCTGTACAAGCTCAAGCAATCCGGAGAAAAGATTGTTTGCCTGACGGCCTATGACGCCACTTTCGCCCATCTGGAGAGCCAGGCTGGGGTTGAGGTCATCCTGGTCGGCGACTCGCTGGGTATGGTGCTGCAAGGGCATGACAGCACCCTGCCGGTCACCGTTGCAGATATGGCCTACCATACCCGTGCCGTAAAACGCGGCAACCGTGGCGCCATGATCATGGCTGATTTGCCCTTTATGGCCTACGCCACACTAGAGCAAACCCTGAATAACAGTGCCGAACTGATGCAAGCCGGTGCGCATATGGTCAAACTCGAAGGCGCCGGCTGGCTGGCCGAGAGCATCACGGCTCTGGTACAGCGCGGTATTCCAGTCTGTGCCCACCTGGGCCTGACCCCACAAACGGTCAACGTACTCGGCGGCTACAAGGTGCAGGGGCGTGAGCAGGCACAGGCCGATACCTTGCTGACCGACGCTTTGGCACTCGAGGCGGCCGGTGCCAGCCTGTTGCTGCTGGAATGTGTGCCGAGTGAACTGGCAACCCGTATCAGTCAGCGCGTCAAAGTACCGGTGATCGGCATTGGTGCCGGCAGTGGTACCGACGGCCAGGTATTGGTAGTGCACGATATGCTGGGCCTGTCGATCACTGGCCGCCTGCCGCGTTTCGTGAAAAACTTCATGGCCGAGGCCGCAGATATCCCTGCCGCCCTCAAAGCCTATGTCGATGCCGTCAAGGCGGTCGAATTCCCTGCCCGCGAACACGAGTTCTGATCCCGATGAATACCGTGCACAGCATCGCTCAGGTCCGCGCCGCCGTTGCCCGAGCGCGCGCAGAGGGTAAACGTATCGGCCTGGTGCCCACCATGGGCAATCTGCATGCCGGGCATATTGCCTTGGTTCGTACCGCGCTGACGCGCGGCGACTTTGTCGTTGTGAGCATCTTCGTCAACCCGATGCAGTTTGGCCCGAATGAAGACCTGGATAGCTACCCGCGCACCCTGGCGGAAGACCAGGCCAAGCTGCTTGACGCCGGCGCCCACCTGGTCTTTGCACCCAATGCCAAGGAAATATATCCGGACGGGCTCGACGGCCACACCCAGGTCAGCGTTCCGGTCGTCTCTGAAGGCCTGTGTGGCGGTAGCCGCCCCGGGCACTTTGATGGCGTTGCGACCGTGGTCAGCAAGCTATTCAATATCGTTCAGCCTGATTTGGCCGTGTTTGGTGAAAAGGATTACCAGCAATTGGCGGTCATTCGCAAAATGACTCAGGACCTGTCGTTACCAGTACACATCGTTGGCGAACCGACCTGCCGTGCCGAAGATGGCCTGGCCCTGTCCTCGCGTAATGGCTACCTGACGCCCGAGGAACGCCAAGTGGCACCCCTCCTGTTCCAGCAACTGCAGCAGGTTGCTGCCGCCGTCCAAGGGGGGCGTAGCGATTATGCCGCCATCATCGAAACCGCTCGCAAAAACCTGGTGGCCGCCGGCTTTCGTCCCGACTATTTGGATTTGCGTGATGCCGATAACCTCGCCGCCATAGGACCGGATACCCAGACCGGCGTTGCCCTGGCTGCGGTCTTTCTCGGCAAGACACGCCTGATTGACAATCTGCGTTTCAAATCAGCTTGACCTGGCTGCCTTGCTGCGGCGCGATGGCATGGCCTGCTCGCGCTCGGTATTGAAGTGTGCCCAGGTCTCGTCATAGAACTGGGCGAGCCGCTCCAGCAACGGTGGCGTCAGGGCAATATTGCGCACTCGCCGATCCTGCGCTGACTCCGTTTGTGTCAGCAGCCCCGAGTCAATCAGATGCTGAACATATTTGACCGCCGTACGCCGGCTGACATTCGGCATAAAATCATATAAATCGGTTTTGTGCAGCACCTCATCTTGGCGCAACCACATGTGCGTCAATAGATCGCTGTAGCTCAATTCAGACAACCCCAGCTCCCCGAACAACGCCAGCCAGCTTTCATCCATGGCAATCAATGTGCGCGCAATGGCGCGGCGGTTACGTTCCGTCTTGCTACTCATGAATACCCCTTCATCCCTGTCGACCCCCGATGGTGCACAGATCCGGCGGATTGCACCTTAAGCAGGCTGCCAGGCAATCCAGGCGCGGGAGAAAAAACCCATTTAAATGTAAATTTGCATGCAATATAACAACTTAATGCGTCGATGTGAAAGATGGCACGCCAGTTGCTGCAACCAAAGTGAATTGTTCCGGTTGCTGCCGACAAACCAGCAACCTCGCAACCCTTGCTTACCTACACTTTAATTGCCGAGGATACACCATGTCTTTCAAGCAGCTCGTTACCGGTTGCGCCGTGCTCGCAGCCCTCAGCCTGTCCGCTACACAGGCTCACGCTACCCAGTCATTCCGCTTGGCATGGTCGCTCTACCCGGGTTACATGCCATGGGATTATGCCAGCGAGGCCGGTATTGTTGCCCGCTGGGCAGACAAATACGACATTGACATCGAGATCGTACAGATCAACGATTATGTCGAGGCCATCAATCAATACACCGCTGGCGAGTTTGACGCGGCCATGATGGCGACCATGGACGCGCTGACCATTCCAGCCGCTTCAGGCATGGACTCCACATCCATCGCTGTGATTGATTACTCCAATGGCAATGACGTTATTATCATGCGTAATGGCGACAGCCTCAGCGATCTTGCTGGCAAGCGCATCAACATTATTGAGTATTCAATCTCCCACTACTTTCTGATTCGCGCCCTGGAAGAAGTCGGCCTCAGCGAGCGCGACGTCACCCTGGTCAACACCTCGGATGCTGATATGGTGTCGTTGTTTGCGCACCCGTCTACCCAGGCAATGGTGACCTGGAATCCAATGGCCAGCGATATTTTGCAGCAGCCGGATGCGGTCAACATTTATGATTCCGCACAGATGCCCGGTGAACTGACGGACAGCATTGTGGTGAATACTGCCACGCTGGAAAAACATCCCGAGCTGGGTAAAGCGCTGCTGGGCGCCTGGTTTGAGACCATGGCCATCATGCAGGGGGATGATGCTGAGGCCAAGCAGGCCCGCGAAGCCATGGGTATAGCCGCCGGTACAGATCAGGCTGGTTACGAGCAACAACTCGAAGCGACCTACCTGTTCTATAGTGCCGAGGAAGTCGTCAACATGATGGCCGACCAGCAACTCCAGGACACCATGGCCAGCATTGCCAGCTTTTCCTTTGAGCGCGGTCTATTGGGTAGTGGTCAGGACCTCTCGGAGACCATCGGCATCAGCTACCCCGACGGCAGTGTCTGGGGTAATGCGGACAACATCACCCTGCGCTTCAATAATGAATTTGCCACGCTCGCCGCTGAAGGTGAGCTCTAGCGCAAGAAGCGGGTTGAAATCGGGCGCATTAGGGTCAATCCTGTAGGTACAGCTATGCGCAGCGGTCACCCGCTGCGCGACCGCCGACAACAACAAAAGCGAGTCACGCATGTACCCGAAAGAACTGCACCCGGTCACGGAACAGGTCCGCCAGTCAGCCCACCTCGATGAGGCGGGCTATCAGGCCATGTACCGCGCCTCGATCGAACAGCCCGATACCTTCTGGGCCGAACAAGCCAAGCGCTTTCTGACCTGGGAGCAGCCCTGGCATACCGTCAGCAGCTGCGATCTCAGCCAGGGACAGGCCGCCTGGTTTATTGGCGGCAAACTGAATGTCAGCGTCAACTGTATCGACCGTCACCTGGCCAGCCGCGGTCAACGAACGGCAATTATCTGGGAAGGCGACGAACCCACTGATGACGCGCATATCAGCTATCGCGAGCTGCATGACAAGGTCTGCCGACTGGCCAATGTGCTGAAAAAACGCGGCGTCAGCAAAGGCGACCGCGTCTGCCTGTACATGCCTATGGTGCCGGAAGCCGCCTATGCCATGCTAGCCTGCGCCCGGATCGGTGCCATTCACTCCGTGGTGTTCGGCGGCTTTTCGCCCGATGCCGTGCGTGACCGGATTCTCGATGCTGATTGCCAGACGGTCATTACCGCCGATTTCGGCGTACGCGGCGGCAAACCCGTCCCTCTTAAGGCCAATGTCGACAAAGCCCTGCGTAATTGCCCGAATGTGCATAGCGTGATCACCGTGCGGCGAACTGGCGACGCCATCGACTGGGATGATGCCCGTGATGTCTGGTATCACGAAGCGATTGAGCAGGTCAGTGCCGACTGCGTACCGGAGCCGATGGACAGTGAAGATCCGCTGTTTATCCTCTACACCTCCGGCTCCACCGGCAAGCCCAAAGGCGTCCTCCACACCACCGGCGGTTACCTGCTTAGCGCCGCCATGACGCATCACTATGTGTTCGACTACAAACCCGGTGAAATCTACTGGTGTACCGCCGATGTCGGCTGGATTACCGGGCACAGCTATATTGTCTACGGCCCACTGTGCAACGGTGCTACCACCCTGATGTTCGAGGGTGTCCCCACCTACCCGGATGCCTCGCGTTGCTGGCAGGTGGTCGACAAGCATCAGGTGAATATTTTCTATACCGCACCCACCGCCATCCGCGCGCTAATGGCCAAAGGGAACGAGTATGTCAGCGCCTGTAAGCGCAGCAGCCTGCGCCTGCTCGGCACGGTTGGCGAACCCATCAACCCGGAAGCCTGGGAGTGGTATTACCATGTCGTGGGTGACTCACGCTGCCCGGTCGTCGATACCTGGTGGCAGACCGAAACCGGCGCCATCATGATTACCCCACTGCCCGGCGCCACCGACCTCAAACCCGGCTCGGCCACCCGTCCCTTCTTTGGCGTGGAACCCGCGTTGATGGACCCGGATGGCAAGGAGCTGCAGGGAGCGGCCAGTGGCAACCTGGTACTCAAGCGCAGCTGGCCGAGCCAGATCCGTACCGTGTATGGCGACCATCAGCGCCTGGTGGATACCTACTTCAGCGCCTACCCTGGGCTTTACTTTACCGGCGATGGCGCCCGTCGCGACGAAGACGGCTACTACTGGATCACCGGCCGCGTCGATGACGTACTCAACGTCTCCGGCCACCGCATAGGTACCGCCGAAGTCGAAAGCGCACTGGTACTGCACGACGCTGTCGCCGAAGCCGCTGTGGTTGGCTGCCCGCATGACATCAAGGGCCAGGCCATTTATGCCTATGTGATGCCGATGCATGACGTTGAACCCAGTGATGCCCTGATCACCGAACTCAAAGCCTTCGTTGCCGAGCAGGTCGGCGGTTTTGCCAAGCCGGAATTTATCCAATGGACCCCAGGCCTGCCGAAAACCCGCTCCGGCAAGATCATGCGGCGGATTCTGCGTAAAATTGCTGAAGACGAACTGGATAGCCTGGGCGATACCTCAACGTTGGCTGATCCGGCGGTCGTGGAAGAGTTGATTGCTCACCGCCTCAACCGTGCCTGATGGCACCGGCAGCCGTCTGCCAGGATTGCTGTCTGTGACCGGGAGCACTATCCTAGTCAGCCCAGAGAACAGAGTGCCAGGAGTCGTTCATGCAAGAGGTCGTTATTGTCGCCGCTACCCGTACCGCTATTGGCAGTTTTGGCGGCCAGTTTGCTCAGGTCCCCGCCCATACGCTAGGCGCCACTGTGATCAAAGCCTTACTCGAGCAAACCCAAGTAGACCCGGCCAGCATCGATGAAGTTATCCTTGGTCAGGTACTGACCGCCGGCTGTGGTCAAAACCCGGCCCGCCAGGCGGCTATTCATGGCGGTCTAGCCCATAGCGTACCGGCATTGACGTTGAACAAGGTCTGCGGCTCTGGCCTCAAGGCCCTGCACCTGGCCACCCAGGCGATTCGTTGTGGCGATGCCGAGATCATGATTGCCGGCGGCCAGGAGTCCATGAGCCTGTCCCCGCACCTGCTGCCGACCTCACGCACAGGCCAGCGCATGGGCCATGGCCAGGTGATCGACAGCATGATTCACGATGGCTTGTGGGATGCCTTCAACGATTACCATATGGGTATCACCGCCGAAAATCTGGTGGACAAATACCAGATCAGCCGGGAAGAACAGGATGCCTTTGCCGCTGCCTCGCAGCAAAAAGCCGTTGCCGCCCAGCAGGCCGGCCACTTTACCGCCGAAATCACACCGGTCAGCGTGCCACAGCGCAAAGGTGATCCATTGCAACTGGCAACTGACGAGCAACCGCGTGATGGCATCACCGCTGAAGGGCTGGGCAAACTTCGCCCAGCTTTCAAAAAAGATGGCACCGTCAGCGCAGGCAACGCGTCCAGCCTGAATGATGGCGCCGCTGCCGTGATGTTGATGAGCGCCAGCAAAGCCGCGGAACTGGGCCTGCCCGTGCTCGCCCGTATCGTCGGTTATGCCAACGCCGGGGTCGACCCGGCGATCATGGGTATTGGCCCGGTATCAGCAACCCAACGCTGCCTGCAAAAAGCTGGCTGGCAGCTCGACCAACTGGACCGTATCGAGGCCAACGAGGCCTTTGCCGCCCAGGCCCTGGCTGTGGGGCGCGAGCTGCAATGGGACGCCAGCAAGGTCAACGTCAATGGCGGCGCCATTGCCCTCGGCCACCCGATCGGCGCCTCCGGCTGCCGCGTACTGGTCACCCTGCTGCACGAAATGATCCGCAGCGACAGCAAAAAAGGACTCGCCACCCTGTGTATCGGCGGCGGTCAGGGCGTGGCACTGGCCATCGAGCGCAACTAAACCTGAAGCAGGGGCAGTCAACTGACTGCCCGACTGCTGGCGCTATCCTCAATCCCACGGCTCTGCTAGGCTTGGCTCCTTTTTCTGCTGCGCGAGCCTACCTGTGTCTGACCTTGATTTTGCCCATCTCGACCTGAACCCTGAACTGCTGGATAACCTGCAGCGGCTTGGCTATACGCAGATGACGCCAATCCAGCAGCAGAGCCTGCCGCGCGTACTGGCCGGCAAGGACCTGATCGCCCAGGCCGATACCGGTAGCGGCAAAACCGCCGCCTTTGCTCTTGGCCTGTTGCAACGCCTCAACCCACGCTTTTTCGGCTGCCAGGCATTGGTGCTCTGCCCAACGCGCGAGCTGGCGACTCAAGTCGCCGAAAGTATCCGTCAGCTGGCCAAGCCTCTGGCTAATGTCAAAGTACTCAGTTTGTGTGGCGGCACCCCGATTGGCCCGCAGATTGCGTCACTGGAACATGGCGCGCATATTGTCGTCGGCACCCCGGGGCGCATCGAGGATCATCTGCGTAAACAGACCCTGCAGTTGGACCAGTTGCGTACCCTGGTTCTGGATGAAGCAGACCGCATGCTGGATATGGGCTTTTACCCCAGCATCGTCAACATCGCCCAGCAAACCCCGGAGCAACGCCAGACACTGCTGTTTTCCGCTACGTTCCCCGATGCGATTGCTGAGTTGAGCGCTGCTTTCCAACGCGCACCTGAACGCATCCAGGTCAGCAGTGGCAACGCCCAGGACCAGATCAGCCAGACCTTTTACCGGGTCGCCCAGGCCAGTGATAAAGCCGATGTATTGCTGCGAATACTGGCCGAACACCCGGCCGAGGCGGGCATGATTTTCTGCCAGACCAAACAGGGCTGTGCTGAACTGGCCAACTTCATGCGCCAGCACCGCTTTGCCGCCGTGGCGCTGCATGGTGACCTGGACCAGAAAGACCGTGATCAGGTCTGGGTGCGCTTCAGTAATGCCAGTGCGCGCTGGTTGATTGCCACCGATGTGGCCGCTCGCGGGCTGGATTTGCCCGAGCTGCCCCTGGTCATCAATTACGATTTACCACGCGATGCCGATACTTACGTACACCGCATTGGCCGTACCGGCCGGGCCGGTCAGTCCGGCCGTGCAATATCGCTGTTTACGCCGCGGGAAACGCAGCGAGTGGAAGAGATCGGGCACTTCACCGAGCAAACACCCGATATGCGCACGTTGGAACAGCTGGCGCCAACAGCGGCCAAACCACAAGCGGCCAGCATGGTGACTCTGGAGTTGGATGCCGGGCGCAAAAGCAAGCTGCGCCCCGGCGATATTCTCGGCGCGCTGACCAAGGATGCCGGGCTGCCTGGCAACGCCGTCGGCAAGATCAACCTGTTTGATACCTGCGCCTATGTCGCCATTCAGCGCGAGCATGCCAGCGCAGCACTCAAGGGCCTGCAGGGCTGCAAGGTCAAGGGCCGCAGCGTGCGCGCACGTCAGGTCTGATCAGATGCCTGGCAGCGGCTGAGTGCCAAGCGCCTGGCGGGCTGCCAGCTCTTCCAGCTCTGCACGCATGCGGCTGGCCACCGGCGCCGCCAGCGTGCGCTGAACAAAGTTGGCGTCCTGACGCCGCGTATGCCAGAAGCGATACAGCTCAACCACGGTCGGAAAGCTGCCGCTGGCTGGCTGGACTTGCAATTCATCACCTGCCTGCAAGCTACCACTCTGCAACACACGCACATAAGCGCCGGGGCGTTCGGCCTGCACAAAGCGCTTGGCAAAGCCCTTATCACCCACCCGCGCCGCCAGGGTGGCGCATGGCACCCGGGGTCCGGTAATCTCCAGCAGCAAATCACCACACTGCAAGCGATCACCGACACGTACCTCCGGCCACCAGTCATCGATCGTCAGGTTTTCACCGAAAAAACCTGCCGCTATATCGCTACGCCCCAACTCGCTGGCCCACCAACTGGCATCAGCCTGACTGTACAGGTACAGCGCCTGATCCGGGCCACCGTGATGTTTCGGGTTACCGATAAAATCGCTGCCAATGCCGTGTTTGCCAATGTCCACCGTACCGGACACAGGCTGTTTGAAATGCCCGGTACGCAGCGAACGCTGGCCGACAGCGAAGTCGCGGGGCTGAGCCGCGCTGATCGCGCGCACCTGAATACTACCCTTGTGCATAGGGCCTCTCACCGTAGTCTGTAAGACGATACCCTAACCAATTGCGCGCGCTCGGCCAAGCGATGCAACAGGTGTCAGACGCGGAAATCGCCCAGCAAGCGGTTCAGTTCCTGCGCCAAGTCAGTCAACTGCGTACCTGCGGCGCTGGCCTGGCTGGCTGCAGCTGCATTATCGCGCGCCAACCCAGCCACGCTGGTGACGTTACGGTTAATTTCTTCCACGACATGCGATTGTTGCAGGGTTGCACTCGCGATCGACTCGTTCAGCCCGCTGACCTGCTGCAAGGCAGTGACAATATCCTGCAAACGCTCACCGGTTTCATTCACCCGCGCCACTGTCCGCTCAGTCGCCTGGCTGCTCTCAGCGATCACCTTGACGGCACTACTGACATGCGTATGCAGACTTTCAATCAATTGATGAATTTCCGCAGTGGAGCTCTGTGTGCGTTGTGCCAACAAGCGCACCTCATCAGCAACCACAGCAAAACCTCGCCCCTGCTCACCCGCGCGCGCTGCCTCAATCGCTGCATTCAGCGCCAGCAAGTTGGTTTGCTCTGCAATCGCCTGAATAACATCCAGCACCTTGCCGATCTGAGCGGTTTCATGCTCGACCCCCTGCATGGTGCTCACCGCACGATTCATGGTACCGGCCAGCTGCTCTGCTTCTGCAACACCCTCATGCACCGCCGCCTGCCCTGCGCGCGCTGCTGAATCGGCCACACGTACCTGGCTCGCTGCCTCTTCCGCGTGCTTGGCGACATCCTGCACGGCATAACTGACTTCATTCACCGCTGTCGCTACCTGCTCCATCTGTTGCGATTGCTCGGCGCTATGCCGCTGAGTCCGCGCAGCCATATCAACCAAGTCGACAGCAGCGGTATCCAGTGACTGAGCCGAGCCCAGTAGCCGACGCACCAGTGCGGCCAGCTTATCGGTAAACGCGTTGAAATGGCGGGCCAAGCCGGCCAGTTCATCCTGACCCTGAGCATCCAGCCGATGGGTCAGATCACCCTCGCCCTCGGCAATATCGGCCAAAGCATGCACGGTTGCCGTCAGCGGGCGAT
>REBY01000024.1 GCA_007692485.1 Pseudomonadaceae bacterium | reverse complement strand
GACAGCTTTCTCGACTTCCTGCTGCCGCCAGGGCAGACCCTGCTGGCGCTGGACACCCTGCAAGAGCTGGGGCTGACCGCCGGCGAGCCGGTACGCAGCAGTGACGGGCAATTGTTGCCCCCTGCCCGCGCAGTTGCCGAACTGGCGCCGGGCATGTTGATTATGGATATTGGCCGGGCCCAACAGGTATTGCAGCAGCCCGGCAAACTCAGCCAGCTACTGGTCGAAGCTGACTTTGCCGCTGATACGCCGGCCTTGCCGCCAGAGGTTGAGCTGATTTGGGAGTTGCGCAGTGAGGAGGAGCTGAGTCGTCTGACCGACAGCTTCCACCTCAACCTGACCGCCCTCGGGCTGTTGGCTTTTGTGGTCGGGCTCTTTATTGTGCATGCCGCTGCCGGGCTGGCGCTGGAGCAACGTAGGGGCTTACTGCAAACCCTGCGCGCCTGCGGCGTGAGTCTGCGCCTGTTGAGTCTGGCACTGTTGGCCGAGCTGCTGGTGCTGGCCCTGCTGGGCGGTAGCCTGGGGGTGCTGACCGGTTATCTGCTGGCCAATGCCCTGGTGGGTGATCTGGCCGCCAGCTTGCGTGGGCTGTATGGCGCTCAGGTGGCGGGTGTGCTCAGCCTGCAACCCAGTTGGTGGCTGGCCGGCCTGGGTATGAGTGTTTTAGGTACCTTGCTGGCCGGGGGTAGCAGTGTCTGGCATGCCCTGCGCCTGCCCGTGCTGGCCTGGGCACGCCCCCAGGCCTGGCGTGATGCCCAGGCGCGTACTGTGCGCAAACTGGCGATCCTGGCCGGCGTTTTGCTGCTGGTAGGCCTGGCCTTGTTGTTCTGGGGCACGGGTTTGCTGGCCGGGTTGGTTCTGCTGGCTTGCCTGTTACTGGGCGCGGCCTGGTTGTTGCCGCTATGCCTGCAAGGCTTGCTGCGCTGGGGGCAGCAAAGCGCGCGCGGCCCATTGAGCCAATGGTTCTGGGGCGATGCCCGACAGCAACTGGGCGGTTTGAGTATGGCGCTGATGGCGCTGCTGCTGGCGCTGGCCGCCAATATTGGGGTCGGTAGCATGACCCAAGGCTTTCAACTGACCTTTACCGGCTGGCTGGACCAGCGCCTGGCAGCGGATGTCTACTTGCGCCCGGACAACGACGAGCAGGCCGCCGAGATACGCACCTGGCTGGAGCAGCGCCCGGAAGTGACGGACCAGCTACCCAGTTGGCAAGTGCCGCTGCGGGTGGATGGGTGGCCGAGTGAACTCACGGGCATCGAGGTGCACCCGTTGTATGCCGAGACCTGGCCCTTGATTGATACGCTGCCCGAGGTATGGCCGCAACTGGCCGCGGGGGAAGGGGCGCTGATCAGTGAACAACTGGCCAGCCGCTTGGGCCTGGCCCCGGGCAGCATGCTGGAACTGGATTCACCCGCCGGCCCCTGGCCGCTCAAGGTGCTGGCTACTTACGCCGATTATGGTAATCCGCGCGGGCAACTGGTGGTGGCTGCCGATGCCCTGCACCAGCGCTGGCCGGGCCAGCCACTGGGCAGCCTGGGGGTGTTGCTGGCAGCACAGGATGATACCGGTATCCGCGCACGGCAGGCGGCGGATCTGGTGGCCGAGTTGCAGGATACCTTTGCCCTGCCGGGTAACCGGGTGATTGATCAGGCGGCGCTCAAGCGTTATTCACAGCAGGTATTCGAGCAAACCTTTGCCGCCACTGCCGCACTGAATACGCTGACCCTGGGCGTGGCCGCCATTGCTCTGCTGACCAGCCTGCTGACCCTGGCGGATAGCCGTCTGGGGCAACTGGCACCGCTCTGGGCCATGGGCCTGCGGCCACGGCAAATGGCCGGGCTGAGCCTGTTGCAAATGTTGCTGCTGGCCAGTCTGACCTGCCTGTTGGCCATCCCCCTGGGCCTGGCGCTGGCCTGGTGTTTGGTCAATGTGGTCAATGTGCAGGCCTTCGGTTGGCGGCTGCCCTGGCATTGGTTCCCCTGGCAATGGCTACAACTAGTGGCGCTGGCCTTGCTGGCCGTATTGCTGGCCGCTTTGGGGCCGGTCTGGCAGTTGGCGCGCAGCGGCCCTCACCGTTTGTTGCGGAGGTTTACCCAGGATGCCTAGACGATGTATCACGCTGCTGCTGGTAGCCCTGTTGGCCGGTTGTGAACGCAGCGAGCAGACGTCGGCCGAGCCGGCGGGTTTTGCCGGCTTGGGCGCTGCCGCCGAAGACTTTGCCGAGGTGGTGCCGGGGCAGCCGCTACGTTTCCCTGAGGACCACGGGCCGCACCCGCAATACCGTATTGAGTGGTGGTATCTGACCGCTAACCTGACCGATGCGGACGGCAAGGACTGGGGCATCCAGTGGACGCTGTTTCGCCAGGCGATGACGCCGCAGGACCTGGAGGCCGCCGCCGACGGCTGGAACAGCACTCAGGTCTGGCTGGCCCACGCGGCGGTGACCCATGCCGATGGCCACCGCCACGCGGATCGGCTGGCGCGTGGCGGGGTTGGGCATGCCGGGGTGACCAGTGAACCCTTCCGCGCCTGGATTGATGACTGGACCCTGCACGGCAGTGGTAATGAGCGTCTCAGCCCCTTGCAGCTGAGTGCTGGCGGCGATGATTTCGGCTATGAGCTGCAATTCGAGTCTCCTTTGCCCATGGTGCCTCAGGGTGAGCAGGGTTACAGCGTGAAGTCTGAGGCCGGGCAGGCGTCCTGGTATCTGAGCCAGCCTTTCTATCAGGTCAGTGGTGAAATTGAATGGGGTGGCGAGCGTTTTGCCGTGCAGGGGCAGGGCTGGCTGGATCGGGAATGGAGCAGCCAACCGCTGGCCGCCGACCAGCAGGGATGGGACTGGTTTTCCCTGCATCTGGACAGCGGCGAGAAGCTGATGCTGTTCCGCCTGCGCCATTATGATGGCGGGCATTATTATTCCGGCACCTGGATCAGTGCCGAAGGCACACCCACCCCCTTGCGACCGGAGCAGATCAGCATGCAGCCATTGAACCGGGTGCGGGTCGCTGGTCGCCAGTTGGCCACTCAGTGGCAACTGGATGTGCCCGACCATGGCCTGGCAGTGAGTACCGAGGCCCTCAACCCGCAAAGCTGGATGGCCACGGGTATTGAATACTGGGAAGGGCCGATCCGTTTTAGTGGTTCACATTCAGGTGTGGGCTATCTGGAAATGACGGGGTATTAGCTGTGTATGTGTTAATTTGCTGACGGTAATTCTTTTTAGTAACGGTAAAACGACTATTCTGGAGTTGGCTTTTCAATAATAAGTCAGGGGTGTTTTTGATCAGGTTTGCATGGTCTAGTGCCGCCAAATTCTCTTTCTCTGCCTGTGCCAGGTTTTGTCGCCGGGGTGCCCGGGCCGTTTTTCTGCTGTTGCTGGTTGGCGTTGTCTCCAATGGTTCTGAGCAACAGCCCGGTAACTGGCCAGCGATTGACTTCCAGCGTTTCGATCAGGTGCTGGCCCAGCGCTTTGGCAATCAGGCGTTGCCAGCTTCGGCGGCATGGCGAGACATGCTTGTCCGCTTGGAGTCGATGGACGATATGGACAAGCTCGCGCACGTTAACGCATTCTTTCACCGGCATATGACGTATCGGCTGGATAGTGAGCTTTATGGCCAAGAAGATTACTGGGCAACGCCGCTGGAGTCGCTGGGCCATGGGGCGGGGGATTGCGAGGATTACGTTATCGCCAAATACGTTAGCCTGTTGCACGCGGGTGTCGATGACAACCGTTTGCGGCTGGTCTATGTCAGGGCAAGAATCGGTGGCCCGCGAAGTAACTTATCCCAGGCACACATGGTCTTGAGCTATCAGTCCAGCGCTGATGCAGAGCCGTTGATTCTGGATAGCTTGCTGGAAGAAATATTGCCCGCCTCCATGCGGGACGATCTGGAACCGGTTTTCAGTTTTAACTATAGCGGCATGTGGGCTGGCGGAAGCCGGACCTCTGTGGGGAGTTCAACGGCTCGGTTATCGCGCTGGCGCGATGTGATTGAGCGGATGAGCGCGGAAGGTATTGCCTGGTAATGCGACTGATCAATCAGTGCAAGGAGCTTGTTGCGTGTCTTTGATTAAGCAAATGTGGATTGCCATCGGCTTTCTGGTTGCCATCATGTTCAGTAGCAGTATGGCGCTGAGCTTTTTTGCGGCTAAAAGTTATCTGGAAGAGCAGTTGGCGCTGAAAAATGTGGACAACGCCAACATGCTGGCTTTGACATTGGGTCATGGCAATAAAGACCTTGAGTTAATGGAGATGTTCTTGCTGGCTCAGTTTGATCTGGGGCATTACCAGCGCCTGGAGCTCTATTCAGCGCAGGGTGAGTCGCTTTTCAACCTTCGCCCAGAGCGTCCCGAACAGGGTCAGGTACCTGCCTGGTTCCAACGTCTGATCAGCTTTAATGTGCCTGCGGGGTCGGCATTGGTTTCCAGTGGCTGGCAGCCACTGGGCCGTCTGGAGGTTGAAAGTCACGATGCTTTTGCCCATGAGGCACTCTGGCGCAATGCCTGGCAGCTGCTACTTTCCATGCTGGTGCTGGCGATCCTGAGCGGTTTGCTGGGGTCATGGCTGCTCAAGCGCATAATTCGTCCGTTGGACATTGTTATCAGGCAGGCTGAGGCTATCGGCGAGCAGCGCTTCCTGACGGCGAAAGAGCCGAGCACTTTGGAGTTTGGTCGCCTGGTCAAAGCCATGAATCGCTTGTCGAGCCGGGTCAAAACCATGCTTGCAGCCGAGTCGGCACGGTTAGAAAAGCTGCGCTACCAGTTTGAGCATGACCCTTTGACCAATGTATGCAATCGGAGCTTCTTTTTTGGTCAGTTGGATGATTGTCTTTCCGATCAACGCGGCCAACATGACTATGCCTTGTTCTTGATTCGTGTTGATGATCTTGTTGAGCTGAATGTCAGGATGGGCCATGCCAACTGTGACCGGCTTCTTCAGGAGCTGGCGGATGGTATTCGTTCCGTACTTGACGGCGTTGATGACGAGTTTGATGAAGCCTTTCTTGGGCGTTTGAATGGTGCTGATTTTGCCATAGTGTTGAAAGGCGTAGCCGGCTTTGAACGGGTTGCAGCCCGTTTTTCCGGGTTGATTGCAGCGCTGTCAGCCCAGCATCCTGAACTGGTCCTGTTTCAGTCGGGTTCGCGTTTCGTGTCTGGCGAGTCTCGGCAAAAGGTCATGCTACGTGCCGATGCTTTGCTTGCGCAGGCAGAAATGAGTGGCGTTACTTGTGCTCTAGTCGATGAACATACGAATGCCGAGATACTGTTCAGATCGGCAGATGAATGGCGGCAAGCACTTTTTGGTTCGCTCGAGCACGGGATAGGTATTCAGCTATATCCAGTCTGCAAGGCCAACGGCGAGCTGCTGCATCACGAAGCGATGATGCGTCTCGAATTGGCTGGCCAGGTGCGCGCTGCAAGTTACTTTATGCCCTGGGCACAACGGCTGGGCATTCAGCCAGAGTTGGATCTTGCTTTACTCAAGAAAGTACTCCTTGGTATGCAGACTGGGGAGTTGCCAGGGGTTGTTGCGGTGAATCTGTGCCCTGATATTGCTTTACGCGCAGATTACTTGCACCGGCTTGAGGGCATTCTGGCGGCTTTTCCCAACGAGACGCAGCGCCTATGTGTCGAGTGCCCCGAGCGGATTGCTTTGGACATGCAGGGCTTTTCTCTATTTGCCGAGAAGGTCTCTGGTTTCGGCTGCGGGGTGGGTATAGATGGCGCAGGGCGGTCGATTCAGGCCGCAACAACAGCTTATATTTCGGGGCTTGGTTATATCAAGATCGCTGGCGTTTATGCCCAGCGTCTGGCGGATGTGGATGACAAGGATGTGTCCGGCTTTGTTCAGCGGGTATGCAATCTCAGTCATACCATGGGTATGGTGGTTATTCTGGAAGGGGTTAGCTCGCCTGAAATTACTGAGCGAGCGCTGGAGATGGGGTTTGATGGTTTGACGGGGCCCGCAATACGTCTCGCTGAGGATTGATCAAATCATGTCATTCTCGTCATCAAGCAGCTTGAGGCGCGAACTGCCTTTACGGATTGATTTACGTTCCAGCAGTTTGCGTTGCGCTTCTATGGGTAAGTCAGTGAACCTGATTGTGCCGGATTCCGACAGCAGGTCAATCAGGTCTTCAAGCACCCGGATAAGCTCATAATCTGATGCTTGAAGTGCGGCTTGGCCCTGGCTTTTTGAGTCTTGAAGGAAAGTGTCCACTTCGTCATTGGGCAGGCTGACAGCCTCAGCGTGCTGGTCATCATGGACTTGGCTGATGGATACAATCTGTCCAGCCGGGTTGCGCTTTATGAACATGTTTCAAGCCTCTGCAAACAGGTGTTATTCACTATGGGTAGCGCGGCGATAGAGTAGCGCCAATTGCAGCCTGTCTTTGACATTCAGTTTGCTAAATACTGAGCCAAGGTGTTCTTTTACGGTCCGCTCACTGATGCCGAGAAGCCGTGCAATCTCCTTATTGGTCTTGCCTTGGCTAAGGATGTGCACGACCTCATTTTCCCGTTGCGTCAGTTGATCGAGCTTTGCTTCCTTGGTCGCTGCTGTACCGGTTACTTGGTTGTGCAGCGTGCCGATCAGCAAGGCCAAAGCCTCAGCAGGAATCCACAATGCACCCTTGCTTAAGCTGTCCGCGATTTGCGTGAGCGTGTTGGGGCTGGAGTAGACTTCCGTGTAGCCGCGTGCGCCAGCGGCAAGCCCGGTAGTCAGTTCCTCTCTAGAGGCGTTCATAGTCATTACGATGACTTGGGCGCCGCTGCTGGCCATATCCTTGATCAGATCTGCCCAGTCATAGGTATCACTGGCGAGGACCCAGCACCTTGTCTCGGGGGAGCCGTTTGGCAGGGTGCTCGGTGCCGACAGAATAACGGCGTCGGGAAATGCGGCCTTCCAGCGCGGGGAGTGCGTCTGAGTATCGGTTATAAAGTAATCTTGCATATCAGCGCTCACGCATGGCTTCCGAGGTGGCCCGCAATACCGGTTTAAGCAGGTACTGCAGTACGGTTTTTTGCCCAGTAACAATGTCTACCTGTGTCGTCATGCCTGGAATGATCGACAAGTCTGGTGCGAAGGCATTTTTTTCGGTTGTAAGCCGAGCTAAATAGAAGGTGTTGTCGCGCTCGTCAGTAATGGTATCGGCGCTTATATGTTCTACCGTTGCTGGGATGCCGCCGAAAATGGCGAAGTCATAGGCGGTAAACTTGATCATGGCGTGTTGGCCGGGGCGCACAAAAGCAATATCTTTTGGCGCAATACGCGCCTCGATCAGTAACTGGTCATCGAGCGGCACAATCTCAATCACATCGCGCCCGGGCGTAATAATGCCACCAATGGTGTTGGTCATTATCCGTTGAACGGTGCCGCGCACAGGTGCGGTCAGTTCGGCGCGGTTGACCCTGTCTTGCAAGCCTGTTTCGGCCTGCTCAATGGCGTCTAATCGGGCGCGGGCTTCGCTCATCTGGCTGCGCCAGCGATTGGTGGCTGAAAGCTGGACCTCGTTGATTTTGCTCCCGGCTTCCTCAATGGCTGCCGATGCACGGGACATGGAGGCGTGGGCCCGTTCCAGTTCGCCTTGGAGGTTGGCGACATCGCGTTCAAGTCGCAGTATGTCAACTTCGGATACTGCCCCGGTCGCAAGCAAAGGGCGTGTACGTTGGAGCTCGTCTCGGGTTAGCCGCAGTGTTGTCTGGTATTGCTGTGAGGCTGACTGTGCCTCCCTTAAATCCTGTTGGCGCTGCGTCAGCTGGTTGCGAGCAATCGCCTTTTGCTCTTCCAGTTCCTGCAAGCTGCTGTAATAAAGCGCAATTTCGTTCTCGACCAGTTCGGGTGATTGCTGGCTGAATGCTTCGTCAAAGATCAAAGGCTGATCAGAGGTCAACGCGTTCAGACGCAGCAGCTCAGCCCTGAGCGAGGTTGCCTGTGCCTGACGCTCTTGCAGATCAGACAGAAACCGGGTCTGGTCAATGGTGATGAGCGACTGCCCCTCTTCGACGATTTGACCTTCCCTGACGTGTATATTCCGGACAATCCCACCATCGAGTGATTGAACGATCTGCAGTTGCCGTGAGGGAATGACTTTGCCTTCGCCTTTGGCGACTTCATCCAGCGGAGCAAAAGCGGCCCATGTCAGCAAGCCAATGACGACAAGAACAACGGCATACAGCAGGGTGCGGGCTTTTACAGGTTCTTGGTGCATGCGGGCAGTTTGTGCGTCCATTGCCCAGTTCTTGCTGAGATTGTCACCTAGCCAGCGCTTGAAAACCCGGTCAATAAATCGGTAGCCTTTGACCCTGCCAGCCAGCCAGCCAAGGCGCTCAAAAAGTTGGCGCACCACGGATTTATCACCCGACTGCTTGCTCATGTCGAGGCGCTCCAGATTTTCCCTTGGCGCAGTGCTTCAATGACGTCTGCTTTCGGGCCATCAGCGACGATTTTCCCTGCATCCATGATCAATATGCGCTCAGTCAGCTCCAGCATGGCGGTTCTGTGGGTCACAACAATCAGCGTTTTATTGGCAACTATTTGCTTCAGTGCCTGTTTAATAGTTTCTTCGCTGGTGTTGTCCAGGGCGCCTGTTGGTTCGTCAAGAAGCAGCAATGGTGGGTTGTTCATCAATGCCCGGGTAATCGCAACGGACTGACGCTGACCACCTGACAGGCGCTGGCCGTTTTCTCCGACCTGTAATGCAAAGCCGTCGGGGTGATGATCCGTGAGCTGGTTCAACCCACTGAGGTTGGCGACCCGAATCATGGTTTCGTCATTGGCGTGGGGGGCAGCCAGCAGCAAGTTTTCTTTGAGCGTGCCGTAGAACAGTTCAATCTGTTGAGGTACGTAGCCGATGTTGCGACGCAGGTCTACAGGGTCAATCTGTCGGATGTCGATGCCATCGATAAGGATGCTGCCATGTGTGGGTTCATAATGGCCCATCAAGAGTTTTTCGATGGTTGATTTGCCGGAACCGTTTTTACCGAGAATAGCTATATGCTCGCCAGCCTTTATCTTGAAGCTGACACTGTTGAGAATCTGGTGCTCGGAACCCGGATAGGCAAAAGACACATTTCGGAACTCGATACTGCCTTTCAGTGTTGGCCGCTGAACCCAGTGCTTGTTATCAGGGCGTTCTGTTTCCAGCGCCATCACGCCTTCCATGGCGTCCAGCGCCGTACGCGCCTGATGGTAACTTGCTACAAGGCCGGCAGCCTGGCTGACAGGTGACATGGCGCGGGAGGACAGCAAGTACGCAGCAATAAGCCCACCTTGAGAAAGATCACCGGCAATGACGGCATAGACGCCGATGATCACCAGCGCGAGCGCAACCATGTGTTGGGTCCACAATGCACCGCTGGTGACCGAGTTCGAGATAAGCCGAGTCTTTGTTGCCATGCCCGCGAGGAAAAGCGTTGCCCGCTCATGGCTGGCTTGGATTTTCCCTTCAACGGAGAAGCTTTTTACAGTTTCAATGTTGTTCAGACTTTCAACCAGTGTTGCGTTACGTTGAGCGCTCACCTTCTGGGTCGTTTCGGTCAGTGAATGCAACTTGCTCTGGGCCGATAGGGCATAGATCAATACCAGAAGCGCGCCGACGATGACCGGTATGACCAGTGGCGGATGGATAATCGCAATAATGGTTGCAAATAAAAGCACAAAAGGTAGGTCAACTAATGCAACGATCACCAGCGAGCTGAGAAAGCTGCGAATGGCATCATAGCTCTGCAAGTTGCTGGCGAAAGAGCCCACGCTTTCTGGTCGTTGGCTCAACTTGATCCCGAGGACATGAGACATTATCGAGCCGGACAATTTGATATCCGTGCGGCTGGCTGCGAGATCGACAAACCATCCACGCATCAAGCGCAACACCAGGTCCGCGACGAGCACAATGAACAAGCCGCTGGCCAGAACCCACAAGGTATGTGTCGCGTGGTTAGGTACCACACGGTCGTATACATTCATGATGAAGAGCGGGCTAGCAACGGCAAACAAATTGATTAGAACGGCGGCTATCAGAATATCTCGATAAAGCGAGCTATTTTCTGCGACCACGCCCCAGAACCAGTGCTTGTCTTTAGAGCGCGTATGGCTTTCGCTGCGCAGGTCGTATCGAAAATCCGGTCGGCAGTAAATTACTTCGCCTGTGAACCTGCCTTCAAGTTCAGCCAGAGGTACCTTGGTCGTTGTGCCGGGCAGTTCAGGATAAATCAGGCTTGCATGGCCTGCATCAAGGTCGATGGAGTGAATGACCGCTGCCTTGTTGTCCTGCAAAATCAGTATTGCGGGTAACAAGTCCTGGTTGATGTTGCACAAGTCTTGTGACGCAATATTGGATGTCAGGCCGCAGCGACGAGCTGCACGAGGCAAAACCAAGGGTGTAATATCACCATTTGCCAGTGGCAGGCCGGCGATAAGAGACTGTGTGGAGACTTCCCGGTCGTGAATCCGGCTAATGACTCTCAAGCATTCAGCCAGCGAGCGAAGAGGCTGTGTGCCGTTTGTCGATGACAAATTCTATCCTCAGTCTGCAGCTGCTTTAAAGTTGGTTTTTTGTGCTTCAGTTAGAGCGGGCCTTCGTTTCCAAGGCCCACTCTACTTTACCTAACTCAAAGGCTGGTTGCAGCTGCTTATTGCGTGTACACCGAGAGAGCTGTTTTCCGTTAGCTCGGGCATCGCGGTGCGGAATACTCCCAGGGTGTTGCGCAGCGTGCCTTTTGCGGCGAGGCTCCGTGCTACGGCGACCTGATAGTCATAGCTTGCATTAGTAAAAGCGCGGCTTGCTTGAAAGTGCTCGTTTTC
>REBY01000104.1 GCA_007692485.1 Pseudomonadaceae bacterium | reverse complement strand
TGATTCTCCAGCGCCACACTGACCTGGTCGCGGTCAATCGCCACATATTTGCTGATCACATCAATGATTTCCTGCTGCAGTTGCGGCAGGTAATCCGGTTGTGTGCGTTGGCCACGTTCGTGGGCAACGATGATCTGCAAGCGCTCTTTGGCGACGGATGCGGTGGTGGTGGGTTTTTTGCGGTCGCGGAAATAATCGAAGATGCTCATTGGTTAGCGCCCCCCGAACAGGCGGCTCATCAAGCCCTTTTTCTGCGTTTCAAGGAAGCGGTGCGGCACTTCCTTGCCAAGCAAGCGGTCAACCGCATCACTGTAAGCCTGGCCGGCGTCGCTCTTGTCATCCATGATCACCGGAATACCCTGGTTGGAGGCTTTGAGCACGGCCTGGGATTCGGGAATGACGCCCAGTAGCGGGATCGACAGGATGTCTTCGACATCGCTGACCGAGAGCATCTCGCCAGTATCCACGCGTTCCGGGTTATAGCGGGTCAGCAGCAGATTTTCCTTGATCTTTTCACCTTGCTCGGCACGTCGGGACTTGCTGGCCAGCAGGCCAAGCATACGGTCCGAGTCACGTACCGAGGAAACTTCAGGATTGGTGACAACAATGGCTTCATCGGCAAAGTACATGGCCAAATGGGCGCCTTTTTCGATGCCTGCCGGCGAGTCGCAGACGATGTAGTCGAAGGTTTCTTTCAGTTCATTGAGCACTTTTTCCACCCCTTCAGGTGTTAGTGCATCCTTGTCTCGGGTTTGCGAGGCCGGAAGAATGAACAGGTTTTCCGAGCGCTTGTCCTTGATCAGGGTTTGATTCAGGTTGGAATCACCATTGATCAGGTTGACGAAGTCGTAGACCACGCGGCGCTCGCAGCCCATGATCAGGTCGAGATTACGCAGGCCTACATCAAAATCAACGATAACGGTTTTGTAGCCGCGAAGGGCGAGGCCGGTGCCAATTGCGGCGCTGGTGGTGGTTTTACCCACACCACCCTTGCCTGAGGTTACGACGAGGATCTTTGCCAAGGTGACCTTCCTGTCTTTTGGTTAGCGAGTGAATGTTAGCCGGAGTGGAAACCGGTACTGCCCGGCATTATCCGCACAGTTTCCGATCTGGCCAGAGGCCAGTAAATCCGGCGTATCAGAATGGTTGCACAGTATCAGTCATAGCTCGCTGATCTTCAAGCTGTCACCGTCCAGGCTGACCTGAATGGCTTGCTTCCAATGATCTTTGCGCAGGTCTTCAGCGGTTTTGTAATGGCCGGCGATGGAGACCAGTTCGGCTTCCAGGCTCTGGCAAATGATACGTGCCTCGGTATTGCCGCGCACGCCGGCTAGAGCGCGGCCCCGCAGGGGGCCATACACATGGATATGCCCATCGGCAAGCAGCTCGGCGCCGGCGCTGACCGGGGCTAATACCACCAGGTCACCGCCGCGTGCGTAGACTTGCTGGCCGGAACGGATCGGATCGGTAATCACCCGGCCACAGCTGACCACGGGCTCGCTGTTGATTGTTTCTGGCGCGCTGGCGGGCTCATTGGCTGCTGCTGGTGTCTCTTCATCGGCTGCCTCCAGCGGCTTTTCCCGGGTACGGCCGGGGGGCAGCAGCACCAGCTCTGCTTCCTGGGCCAGGTGGCGGAAACGCTCTTCACCGCGCAGGGCCACGGCTTGCAGGCCGTGTTCACGGCTGATACGCAACAATTCCTGCAGGGTCGCTGACGGTAGCTCGCCGGCCAGCTTTTCCAGGCTGAAGACGACCGGGGTATCACGGAAAAAATTCGGTGCCTGCTCTACCTTCTCGGCCAGCTGGCGGGCAAAGGCTTCAGGTGTCTGGCGGATAAGCTCGATCATGGTCATCGCCAGCATGCCACCTTTCAGGTGGAAAACGGGGTCATTGTCGAGCAGATCGGGTGTGCTGTTGCCGGTCATCGGGTCATCCAGTCAATTCAGGTGTGTGGCTGCGACACCTTATATCGGTTGCGTGCATGGATCGCAAGGGGGCGACGGCTTGGGTAGAATAGCCTTTTTCCACGTAAGGCAGGATCAGATGGAGCGTCCGGGTTTTACCAAGGCATTATTGCACCCCCGTTATTGGCTGCTATGGCTGGGCCTTGGTTTGTTATGGCTGATAGTGCGGCTGCCTTATCGCTGGTTATTGAGGTTGGGGCGCCTGGTCGGCTGGGTAATGTATATCGCCATGCCAGCACGCCGCGAAATAGCACGGGTCAATCTGGCGCTGTGTTTCCCTGAGCGCTCGGAGGGCGAGCGTGAGCAATTGTTGCGGGCCAATTTTGCCAGTAACGGCATTGCCCTGTTCGAAATGGCCATGGCCTGGTTCTGGCCGTCAGAGCGGTTGGCGCGCTTGGCCCATGTGCAGGGCCTGGAGCATTTGCAGCAGGCACGGGCCAAGGGGCAGGGTGTGGTATTGATGTCGCTGCACTTTACTACACTGGAAATCGGGGCCGCTTTGCTAAGCCAGAAAATAGTGATTGATGGTATGTACCGTGAACACAAGAACAAGGCCTTTGACTTTGTTCAGCGCCGTGGGCGTGAGCGGCACAATGCCGAGGCCTGGGCTGTGGAGCGCGATAATGTGCGCGTTATGCTGAAATCACTGCGTCAGGGCCGTGCTATCTGGTATGCGCCGGATCAAGACTACGGGCGCAAGGTCAGTGTGTTTGCGCCGTTATTTGGCCAGCAAGCGGCCACGGTCACCGCCACCAGCACCTTTGCCCGCTTGGGTAAGGCGCAAGTAGTGCCTTTTCTGCAGCACCGGCGGGCCGATGGCAGTGGCTATGACCTGATTGTGTATCCACCACTGGAGGATTTCCCGAGTGGCGACGAGATCGCTGACGCTACCCGTATCAACCAATGGGTCGAAGCCTCGATTCTGACTCAGCCCGAGCAATATATGTGGGTGCATCGGCGCTTCAAGACGCGTCCGGAGGGTGAGGTGAGGCCCTACGCCAAACAACGCAAGCGCAAGAAATCCCGGAGAGCCGCTTGAGTGAGCTGCTGAAGCAGTTTCAACAGCAAGACTGTGCGGGTCTGGTCCTGTCGGGTGGTGGTGCCCGCGCGGCCTATCAGGTCGGCGTGCTGCAAGCAGTCAATGAGTTGTTGCCCGAAGGCGCCGCTTTGCCCTTCCCGATTGTCTGTGGCACTTCAGCCGGGGCGATCAATGCGCTGGCTCTGGCGACCCACGCGGATGACTATGACGCGGCTATCGAGGAGTTGCTGCGGGTGTGGGGCAACTTTCGTTGCGAACAGGTGTATCACACCGGTTGGGGCTCGCTGCTAGGGCAAGCCTGGCGTTGGGGTAAGGCCAACCTGCTGGGTTGGGCCAGCAAGACGCCAACGTCCTTGCTCAACAACCAGCCGTTGCGTGACTTGCTGGACAAGGAGATTCGTTTCTCGAAAATTGAGCCGGCGCTCAGCAGCGGACACCTGCGAGCAGTATCGGTTAGCGCCTTTGGTTACCAATCGGCTGAATCTGTTTGCTTTTATCAGGGCCATGAACGCATAGCGCCGTGGAACCGGCATCGCCGGGTGGGCGTGCAGGCACCCTTGGGGCTAGACCACCTGATGGCCTCAGCCGCCATACCCATGCTGTTTCCCCCAGTGAAACTGAATCGTGAGTGGTTTGGCGATGGTGCGGTACGCCAGCAGGCACCAATCAGCCCAGCACTGCATCTGGGTGCCAGCAAGATCATGGTGATCGGTGTGTCGGACAACCTGGCGCATGATGCCCGAGCGGCCGGCGGGCAGCATGGCCCGCGCTTGCGCAAGGCCTTGCCGCCGACTCTGGCGCAAATCGGCGGACATCTGTTGAACAGTACTTTTGTCGATAACCTGGAAACCGATATCGAGTTGCTGGAACGCATGAATAGCCTGGCGACCTATATGCCGGTAGGTTCTCGCAGCCGTTCGCATGGTGTGCGTCCGGTGGAGGTGCTGGTGATTTCACCCAGCGAACCGCTGGATGTGATTGCTGCCCGACACCGCAAGGCATTGCCACCCGGCTTGCGTGCTTTTATCAGAGGCAGCGGTATTACCCGCGCCTCCGGCGGCAGCATGGCCAGTTATCTGCTGTTCGAGGCGGAATACTGCCAGGAGCTGATTGATCTGGGCCGGCGTGATGCCCTGGCTCAGACGCAGGATATCCAGCGTTTCCTGCGCTTGCCCTGTCCGGCCATTCTGGATGGCTAGCTAGCCTGGACAGGGTCAGGGAACGACCAGTAGGCGCAATGCATCCAGCCTGACTTTGGCCTGTTGTAGATGAGTCAGCCCTTGTTCCTGCTGCTCGCGTAGCGCATCAATTTCGCTCTGGCGCACCAGAGGATTGACTTGTTGCAAGTGGCTGAGTCGCTCGATGGCTTCAGTCATCTCGGCGCTGAATCCGGCCACCGCTTGCTGGCGCAGGCTGTCATGCTGAACCTCGGCCAGCGTTTCGGCGCGATTGAGCAGCTTCTCCACATTCTCGCGTTGGCTTTTGGCGACCTTGCTGGCCAGGTGGCGTGGCATGGCTTCGAGCTGACTGTCCAGCGTATCGAAGGAGACCTTGGCGGCCAAGTCTGTGCCATTGATGTCCAACAGGCAACGTACTGGTGTGGGTGGCAGGTAACGTTGCAGTTGCAGTTCACGCGGGGCAATGGCTTCGCTGACGAACAGGCATTCCAGAAGAAGGGTGCCGGGCTTGAGGGCTTTGTTCTTGAGCAAGGCAACGGCGCTGTTACCCATGCTGCCGGCCAACACCAAGTCCATGCCGCCTTGCACCATGGGATGCTCCCAAGTGATGAACTGCATATCTTCACGGCTCAAGGCTGTGTCACGGTCATAGGTAATGGTCGTGGCTTCGTCGTCACCGAGCGGGAAGCTGGCATCCAGCATGCGTTCGCTGGGGCGCAGAATCAGGGCGTTATCGGAGTGGTCTTCGCTATCGATGCCAAATACGTCGTAGAGGCGTTCCATGAAAATCGGCAACTGCGGATCATGATCCTGGCGCTCAATGCTGGCGAGCATCTGATCGGCATCACCATGGCCGCGTGAGTGCAGTTCCAGCAAGCGATCACGGCCCTGGTTTAGGTCGGCTTCCAGTGCCAGGCGGCGCTGTGCAGCGGTGTCCAGCAACTGCTCCCAGGCGATATGGTCTGGGTGGTCCAGTTGCAACAAGAGTTCTGCGCCAAATTCATGCTGCAGATTGTTGCCGGTTGGGCAGGTACTAAGGAAGGCGTTCAAGGCTTCGTGGTACCAGGCAAACAGACGCTCCTGCGCGGTATCTTCCAGATAGGGAATGTGCAGCTGGATGGTTGCTTGCTGGCCAATACGATCGAGGCGGCCGATACGCTGTTCCAGGAGGTCAGGGTGGCTGGGCAGGTCAAACATGATCAGATGGTGGGCGAACTGGAAGTTGCGCCCTTCGCTGCCGATTTCGGAGCAGATCAGTACCTGGGCGCCGAACTCCTCGTCAGCAAAAAAGGCTGCCGCGCGGTCACGCTCGATAATACTCATGCCCTCATGGAAGGTGGCCGCTTGCAGCCCGGTACGCACGCGCAATGCATCTTCCAGGTCCAGTGCGGTTTCCGCATGGGCGCAGATGACCAGTACCTTGTTGCGTTTGAGCATTTTCAAGGTGTCGATCAGCCAGTCAACTCGCGGATCTTGCTGCCACCAGGGGTCGCTGCTGCCATGCCCGGCCTGCCATTCGACTTCCGGATAAAGGGCTGCCTGGCCGTCAAGGTCGTTATAGATGTCCGGGCAAGGCAGTGGATAGGGGTGCAATTCACGTCCGGGGAAGCCGCTGATGGCTTGCCGGGTATTGCGATAAAGCACTCGGCCGGTACCGTGGCGGTCGAGTAATTGGCGCAACAGGCGTTCACGCGCAGCCGTTGCGATTACCGGGTCGACATCCTCCAGAGCTTGCAGCAACGGTGTAATATCATGCTGCAGCCAGCTACTGAGCTGGGTCTGATCAGTACTGCTTAGCGGCTCGCTATCGAGCATACGCTGCACCGCCGCGGCAATCGGTTGATAGTCGGCGGTTTCCTGAACAAAGGCAGCAAAGTCATGGAAACGGGCTGGGTCGAGTAGGCGCAGGCGAGCAAAGTGGCTGGCTTGGCCGAG
The DNA here is from genome assembly GCA_007692485.1 of Pseudomonadaceae bacterium. Classification (GTDB taxonomy): domain Bacteria; phylum Pseudomonadota; class Gammaproteobacteria; order Pseudomonadales; family Pseudomonadaceae; genus Halopseudomonas. The sequence goes on along the minus strand of REBY01000104.1, from coordinate 29,820 downwards.
CTGTTCGGGGGTGGCGGTCAAGAGCAGCACGCCGGCAATCTGTTGCGCCAGTTGCTCTATCAGCGTGTATGCGGTACTGGCGCCATCCGGATGCCAGACCAGATGGTGCGCTTCATCAACGACCAGCAAGTCCCAGCCGCAGGCTGCGGCCCACTCAGCGGTACGTGGGTCTTCGAGCAGACTTTCCAGCGCAATCAGCACCAGTTGTTCTTCCTCAAAGGGGTTGTCTTCAGCGCCGAGCAGGCGGTCGCTATTGAACAGAGCAAAGCGCAGGTTGAAGCGCCGGCGCATTTCTACCAACCACTGATGCTGCAGGTTTTCCGGGACCACAATAAGCACCCGGCGGGCACGGCCCATCTGCAGTTGGCGGTGAATAATCAGGCCCGCTTCGATGGTTTTGCCCAGGCCAACTTCGTCAGCCAGCAGTACACGCGGGGCAATGCGATCCGCCACTTCGCGGGCGATATGTAATTGGTGGCCGATCGGCTGGGTGCGAACACCGGCGAGCCCCAGCAGAGATGAGCGCTGGTTGCGGCAATGGTGGCGCAGGGTTTCATGGCGCAGGCTGAACCAGGGTAGCGGATCGGTCTGGCTGGCGAACAGGCGGTCGCTGGCCAGACGAAAGCGAATAAAGTTGTCCAGCATGGTTTCGGCAAATTCAGCCGGGCTGCCATCTTCACGCAAGCCCTGATAAACCAGCAGGCCGTCCACTTCACTTACGTCACTGACGGTGAGCTGCCAGCCTTCATGGTGGCTGATGCTGTCACCCGGGGTAAAGCGCACCCGGGTCAGTGGCGCATTGCGCAGAGCGTAATGGCGGGTTTCACCGCTGGCGGGGAAGAGCAGGATCACTGCTCGGTCATCCAGCGACAAGACTGTCCCCAGCCCGAGCTCTGCTTCTCCATCACTGACCCAGCGTTGCCCAGGGGTGAATACCGACATGCCATGCTCCTACTGCGTGAAAAGGCGCATATGGTAACTGATCACTGGTGTTGCCAAAACCGCTTTGTCATCTAGTCGATGTGCGTCAGATGGTCGGCACTGAATGATCGGTCAAGCGAGGCAAAGGTTGCGTGTCATTTAGGTTTTGGCATGCCAGGTTGCCAAAAAGACGCGTTATTTGTCTGTTTTGTGACCGAATTCACACTTTTTGGGATCTAGTTAGTGGTTTCACGGTCGATATAATAGAGGAACAAACCAGCGCGGCAGCGAAGAGGGGGTAAGCATGCTGATTCCAGGTTTGCCCCCGGCGGGGGCAGTCAACGACAGAGTCACCATCAATAAAGCGGTGAAGCCATTGGCGGAAGCCGAGTTTTTGCACGACCTGGTGACAGAGTCGCGTGATCGGCGCCAGCGAGATCAAGGTCACTTTCCCGAGCGCCGCGGCAAGCGGCGTTCAATGCCAGCGGCGTTGCCGGAAAACTCCGCTGTCGAGTCGACGGCAACCGAAGAGCCTTCCGGGCATGAGTTGCCAGAGAAGGGGCTGCTGGTCGATATCCAAGTCTGATATTCTTTCGCCATGAGCGATGATAAAGCCCCTGACAATCTGGTTGACCTTGATCTGGCCCGCCAGCAACGCCAGCATGACCTGAACGAAGCCCGCTTGCAGCGGATGCGTCAGGCATTCGAGCAGGCATTGCCGTTGCCTGGGCGAAAACCAGCAGCGGGCAAGAAAAAGAGCAAGAAAAGCAAATCCCCGCGAAAAAAGAAGTAACCCTTCACTCTATTGATTATTGTCAATAAACCCGCCGTCGACTGTGGGTACTCTGTAGTCATTGCTTACTGACCCAGAGGAGTCATCATCATGTACATGGACACAGTCGTCGTTGCCGGCATTCTCACTGTAGGCCTGATGGTCGCCTTTCTGGGCGGCGTCGGCTACTTCATTTGGAATGACAGCCATAAAGCGGACAAGAAAAAAGGCTGATTGATTTTCTCCCAGGCATGGCTCGCAAGGCCTTTGGCGGTTCCCCGACTGGGTGAACCGCTTTTTTTGTTCATGACCGCCAGCGGCCTATCGATTAGCATATCGGTATGAGCAAAAGATCGCGTTGTCCTCGCTGCAAGCGCCCGCAGGGTCACTGTTTGTGCGGCGAAATTCCATCGCTGGCCGCGACTATCGAATTGTTGGTCGTGCAGCATCCGAGTGAACAGGGCCATGCCTTGAATACGGCGCGCTTGCTCTGTTTGGGCTTGGACACGGCGACCCTGCTGGTAAGCGAGCAGTTGCCGGCGGACTGGGACAGTTGGCTGTTAGATCCAGATTACCGAACCGAATTACTCTTCCCTGGCCCGGATGCGGGTGAGTTGCAAGTGGGCAATGACACTCGCCCGCGCCGGCTGGTGTTGCTTGATGGCACCTGGCGCAAAGCACGCAAACTCTATTACCTCAACCCGGCCTTGCAGCAGTTGCCTCAGGTAGCCTTGCCAGCCGGCCAACAAAGCCGGTACCGCCTGCGCAAGGCACCCGGTCCTGGCGCTTTATCGACGCTTGAAGCCGGGGTTGTTGCCCTAGGGCTTCTCGAGCCGGGTCGTGACTTCACGCCCTTGCTGCGCCCCTTTGAGCGATTGATTGAGGGGCAGATTCGCGCTATGGGCGAGCAGACCTACCAGGCGCACTTTGCCGCCCGCGAAACCGGCAACCCTGATAAGCCGTGAGTGCAGCGTATTCGCCAGACTTATAACGTCCAGATTTGCTGCGCAGGGCGTTATTCAGCCGCTAGACTTTGATTGTCAATTGATAGAGACACAAAAACAAAACGTATCAATTAACCAGATAAAGCAGGCAGGGGTAGCAATGCAGCAAGCTCAACGGGTGGTGATTACGGGTGCTGGGAGTGGATTGGGTCGTGAGCTGGCGTTGTGTTACGCCCAGCCAGGTGCCCAGCTGGCCTTGGCTGATATCAACGAGGAAGGTGCCAGAGAGACGCTGGCGCTGATCCGCGCCAAGGGTGCTGAAGGTTTTGTCCAGCGCTGCGATGTGCGTGACTACTGTCAGTTGGCGGCATTGGCGCAAGCCTGCGAAGAGCAGTTTGGTGGCCTTGATGTGTTGATCAATAATGCGGGTGTGGCGTCCGGGGGCATGTTCTGCGACTTGTCACTGGAAGACTGGGACTGGCAGATCAGCATTAACCTGATGGGCGTGGTTAAAGGATGCAAAGCCTTTATACCGATGTTGCAGGAGCAGAAAAGCGGCCATGTGATCAATATTGCCTCGATGGCTGCGCTGATGCAGGCCCCGGGCATGAGTAATTACAATGTGGCCAAGGCGGGCGTAGTTGCCCTGTCTGAATCCCTATTGTGTGAATTGAAGCCGATCGGGGTCGGAGTCAGTGTGGTTTGCCCCTCCTTTTTTCAGACCAACCTGCTCGATTCCTACCGTGGCCCAAGCTCGCAGGACAAGTCTGATATTGCCAAGTTGCTGGAAAACTCACCCATCAGCGCGGCTGACGTGGCGGCTACTATTGTGCGCGAGTCTGCTGCCGGGCAGTTCATGATTCTGCCGCATGAAAAAGGTCGTGAAGCCTGGGCTATGAAGCAGTCACAACCGGAAGCCATTTATTCTGAAATGACCCGCCTGGCTGAGAAGAAACTCGGGCTGAGCCGCGCCTGAGGGCGTAATTGCGCTGTTTTGCCAAGCCATCCTTGTGGCACAATGTTCGACTTGATGATAAATCGGGTTGGGCGTTGGCATGACAGGCTGGGCGGAAGCATGTAAAGGTGCGGTGCATGGCGTCTGAGCTGCGGCACGTTGGATTCTTGCTCTGGCCGGGGGCCTCTCCTGTCGTGCTGATGCCCGCGCTGGCCGTGTTACGTTCGGCCAATCGCCTGGCTGAGCGCGAATGCTATCAAGTCACTTGCCTGACTCTGGATGAACACCCCATAGTGACCCCGGAAGGCCTGCAGTGGCCAGCCAACCCCCTGCGTGAGCTAAGGCAGGAGCTGTCGTCGCTGTGGCTGGTGGCAGACACTGATCAGTTGCCTGCTCAGGTACCGGTGTGGCTGGCACCTCTGTTACGTCAATGGTTGCATGATGGTGTTGAGCTAGGCGCAATCGAAGCAGGCGTATTTCCACTGGCCATGACCGGCCTGCTTGATGGCTGCCGCTGCGCCGTGCATTGGCGCATGCTGGATGAGTTTCGTGAACGCTTTCCGGCGGTGGAGGCCACCAGCCAGTTATTTGTTGAGGATCGTAAACGGGTAACCAGTAGTGGCTTGCAGGCCACTGTTGATCTGTTTCTCAACCATCTGGTGGAACAGCAGGGGCAGGATCTGGCTGCGTTGGTCGCCGAGGATTTGACCCTGGAGCGCACGCGTGATGCTACCGAAAAACAGCGAGTGCCGTTGCGCAACCGGCTGGGCAGTAGCCATCCGAAGCTGACCCAGGCGGTCATTTTGATGGAAGCCAACATTGAAGAACCGCTGACCACTGACGAGATCGCCAATCATGTCTGTGTGTCGCGGCGGCAGTTGGAACGTATCTTCCGCCAGTATCTGGATAGCGTGCCATCACAGTATTATCTGGAGATGCGCCTTAACCGGGCACGGCAAATGTTACTGCAGACCAGCAAGTCAATCATTCAGATTGGCTTGTCCTGTGGATTTTCTTCGGGCCCGCACTTTTCCAGTGCGTACCGCAATTTCTTTGGTATTACCCCGCGCGAGGACCGTAATCGGCGGCGCGCGCAACAGCAGGATGCTACTGTTTAATTAAATGTCCACTTCAGGTGGCTAGAGGAGAGCTTTGCAATGTCGCAGTCAATACAGGTCGGCCGGTCGGACTATGATCGGGTCATGATGCCTAACTACGCGCCGGTTCAGATGATTCCGGTTCGCGGTGAGGGCTCACGCCTGTGGGATCAACAGGGCCGCGAATATATTGACCTGGCTGGCGGCATTGCGGTCAATGCGTTGGGTCATGCACACCCGCAGCTGGTTGAAGCCCTGACGACTCAGGCAGGCCTGCTCTGGCACGTGTCGAATATTCTGACCAACGAGCCGGCGCTGCGTCTGGCGCACAAGTTGGCGGCCGCGACTTTTGCCGACAAGGTGTTTTTTGCCAACTCCGGGGCCGAAGCTAATGAGGCTGCTTTCAAGCTGGCTCGGCGCTGGGCGCATAATACGCATGGCGCGGACAAGCATGAGATCATCGCTTGCACCAACAGCTTCCATGGTCGGACGCTGTTTACCGTCAGCGTCGGCGGTCAGCCGAAATATTCTCAGGGTTTTGGTCCGGCGCTGCAGGGTATTACCCATGTGCCTTTCAATGACATTGAAGCGTTGCGCGCGGCGGTATCGACGCGGACCTGCGCCGTTGTTATCGAGCCTATTCAGGGTGAAGGCGGGGTAATTCCGGCTGATCCGGCCTATTTGCAGGCTGCCCGCGAGCTCTGTGATGCCCATCAAGCATTGCTGGTTTTTGATGAGGTGCAAAGCGGTATGGGGCGCACTGGCAAGCTCTACGCCTACATGCAAGGCGAGGTCTTGCCAGATATCCTGACGACGGCGAAAAGTCTCGGCGGCGGTTTTCCGATTGCTGCCATGCTGGCCACGGCAGAGGTCGCAGGGCATCTGGAGGTAGGTACCCACGGTAGCACCTATGGTGGCAATCCGCTGGGCTGCGCTGTGGCGGAGCGGGTGCTGGATATTGTCAATACACCCGAGGTGCTCGCGGGCGTAGCCGAGCGTGAGCAGCAACTGCGCGAGGGACTGATGGCGCTGGCAAAGCGCTATGGCGTGTTTGCCTCTGTGCGCGGCCAGGGATTGCTGTTGGGTGCAGTGTTGAGCGAAGCCTGGCAAGGTCGCGCCAAGGATGTGCAAGCCACTGCCGAGCGCCATGGCGTACTGGTGCTGCAGGCGGGCCCGGATGTTATGCGGATTGCGCCGAGTCTGGTGATACCGCAGGCAGATATCACTGAAGCGCTGGCGCGGCTGGATCAGGCGCTGGCCGAGCTGGCCGGTTAAGGCGGATTTGCGCATGCTGTTGCAACGACTTTGTCGCCGTCAGGATATGGGCCGTATCCAACGCCTGGTTACAGCGACCAAGGCGGGAACGGCTGCTGTCCCGGCAGCAGAGCAGCGCCTGGCGGAGCTGATTGAAGGTTCCGAAGCGGCGATGCTTGAGGGCGTGACCTTCAGTGGAGAAGAGCGTTACTTTTTTGTGCTGGAAGATACTGACACGGGTCAACTGGTCGGTTGTAGCAGTATTGTGGCCGCGGCCGGCTTCAGCCAGCCGTTCTACACCTTCCGTAATGAAGTCTTCTTGCACGCTTCACGTGAACTGGGCCTGCATAACCGTATCCATGTGTTATCCCTATGCCATGACCTGACCGGGCACAGCCTGTTATCAGGGCTGTATCAGCTGCCGGATCAGGATCCCTCGGTGTTGGCGCTGAACGCACTGGGGCGCCTGGCTTTTATGGCCAGCCATCCGGACCGCTTTGCAGAATCTGTCGCGGTGGAAATTGCTGGTATCAGTGATGGCCAGAATGCGCCTTTCTGGGATGCTGTTGGCCGGCACTTTTTTGCTGTCAGTTACAGTGAGGCCGAGCAGATCGGGTTGACCCGCGGCCGCAGTTTTCTGGCTGAGCTGATGCCGGGGTATCCGATTTATGTCCCTATGCTGTCGGATGCCGCACAAGAGGCGATTGGCCAGGTAAACCCGGCCTCTGAGGCCGTGTTTGAACTACTGCTTGAACAGGGCTTTGAAACCGACAATTACGTGGATATTTTTGACGGCGGCCCGATTCTGCATGCGCGCAGTAACAGCCTGCGCGCGGTTGCCGGCGGTCAGGTTGCCTGCGCGGATGTCGTCGCCGAGGTGGTGCCAGGCCGTCAGCGCTGGCTAGTCAGTAATCAGCAGGTGGCGGATTACCGCGCCAGTGTACTGGCCGTGGATTGGCAACCAGGACAGATGTTGACCCTGAACGCAAAACAGGCAGAGCAGCTCAAGGTGCGCAATGGTGACGCGCTACGACTGTTGGAGGTGAACTGAGATGCTGGTGCGCGCGGCAACACCGGATGATCTGGCAGGCTTGTTGGCCTTCGCCGAGCGTGCCGGCACTGGGCTGACCAGTCTACCTGCCAACAAGGAGCACCTGGCTGAACGCTTGCAGCGCGTGGCACGCAGCTTTGCCGGTGCGGCTGAGCCCGCTGAAGCGGATTATCTGTTTTTGCTTGAAGACGATGCGGGTGAGGTACTCGGCACCAGCGCGTTGCTGGCGGCTGCCGGTTTGCGTGAACCCTGGTACAGCTACCGCATGGGCCTGACGGTTTCAGCCAGCAGTGAAATGCAGGTGTATCGCCAGCATCCAACCCTGTTTCTGGTCAATGATCTGACGGGTAGCACGGCGCTGTGCTCACTATTTTTGCCGCCACCGCACCGCACAGCACGAACCGGCCGCTTATTATCCAAGTCCCGCTTGCTGTTTATGGCCGAGTTTGCCGCTGATTTCGCCCCGCGCGCTATCTGCGAAATTCGTGGCTTCAGCGATACGCAAGGTCGTTCGCCGTTCTGGGACAGCCTTGGCCGACACTTCTTCAAAATGGAGTTTGCGCGCGCCGACTATCTCACCGGGATTGGCAGCAAGGCCTTCATTGCTGAAATGATGCCCAAGTTCCCACTCTATGCCTGCTTTCTCAGTGAGGCGGCACGGGCGGCCATTGGTCAGGTGCACCCCCAGTCGGCACCGGGGCTGGCCATGTTACAAGAGGACGGTTTCAGTTATCAGGGTTACGTCGACATCTTCGATGGCGGCGCTACCGTGGAGGCGCCGGTACAGCAGGTACGTTCGATTCGCGATAGCCAGGTACTCTTGTTGGCTATCGGCACACCGGGAGAGCAGGCGCAGGATTATCTGATTCACAACCGCGGCCGAGCAGATTGTCGGATGACTGTGGGGGCTGGCCGTGTCGCTGCTGGAACCCTGATCGTAGCCAAGGAGACCGCTCAGCGCCTGCGCTTGCGTGCCGGCATGCCGGTCCGGGCAGTGCCCCTGGCGCCTGTTGCGGCGGCGGATCCTTATGCCGGTGACTCGGCTTGGCCGGTAGCTTGAGTCAGCGGCCGTAAGCTCGGCGACATAAGTCGATACAGCCCTGACGTGGTGGTGGTTCGGCTGTGCTCCTATACTTAATTATATTCATCTTTAGAGGGCAGTCGCATGCAGCGGTTCTTTGCGGGATTTGTTGTGCTGGTGCTGGCCAGTCATGCTATGGCTGATTGCCCGGAGATATTGCAGCATGAAGTACAGGCGCTGCGCTCCAATGATCAGGTCAACCTCTGCGAGCGTTATGCAGGCAAGCCCTTGTTGGTGGTGAATACAGCCAGTTTTTGCGGTTATACCGGTCAATTTGAAGGTCTGCAGGCACTGTATGAGACCTATTCAGATCAGGGGCTGGCAATTCTCGGTGTGCCGTCCAATGACTTTCGCCAAGAGGCGCGTGACCAAGAAGCCATCGCGGATGTGTGCTATGTCAATTATGGCGTTACTTTTCAGATGACCGAACCATTGGCGCTGACCGGCCCCGGCGCGCACCCTTTCTACCGCCAACTGGTCGGTGCTGCAGGTGAAGCTCCGCGTTGGAATTTCCATAAATACTTGCTGGACGCCGACGGTCAGGTTGTCGGCAGCTTCCCCAGTCGGGTCGCGCCAGAATCAAGCACCCTACGCACGGCAATCGAGCAGGTCCTGGCGCCTTAACTCCTTCGCTCACCTGCTATCCTTGCCTTGTCTATCCGGTTGATAGACAGTTTCAACCTGTGGGCTGGTGCATACCTTGCTGCAATGTCTATATAATGCCCGCCTTTGCCTGATTTTCAGGCAGGTTCAACTATCTGTGGTAGGGGAGTTATGAAAAGCGCTGAAATCCGTGAAGCCTTCCTCCGTTTCTTTGAGCAACAGGGACACAGTCGTGTGGCCTCCAGCTCACTGATTCCGGCCGACGACCCGACCCTGTTGTTTACCAATGCAGGCATGAATCAGTTCAAGGACTCTTTCCTCGGCCTTGAGCAGCGTGCGTACACGCGTGCCGCGAGCAGCCAGAAATGTGTGCGTGCCGGCGGCAAGCACAATGATCTCGAGAATGTTGGCTATACCGCACGGCATCACACCTTTTTCGAGATGCTGGGTAACTTCAGTTTCGGCGATTATTTCAAACGCGATGCCATCAACTATGCCTGGACCTTCCTGACCAGCAAGGACTGGATGGGGCTGAACCCGGAAAAGCTCTGGGTAACGGTTTATGCCTCGGACGATGAGGCCTATGACATCTGGACTCAGGAAGTAGGGGTGCCGGCAGAACGCATGGTGCGTATTGGCGATAACAAAGGCGCACCCTACGCGTCGGATAACTTCTGGGCTATGGGTGATACCGGGCCTTGCGGACCCTGCACGGAAATTTTCTATGATCATGGTGCTGATATCTGGGGTGGCCCGCCGGGTAGCCCGGAAGAAGACGGCGACCGGTATATCGAGATCTGGAATATTGTTTTCATGCAGTTCAATCGCAGCGCTAGTGGCGAGATGAACCCGCTGCCAGCGCCCAGTGTCGATACCGGTATGGGTCTGGAGCGCATTAGTGCGGTCATGCAGGGTGTGCATGCCAACTACGAAATCGATCTGTTCCAGAACTTGCTGGCGGCCGCTGCACAAGCTATCGGTTGCGCCAATGATGATGCTGCATCACTGAAGGTGGTTGCCGATCATATTCGTTCTTGTGGCTTCCTGATTGCCGATGGCGTACTGCCGTCCAATGAAGGACGTGGTTATGTACTGCGCCGGATCATTCGTCGCGCTTGTCGGCATGGTAACAAGCTGGGTGCCAGTGGTTTGTTCTTTCACCGTATTGTTGCCGCACTGGTAGCAGAGATGGGGACTGCCTTTCCCGAGCTGAAGGCCCAGCAGGCGCATATCGAGCGGGTGCTGAAATCCGAGGAAGAGCAGTTTGCCAAGACCCTGGAACAGGGGCTGAAGATTCTTGAGCAGGACCTGGCTGGCTTGCAGGGCAAGGAAATCCCCGGTGAACTGGTGTTCAAACTGTATGACACCTATGGCTTTCCAATGGATCTGACGGGCGATATTGCCCGTGAGCGGGGCCTGACGCTGGATGAGGCCGGTTTTGAGACGGCCATGCAGGCGCAACGTGAGCGCGCCCGTTCGGCCAGTCAGTTTGGCTTGGATTACAACAGCCTGGTCAAGATCGATGCCGAAACCCGCTTTGAGGGTTACGAACAGACCGCTGGCAGCGGCAAGATCGTGGCTCTGTTTCGCGATGGTGAGCCGGTTGATCTGCTGGCCGATGGTGAGTCGGGTGTTGTTGTGCTGGACCGCACACCCTTTTACGCCGAGTCAGGCGGCCAGGTTGGTGATAACGGCTATCTGGAAGGGGCTGGCGTGCGCTTTGATGTACGCGACACCACCAAAGCCGGTGGTGCGCATCTGCATCATGGCGTGGTTGCCAGGGGCAGCCTGAGTGTCGGCGCCGACCTCAAGGCCTTGGTTGATGCAAGCGTACGTCAAGCGACCAAGCTTAACCACTCGGCGACCCATTTGTTGCATGCCGCTTTGCGTGAAGTTCTCGGTGAGCATGTCACCCAGAAAGGCTCTTTGGTCGACAGTCAGCGTTTGCGCTTTGATTTCAGTCACTTTGAGGCGATCACTGCAGAGCAGTTGCGGGCATTGGAGCTGCGGGTCAACGAGCAGATTCGACTGAACTCGGCAGTGGAAATTGAAATTACCGATATCGACACCGCCAAGCGTAAAGGTGCCATGGCCTTGTTTGGTGAGAAGTACGGCAGTTCAGTGCGCGTGCTGACCATGGGCGATGGCTTTTCGGTCGAACTCTGTGGCGGTACGCATGTCAGCCGGACAGGTGACATTGGTTTGTTCAAGATCGTCAGTGAGGGCGGTATTGCTGCGGGGGTGCGTCGTATTGAAGCCGTGACGGGGCAGGGTGCTCTCGATTATCTGACGCAAACCGAAGAACAGTTGCGTCAGGCTGCGCAACTGGTAAAAGGGTCACGCGATACTCTGCTGGACAAGTTATCCGGGTTGGTTGAGCGTAGCCGGCAACTGGAAAAAGATGTTGAGCAACTGAAAGCCAAGGCAGCCAGCGCTGCCGGTAGCGACTTGGCCGCTGAGGCACAGCAAGTCGGTCAGTTCAAGGCGTTGATCAAGCGTGTCGACGGCCTCGATGGCAAGGCCCTGTTGGCACTGATCGATCAGCTGAAAAACAAGCTGGGCTCGGCCGTGGTGCTATTAGGCGGTGAGCTCGACGGCAAAGTAGTGCTGGTCGCCGGGGTGACCAAGGACTTGACCGCCAGTGTCAAAGCCGGAGACCTGATCCGCTTCACCGCGGGCGAGGTGAGTGGCAAGGGTGGTGGTCGACCGGATATGGCGCAGGGCGGCGGTACCGATGTCGCCGCCCTGGATGCTGCCTTAAGCAAGGCCGCGGACTGGTTGGCGCAACAATAGGGTGCCCGCCATGCGGGTTGATGATTAGTCACGAGCACATTTAGCGCAGGGAGTTGGTTCAACAAAATGGCACTCATTGTCCAGAAGTTTGGTGGTACCTCGGTCGGCAGTGTTGAACGTATCTGCCAGGTTGCCGAAAAGGTCAAAGGTTTTCGTGCCCGGGGTGATGACCTGGTGGTCGTAGTATCCGCCATGAGCGGAGAGACCAATCGCTTGATTGAACTGGCCAAAGCCATTCAGGCTGAACCAGATCCGCGCGAGATGGATGTCATTATTTCTACTGGTGAGCAGGTGACCATTGCCCTGCTGGCCATGGCGCTGAAAGAGCGTGGTGTCGATGCGGTGTCCTATACGGGTAGCCAGGTACGCATTCTGACGGACAGTGCGCATACCAAGGCACGTATCCAGAATATCGACGATGCACGCATGCGCGCTGACCTGTCTGCCGGCCGTGTGGTAATTGTTGCTGGCTTTCAGGGCGTTGATGAACAGGGCAACATTACCACGCTGGGACGTGGCGGCTCCGATACCACCGGGGTTGCCCTGGCCGCTGCGCTGAAAGCCGATGAGTGCCAGATCTATACTGATGTGGACGGGGTTTACACCACGGATCCACGGGTGGTCGAGACCGCTCGCAGACTGGACAAGATCACCTTTGAAGAAATGCTGGAAATGGCCAGCCTGGGATCCAAGGTGCTGCAGATCCGGGCCGTCGAGTTTGCTGGCAAATACAACGTACCTCTGCGCGTACTGCACAGTTTCAAAGAGGGTCCCGGGACCCTGATAACCCTTGAGGAAGGTGCTGCAATGGAACAACCTGTCATTTCCGGTATTGCCTTCAATCGCGATGAAGCCAAGCTGACTATTCGTGGTGTGCCGGATACCCCTGGTGTTGCCTTCAAGATTCTTGGCCCGGTGAGTGCGGCCAATATCGAAGTCGACATGATCGTGCAGAACGTGTCCCAGGATAACACCACGGACTTTACCTTTACCGTGCACCGCAACGACGTACGTAAAGCACAGGATATTTTGGATCGGGTAGCCGCTCAGATCGGTGCCCGTGAGGTGGCTGGCGACAGCAAGATCGTCAAGGTGTCTATCGTCGGGGTTGGCATGCGCTCGCATGCAGGGGTTGCCAGCAAGATGTTCCAGGCGCTGTCCGATGAGGGTATCAACATCCAGATGATCTCTACGTCCGAAATCAAGATCTCCGTGGTTATTGACGAAAAGTATCTCGAACTCGCTGTGCGTTCGTTGCACAGCGCCTTTGAATTGGATAGTGAAGAGGCTGAGCGCGACCACCTCTGACTGTCAGTATTGGGCGAGAGCAGTATACTCGCCTGCAAGGGCACGGTTTCTGGCTGCCGTGTCCGTCTGCCAGCGGCATACTCGCACGGAAATATCCTGCGATGATGATCGCGTGCAAGCCAGCTAGAGCTGTCTATACTGATCTCTCTGGCAGGCATTGGTAGGCAAGGAGCCGGTTTTTTGCAGAGTGCTATGTCCTGATCAAGAGCAAGGAGAAATGGAATGCTTATTTTGACACGACGGGTTGGTGAGACCCTGATGGTAGGTGATGAAGTGACAGTGACTGTCCTTGGTGTTAAGGGCAATCAGGTACGAATCGGTGTCAACGCACCGAAAGAAGTGGCTGTGCATCGTGAAGAAATTTACCAGCGCATCCAGAAAGAGAAGGATGACGAACCAAATAGCTAATTTTAATGGAATTTTCCATTGCATTAGGGCGAGCGCGTAGGTAGTATTCTCCGCGTGTTACGGAGAGGTGGCCGAGTGGCTGAAGGCGCTCCCCTGCTAAGGGAGTATACGTTAATAGCGTATCGCGGGTTCGAATCCCGCCCTCTCCGCCACTTTTTGCTCATTAGATGTCAAGCGTTAGTTTTTGATTCTTAACGGAATATAATGTTTGACAGGGTTTTAATAAGCCCTATAATGCGCACCCATAACGCACTCGTAGCTCAGCTGGATAGAGTACTCGGCTACGAACCGAGCGGTCGGAGGTTCGAATCCTCCCGAGTGCGCCATATTGAGAAAAACCCACTGGTCTTCCAGTGGGTTTTTTTTCGTCCGGAATTTGCTGGATTGTCATTGACTTGCAGCAGTAATGCACTGCGTCAACTGCTAAGCTACGGTAATTATCTTTGTCCATCAGCACCAGGAACCCATTCATGCCGGAAATGCAGAGAAAGTCGCCCGAGAGCTTGCAGGATCGTCTGGATCAGGTGCTGGAGTTGGTGCGGCAGCTCTATGCGGCTGAGTCCGAGGAGCAGGAGGAGGGTGATCAGGTTGCTGCTGGCTTGCGCAACGAAGTAAGCCTGGAATTGCAGCAGCGGCTTGATGAGCTGCATCCGGCTGATGTTGCGGTAATCCTTGAATCGATGCCATTGGAAGAGCGTTTGCTGGCCTGGCAGCTGGTGCGCTCTGAGCGCGATGGCGACATCCTGCTTGAGGTGTCTGACGCGGTCCGTGAAATGCTTATCGCGGATATGGACAGTCAGGAGATTCTGGCTGCCGCCAACAACCTGGACGCGGACGAACTCGCTGACCTGGCACCAGACTTGCCGCGTGATGTCGTACGCGAGCTCATGGACACTCTGGACGTCGAAGAGCGCGAGCGCCTGAAATCAGCTTTGTCTTTCGCTGAAGATGAAGTTGGGGCGTTGATGGACTTTGACATGATCACTATCCGCGATGATGTCACCCTGGAGGTCGTCAGTCGCTACCTGCGGCGCTTCGATGCCCTACCGGATCATAATGACAAGCTGTTCGTGATCGATGCTGACGGTCATCTCAAGGGCGTCTTGCCGATTCGCAAATTGCTGGTCAGTTCGCCTGAAATGACAGTGGCTGAGGTGATGTCAGATGATCCGGTGTTATTTCGTGCCAATGATGATGCCGATGAAGCGACTCAGGCGTTCGAGCGTTATGATTTGATTTCCGCCCCGGTCGTGGATGATGAAGGCCGCTTGTTTGGTCGGCTGACCATCGACGCCGTGGTTGACTATATCCGCGCGCAGAGTGAGGCTGAAGTGCTCAGTGCTGCGGGCCTGCGTGAAGAAGAGGATATTTTCTCCTCGGTATGGAAGTCGGTTCGTAACCGTTGGGCCTGGTTGGCGATCAACCTGTGTACTGCATTGATTGCTTCGCGGGTTATCGGTCTGTTTGAAGGCTCGATCGAGCAACTGGTCGCGCTGGCAGCGCTGATGCCGATTGTCGCCGGGATCGGTGGTAACTCGGGCAATCAGACCATCACCATGATTGTGCGTGGTATTGCTACCGGCCAGGTACAGGTTGCCCATGGCAAGCGTTTGCTGCGCAAAGAAACCGGGGTGGCCTTGATCAACGGCCTGTTCTGGGGCTTTGTGTTGTCCCTGATCGCTTACATGCTTTACGGCAACGCAGCCTTGTCCGTTGTGCTCATGTCAGCCATGGTGCTGAATATGCTGCTGGCTGCTTTGATGGGGGTATTCATACCTCTTATTCGTGTTCGCTTCGGGCGAGATCCGGCGCTGGGCTCCAGTGTCATGATTACCGGCATCACCGACAGTGGCGGGTTCTTTATTTTCCTCGGCCTGGCAACTATTTTCCTTTTGTAAATCAGTTGTTTGATTGAGCCTTCGGGCTCTCTTCGGCAGGCAAGATTGCATGCGGATTCGTTGCCAAAAGTGTTACAGCAGGCTACATTAACCCGATTTTACAGGAACTGTGTAGATTCGCAGGGGAGCGGCGCGCCGCTTTAGTCGTATTTGCACGGCTGATAATATTGGGATTTGCGCATTAGTGCGCTTTATTGTTTTCGGGAGATCTGATGAATTCGTCCGATTTGATGGAGGAAGGCGTTGAGCTGATGCTGCTGGGCATGGGGTCGGTTTTTATCTTTCTCATTTTGCTGGTGGTCCTCACTACGCTGATGTCGAAAGTCATCGGGCGTTATTTTCCTGAGCCGATTGCAGTACCTGCTGGCAAAGCTGCTGCCAAGCCGAAAGGCAAAGCGGGCGACGTTGATGAGCAGACCATTGCGATCATTAGCGCGGCCATTCGTCAGCATCGTGCCCGTCGCTCCTGACACCCTCCATGACTGCTTCACTATTACAATCAGAAAGGCCATAACATTATGACCGATAGCAAAAAGCCTCTGGGCATTACTGATGTCATCTTGCGCGACGCCCACCAATCCATTCTGGCGACTCGCATGCGTCTTGACGACATGCTGCCGATTGCCGGCAAGCTCGATCAGGTCGGGTTTTGGTCGGTGGAGTCCTGGGGCGGCGCCACCTTTGATGCCTGCATCCGTTATCTCGGCGAAGACCCCTGGGAACGTATTCGCGAGTTGAAAAAAGCGATGCCCAATACCCGTCAGCAGATGTTGCTGCGTGGGCAAAATCTGCTTGGCTATCGTCATTATGCTGATGATGTGGTGGAAAAGTTTGTCGAGCGGGCGGCGGACAATGGTGTCGATGTGTTCCGTGTGTTCGATGCCATGAATGACCCGCGTAATCTTGAAACGGCATTGAAGGCAGTTAAAGCTCAGGGCAAGCATGCCCAGGGCACCATTTCCTACACCACCAGCCCGGTGCACACAATCGAGATGTGGGTGGACTTGGCCAAGCAGATCGAGGATCAGGGTGCTGATTCCATTGCGATCAAGGATATGGCTGGGATTCTGACGCCCTATACCTGCTTTGACCTGGTTTCACGTCTGAAGCAGGCGCTGAGCATTCCGGTGCATATGCAGTGCCATGCCACCGCTGGCCTGTCCACTGCTGCCATTCTCAAGGCTGCCGAGGCCGGTATCGATAACGTTGATACCGCCATTTCGTCCATGTCGATGACTTACGGCCACTCGCCGACTGAGTCGGTGGTGGCGATTTTCCAGAATACCGATCGTGATACCGGGCTCAATCTTGAGCTGCTGGAGGAGGTCGCCGCCTACTTCCGCGAAGTGCGCAAGAAGTACGCCAAGTTCGAAGGCACCCTCAAGGGTGTTGATTCCCGTATTTTGGTCGCCCAGGTGCCTGGTGGCATGCTGACCAATATGGAGAACCAGCTACGTGAGCAGGGTGCGACCGACAAGTTTGATGAGGTCTTGTCAGAAATTCCACGTGTTCGTGAAGACCTTGGCTTTATTCCCCTGGTTACACCGACGTCGCAAATTGTCGGTACCCAGGCAGTGATCAATGTCTTGACCGGTGAGCGTTACAAGTCGATCACCAAGGAAACTGCCGGCATCCTGAAGGGCGAGTACGGCGCTGCGCCTGCGCCTTTCAACAAGGAGTTGCAAGAGCGCGTTCTGGATGGTGCTGAAGCCATTACCTGTCGGCCGGCTGACCTGCTCGATAATGAAATGGACAAGCTGACGGCTGAGCTCAAGGGCCTGGCCAAGGAGAAAGGTTTCACGTTGGCGGATGCGGAAGTCGATGACGTGCTGACCTATGCGCTCTTCCCACAGATTGGTTTGAAGTTCCTGGAAAATCGCGGTAACCCGGATGCCTTCGAGCCGGTACCGACCGGTCAGGAAATGGTAGCAGCCAGTGCCAAAGTACCCGCCAAGGTGGGTGAGCCTGAGGTGTATACCGTCACGGTCAATGGCAAGGAGTTTGTTGTTCAGGTTGCCGATGGTGGCGATATTACCGGTATCAAGCCGGTGGCGGGTGAATCACAAGCTGCAGCAGCTGCTCCCTCAGCAGCGCCAGCGGGTGAAGGCGAAGCCCAGCCGGCACCGCTGGCCGGTAATATTTTCAAGATTCTGGTCAACGAAGGTGACACTGTGGAAGAAGGGCAGGTCGTTATCATTCTGGAAGCCATGAAAATGGAAACCGATGTCTGCGCCGTCAAGGGCGGTACCGTAGCCAGTGTGAACGTCAAGGTCGGCGATGCCGTATCGGTTGGCGATACCCTGCTGACAATAGGCTAAGGAGCGCCGTTTATGGATAAGCTGCTCCAGTTGTGGCAGACGACCGGGCTGTACCATATGCAGTTTGGTCAGGTGATCATGATCGCCATTTGCCTGGGTCTTATTTACCTGGCTATTCGTAAGGGGTTTGAGCCCTTGCTGCTGATTCCGATCGGGTTTGGCGGTATTCTCGCCAACCTGCCGGTAGCCGGCATCGCTGAAAGTGGTGGCCTGCTTTACATACTTTATGAAGTGGGTTTGCCAACCACGGTTTTCCCGTTGTTGATCTTCATGGGTGTGGGCGCCATGACCGATTTTGGTCCCATGCTGGCTAATCCGCGCACCCTGCTGCTCGGTGCGGCTGCCCAGTTCGGTATCTTCGGTACCTTGTTGGGGGCACTGGCACTGACGGCCTGGGGTGTGCCCGGTTTTGACTTTACTATTCAGGAAGCCGCTTCAATCGCGATCATCGGCGGTGCTGATGGCCCGACCTCGATTTTTGTGACCTCGCAATTGGCACCACATTTGCTCGGTCCGATTGCCGTAGCGGCCTATGCCTATATGGCTCTGGTACCGATGTTGCAGCCACCGATCATGCGAGCACTGACCACGCAAAAAGAGCGTGCGATCAAAATGACCCAGCTACGCAGCGTGAGTAAACTGGAAAAGATCATGTTCCCGCTGATGCTAATGATGCTGGTAGCGCTGCTGCTGCCCTCTGCGGCTCCGCTGGTGGGTATGCTGTGCTTCGGTAATCTGATGCGTGAGTGTGGTGTCGTCGAGCGCTTGGCGGACACTGCACGCAATGCCTTGATTAACATTGTGACCATTGCGCTGGGGTTGGCTGTCGGCTCACAACTGCAGGCTGAATACTTCCTGCTGCTTAGCACGCTGGGCATCATGATCCTGGGGATGGTGGCTTTCTGTGGAGGTACTGCTGCGGGTTTGTTGATGGCCAAGCTGATGAACCTGGTCAGCAAGCAGCCGATCAATCCCTTGATTGGTTCAGCGGGCGTCTCGGCAGTACCGATGGCGGCGCGGGTATCCAATAAGGTAGGCCTGGAGGCTAACCCGCAGAACTTCCTGTTGATGCATGCCATGGGCCCCAATGTGGCTGGTGTGATTGGTTCTGCTGTAGCCGCTGGTATCCTGCTGAACTTTGTTGGTTAAAGCTCGGCAGGCCAAGGTTTGCCAGCGATGCAAAAGCCGCCCGAAGGGGCGGCTTTTTTGTGCGATCATCAGGCGGTATCAATTCCCAGTTACTGGCAAGCGGGCACAAAAAAGCCGCTCGTTAGAGCGGCTTTATACCAAGACGACTTGCAGACAGCTTGGCTGCAGTTGCCCGGTGCTGCGTCAGGCGCTTTCGCTCATCAGTAATGCCAACAGGGCATTTTGCTGACGACGACTCATGTCGCGAAAGCGAGTCAGCAGTTCCTGCTCGTGACCACTCAAGCCTTCGGCCGACAAGGCGTTGAGGCTATGGCGGGTGGGGCCTTCGGGCAGGCTGGGCAGATCGTCCAGGCTGTGTTCGAGACGGGCGATGATCTCTGAATTCATGCTGCGGTGGTGCTGCTTGGCAACATCGGCTATGCGATCGCGCATGCCATGGGGCAGACGAACAACAAACTTGTCTGCGGTGCGGCTGGTATAGGTTTGGGTAGCTGTTTTCATAATCGCAACAAGTCGCTCAATTTGGTGGTTGGGGACGGTATCCCGCAGATGCCGTGCAATGGCTGCAAAATGCCTTCACTCATCCTTAAGATACACCATTTCGCTTTTGGTTCCATGCGCGTTCGTCGCCTGCAGCTCGCAGGACATGTCTCGCATCTGCATAAACGCCGTTATCCTAGCATTATTTGTAACAGGAATGCATGGCTTGTGCCGATAAAATGTCGCCAATAATGCGTCACTTTGCCATCGGTTCAATATTGCCCTGCCTTAAGCGGTTTGCCTGACTCTGGTGCGTCGGTTACTATTCGCGTCGATTAGCGGCCTGACTGGTAATCTGCGCGCTTGTAGCTCAGCTGGATAGAGCAACCGCCTCCTAAGCGGTAGGTCCCCGGTTCGAATCCGGGCTCGCGCGCCATATTTCATCCACCCGTTTGTTGCAGTATACCTTTGCAAATGTAGCCATCTGCTCTGTCCCTGGAAGATATCTTCTACACTGCTAGCAAACCATTGCTTTGCAGTTTTGCCTGTTATTTCTGGAGTTAGCATGCCCTCTGCCTTCACCGCCTTTTCGTCACTGTATTTAGCTACCTTGTTGATGCTGCTTGGTAGTGGTCTGTTGAGTACCTACCTGGGCTTGCGTCTGGCTGGCGAAGGTGTGAATGAGATATGGATCGGACTGTTGATGACCGGTTATTACGTTGGTCTGGTATTGGGGGCCTCTGTAGGTCACCGGATGATTGCCAAGGTGGGTCACATTAGGGCATTTGTTGCCAGCGCCGGGTTGGTAACGGCTTCAGTATTGGGGCATGCATTGACGGGTAAAGTTGAAATCTGGCTGGTGCTGCGGGTGGTCGCGGGCATGGCTATGATGTGCCAGTACATGGTGCTGGAGAGCTGGCTGAACGAGCAAGCTGAGTCGCATCAGCGCGGCAGCGTGTTTGCCGGCTATATGGTGGTGACCTTCCTTGGCCTGGTATTGGGTCAGGTAGTGCTTACGTTGAGGCCGGAACTGGCGATTGAACACTTGATTCTGGTCGCTATGTGTTTTTCGCTCTGCCTGATTCCGGTTGCAGTGACCAACCGTTTGCACCCCGCACCACTGCACCCGGCCCCGATGAAAGTTAAAATCTTTTTCCAGCGGATTCCGCAGGCATTGACCACGGTGCTAGTGTCTGGGCTTTTGCTGGGTGCTTTTTATGGTATGACGCCGGTTTTTGCCAGCGAGGTGGGTCTGGATACATCGGATATCGGGGTTTTCATGGCAGTCACCATCGGGGCGGGGTTGATTGCCCAATGGCCCGTGGGTTGGCTATCAGACCGGCTTGACCGCAGCCGGATGATCCAGATCAATGGCATTATCCTGACTGGGGTAGCGATGCTGATTGCCATATCTGCCAGTCCGGGGTTTTGGTTGTTGGCGCTGACTGCCTTGTTTGGCTTACTGATCTTTACTCTTTATCCTTTGGCCGTTGCTTTGGCCAACGACCATATCGAGCAGGAAGACCGTGTGCCGCTGGCAGCCATGTTGCTGGTTACCTTTGGCGTTGGTGCCAGCGTAGGACCTCTGCTGGCCTCGGTAATAATGAAGCTGCTTGGCGCACATTGGTTATATGTATTTATGGGGTTGAGCAGCTTTATTCTGGTGCTCAAGGTACGGCCGGAAACGGTGACGGGTGAGCACTTGGTTCAAGAGGCGCCGGTGCATTTCATGCCCTCAGCCGGTAATTTGGCTAGCTCTCCGCTGGCCGCGGCGCTGGATCCGCGAGTCGACGAACAAATGGTTGTTGAGCAGATGATCGATGAATCCGAAGCCTACGCGGTAACGGTCTCTGAGCGGGATGAAGACCAGGCCGACCATCGGCCTGGTTAGGACTCTGTCAGATCAAAACAGGTCGTCGCGTTCCATGCGTCGTGCTTCGCGTTGCAGGAAGTTGACGAAACGATCTATTTGGCGCTGAAGCGCTGGGCCGACATCATGAAACATCAGGCCGACATGGGTTTCATCCGTGTCAGCAAAATACTGGCGATGGCGTATTTCGACGGCAACAGCGGTGCGCGGGCTGTCTGGCAGGCTGATATGGCTTAGGTCGAATACTTCGCCTGCAGGCAACAGATTGACCTGATTGCCCTCCAGGCGTGCTTTGCAGCCGGTGGCAGAGATGTCCATAAGGGCGCCTCGCGGTGCTGCGCCACGTTTGCTATGGCGCAAGCCGATACTGACGTCCAGGCTGCGCCGGATGGGGGCTCGAAACGCGCCGCGTTTCTGGTGGTAGACCAGTAACTCCGGTATAGGCAGGCAGAAGGCTGGGGCGTCGTCCAGTATTTCACGCATGGCGCCAATGCCTTCCCAGCGCAAGTGTGCTCCTTCTTGCCAGGCCTCCAATCGGCAGGGTTCGCCCAGGCTCATATAACGGTCACCGGCCTGCGGAATCATCTCGTCAATCCAGACGCACTGACGTTTGTTATCCACTTGCACAATAAAGCTCTGGAAGCTGTCATTACGGTCGGCAAATCGGATTGAAAGCGGCGTGTGCGATTGCTGCAAGTTTTTTAGCAGGGCACAGATTTCTATAGGGGAGCGGACATCCCGCGGCGGCTGGGGGCCGTCTGGTTGCGCAAAAAGACTCGTCACTGAGTGATCCCGTTTTATTCGTTATAGGCAGTGGCGCTACTATACAACACTGTACTGGCTTTTTGACTACAGCATCAGGCTTTGCTGATTGTCCGCTGACCACCAGGACCACGGGTAAGGCCTTGACGATCATAGACATTTTGCGTTGTTTCGCCCTGATTACGCAACAGGTCGAGCAGGTGCCGGGTACTGTGCTGGTTGTGTGCCACCAGGCGAGCATTGCGGTTGCTGGCCTCCTGGCACTGGTCCAGGTTAGCGAGAAATTCAGTGTAGGCTGTTTGCAGGGAGGTATCAGCCAATGTCGCCAGATGATCGCGCAGGCCGCCAGAGGGGATCTGCTCGGCTGTCAGCCAGTTGTTGATCTGATGGTCGTGTTCAGCAAGGCGTGCAATAAGAGAAGACTTTCGCTCAAGCAGCGCTTCGAGCGCAGGCATGTTGCTGTCAATCAGAGCTTGCTGCTCATCATCGAGCAGGGCGAGAAAGGCAAGGCAGTCCTGATTTGCGTTACTCAGTAGGGTAGCCAGTTGCTGCATGCCGTTTCTCCATGATCAGTAGAACAGGACAAAGGGCCGGGTTCAGCCCTCGCTTGCCAGCAGTTTGTCAGCAATACGGCCGCTGTCAATCTGGTAACTGCCATTGGCGATGGCGTCACGCAGTTCAGCCACACGCTGGCTGTCAACTTCCGGCATTTGCTTGAGCCGATCTTCAATAGCTTGAAGCTGCTGTGCCTGGCTGCTCAGGTTGACCGCTGTATCGCTGGTCGGGTTGGCAGTTTGCGGGCTGCGGCTATCAGTGCTGGCGCTATCCATGCCGGCCTCGCGCTTGCCATTCGCCGCACCAGACTGGCTGCTACGGCCGCTGTTGTTGGCGCTGTTGGGCGCGTTGAAGTCAATGACCATTCTATCCGTCCTCAAGAATTAATTACTTTACTGACATCTGTAACGGCCAGTGCGACAAAAACTTTAGCCTGAGACTGAAAGTTTTTTTGCCGTGGTGAAACGGGGTCGGTCATGGTGCCGAGCGTTACACATTCTCTACCCATCATAACCCAAGGGTGGGGGTTCTTCACAGGGCCACCTTGACCTGGCCAGGTGCCGTTATACGGCCAGTCACGGTGCGTCCTGAACGACTGTTGCGCACCCGGATCTGGCTGCCGACCACACCGCCTTCAAGTGCCTCGCCCGGCATGCGTACGGATATGTTTGGGTTGGCCGCGCTGATGACGACCCGGTCACCGCGCTTGACGATCTCGTCGAGCTCAAGGTGGCTTGGGTTAAGTACGCTGTCTTCACGTATCGCGCGACGGGTTCGCATGCCGATAGCCTGATCCAGTTCGGTCAGGTAGCTGCCATTGAGCAAGCCGACATCACGTTCGAGCAGCGTCAGATCGCTGGCACTGATCGCGGCATGACGACCCAGGGGGCGCGTCAATACTACTACCGGTTGATAGAGGTTGACCTGGGCCGGAACGAACAGGCGCCAGCGCACTTGTTCGTTCTCGCAGGCAACCCGTACGGTTACCCGACCAACAGGAGTAGCCGGGCTTTCCAGGCTGGTATGGATGTCGCTATCCGGGCATGGCGTCAGGCGCAATCGTGAATCCAGACGATTAACAGCAATGCTATGTCGCGCTTCACGGCTACTTTGTCCGAGGTGTTGCTGGATTTCTTCCTCAAGAAAAGCCGTGGTCACGCCGATAAGCTGATCAATCAGCGGATTGGCTGATGCGTTGGCGGAAAAAATTAGTGCCAAACCCGCGCAGATGTTGAGAAAACGCATACAATTAACCTTGATGGCTTAGGGGTAGTGCATGTCAATGAATCGTCGTTGTCATGATAATAAGCAAATAGCGTGCCTGACCCGGGCGGCAAGAAGGAGTGGCTTATGGCTGGCGTAATGGATTCAGTCAACCAGCGTACCCAGCTGGTTGGGCAGAATCGCCTTGAATTGTTGTTATTCCGTCTGGCTGGCAAGCAGCTGTACGGGATTAATGTGTTCAAGGTCAAAGAAGTCCTGCAGTGCCCGAAGCTGACGATTCTGCCCCGGCTGAATCCTGTCGTCCGTGGGGTTGCTCACATCCGCGGCGGCACATTGCCTATTATTGACCTTAACAAGGCGACTGGCGGCCCCGGGCTTGACGATATCAGCACGGCCTTTGTGATCATCACCGAGTACAACTATCGCGTGCAGGGTTTTCTGGTGCGTTCGGTTGAACGCATCGTCAATATGAACTGGTCGGAAATTCATCCGCCACCCCGTGGTACCGGGCGCGAGCATTATTTGACCGCAGTCACCCGGGTAGATGAGCAAATGGTTGAGATCATTGACGTGGAGAAGATCCTGGCAGAAGTGGTGCCCATGTCAGAAGGGGTTTCTGAAGGCATTATCGATGAGCAAACCCAGGCTGAGGCCGTTTCCCGGCGCGTTTTGGTGGTTGATGATTCGATGATTGCGCGCAAGCAGGTAACTCGTTGCCTGGAAGAGGTCGGTGTTGAAGTAATTGCGTTGAATGATGGTCGGCAGGCGCTTAATTATCTCAAGGATATGGCCGAGAAAGGTGACGACGTGACCAAGGAGTTGCTGCTCATGGTGTCGGATATCGAGATGCCCGAAATGGACGGCTACACATTGACGGCTGAAGTACGCAATGACCCGCGCTTGAGCGGTCTGCACGTCATGCTACACACCTCATTGTCCGGCGTGTTCAATCAGGCAATGGTGAAGAAGGTCGGTGCCGATGACTTTTTGGCCAAGTTCCGTCCGGATGAGTTGGCCCAGCGGGTTGTTGACCGTTTACATGCATTGCGTGGTGATGTGGCACAATAGTCGGCCACCCGTGATATCCAGCTACAGGCAAAACAGGATGGCTGCGTGAGTTCAGCGAATCAGGATTTTCAGGTTTTCCGCGAGTTTCTGGAAAAGACCTGCGGCATTGTGCTGGGAGATAACAAGCAGTACCTGGTTGCCAGTCGTCTGAATAGGCTGCTGGAGCAGGAAAAAATCACCAGCCTGAGTGAGTTGGTACGGCGTATTCATGCCCAGCCACGCGGTGGTCTCAAAGAGGCTGTAGTGGATGCCATGACGACCAATGAGACCCTCTGGTTTCGTGATGTGTATCCCTTCGAAGTCCTGAAGAAAAAGCTTATCCCTGAATTCATCAAGGCCAATCCACATCAGCGCTTGCGCATTTGGTCGGCGGCTTGCTCATCCGGGCAGGAACCCTATTCACTGAGTATGGCTATTGATGAGTTTGATCGGACCAACCTCGGACAGTTGCGGGCAGGGGCACAAATTGTTGCTACCGATTTGTCTGGCAGTATTTTGACAGCCGCCAAAAGTGCCGAGTATGACAGTCTTTCCGTTGCCCGTGGCCTCGCTCCCGAGCGCCTGACCCGTTATTTTGATCCGCTCTCGCCGGGCCGCTGGGCGGTTAAGCAGCCAATCCGCAGCCGGGTGGAATTTCGTGCCCTGAATCTCCTCGACAGCTACGCCATGCTGGGCAAGTTCGACATCGTGTTTTGCCGGAATGTATTGATCTATTTTTCGGCCGAGGTCAAAAAAGACATCCTGCGCCGCATTCATGCCACGCTTAAACCCGGCGGCTATTTGATGCTGGGCGCCTCTGAGGCCCTCAACGGTTTACCTGAGTTGTATCAGATGGTGCAGTGCAGCCCGGGTATTGTTTACCAGGCAAAGTAACCCGGCCACCCCCAGTGATAACTCCTAACGCCGCGGCTGTTCCTTGCCGTTGCCGTGCGCGTCAGGCAGCCTCCGCTTTGCCAGGTGACGGAAAAATGTTGCCGTCCCGCTAGTGTTAAAATACATAACCTTCTGAAAATTAAGTACTTTTGCTTTTGGCATGGCTATTGCTTGTGTCCTTGTGTCCGGAGACTACTCCGCAGAAATTGACACGAGGTTGTCACCATGAGTCTGAATTTTGACCGCGCACTGGGCGTCCATGAGCAAGCATTGAAGTTCCGTGCTGAGCGGGCCTCGGTGCTGTCGAATAACTTGGCCAACGCAGACACCCCCAACTTCAAGGCCCGAGATCTGGACTTCCAGACAGTTCTGCAAGCACAGAAAACCAGCACAGATAGCAGCTTCCGGGCCGATCGCACGCATGCACAGCATTTACCCGCTCAGGGGTTCCTTGATCAAGCGGCTGCACTGCGCTTTCGCACGCCGAGTCAGCCGGCAATTGATGGCAATACTGTGGATACTGAGGTAGAGAAGGCTAAATTTGCCGAGAACGCTATCGACTTTCAGGCCAGTTTTACTTTTCTTGATGGCAAATTCAAAGGGCTGATGACTGCCCTTCGAGGAGAATAACCATGGCACTTAGTCAGATCTTTGATATTGCCGGTTCGGCCATGAGTGCCCAGTCACTGCGCCTGAATACCGTAGCCAGCAACATCGCCAACGCGGAAACCGTTTCCAGCAGTACCGATGAAACCTATCGGGCGCGGCACCCAGTCTTTGCCACGGTATTTCAGCAGCAACAGGGCGGTCTAGGCAGTTCACCCTTCACTCAAGATCAGGCGCAAGGGCAGGGTGTTCAGGTGCTAGGCATCGTCGAGTCAGATGCAGAGCTGCAGGCTCGATACGAGCCTGACCACCCGATGGCCAATGAAGAAGGCTACGTGTTTTACCCCAACGTCAATGTGGTCGAAGAAATGGCCAACATGATGTCGGCGTCACGCAGCTATCAAACCAACGTGGAAATAATGAACACCACCAAAACCATGCTGCAGCGCGTATTGACGCTGGGTCAGTAATTGCACAAATGGAGTAGGGCATGAACATCAACAGCAGTATGGCCACCGGTGAAAGCATACTCGACCAGTATCAGGTTGATCAGTCGCGCTTTGCCAAGGGTGATGAATTGGGCAAGGACCAGTTCCTGCAATTGCTGGTCGCGCAGCTGAATAACCAAGACCCTCTATCACCGCAGGAAAACGGCGAATTTATTGCCCAGCTGGCCCAGTTCAGCACGGTGGAAGGTATCGAAAACCTGAATAAGTCGATGGAATCCCTGTTGGGTGGCTATCAGTCGTCACAAGCACTGCAAGCTTCCTCGCTGGTTGGCCGATCGGTCACCGTGCCAACGTCGCGCTCCATGGTGGATACCGCAGTCGGGATGACGGGCGAACTGGTGCTGAACAAGCCCAGTGAGCACGTCAGCGTCTCGGTGTATAGCGATTCTGGCAGCCTGATTACCAACTTGAATATGGGCGCGCAAAAAGCAGGTTTGCACAAGTTCACCTGGGATGGCACTGACGGTAACGGCAATGTCTTGCCGCCTGGGCGCTACAAGTTTGAAGCCAACGCCGTGCTAGAGGGTGAAAACAAGCAACTGGCAACTCTGTTGCCGGCTAATGTCGACAGTGTTTCATTGGGCATGGGCAAGAATGGTGACATGGTACTTAACCTGTCTGGTCTTGGCAGCATTGAGCTGTCTGAAGTGTTTTCCATTGGCCGTTAACGGCCGTCCGATACAGTAAGGAGTTTGATATGTCATTTAATATCGGTTTGAGTGGTATTCGGGCGGCATCTTCCGATCTGAATATTACCGGTAACAATGTTGCCAACGTCGGTACCGTTGGTTTCAAAGCCTCGCGGGCCGAATTTGCTGATGTCTATGCCGCTTCAGTGTTGGGGTCGGGCAGTAACGCGCAAGGCAGCGGTGTGCTGCTCGGTGATGTGGCGCAGCTGTTCACCCAAGGTAATATTGATTTCACTGAAAACAGCCTGGATTTGGCCATCAACGGTAATGGCTTTTTCGTGACCAGTAATGAGGGCGCTCTGAGCTACACGCGTGCCGGTTATTTTGGTACCAATCGTGAGGGCTTTATTACCAATAACTTTGGCGAGCGCTTGCAAGGTTACGGGGTTAACCCGGTGACTGGACAGGTCAACCAGGGCGTACAAACGGATCTGCGCGTTGACACGCGATCGGCTAATCCGCAGGCCACTACCCAGATCGAGTCGACCCTGAACCTGAACTCGACCAGTGTGCGGCCGCAGCCGTGGCAGCAGGCATTTGATCAATATTTTGTCGACAACCCAGCAGCCGATCCAACAGATCCGGATGATATTGCGCTCGCCAAGGGCGCCGCTCAGGGCACCTTTGATCCGACCAATTCGGCAACCTATAACAGCTCTACCTCGGTCAATATCTATGACAGCCAGGGCAACCCCCATGTTTTAACCAAGTATTTTGTTAAAACCGATTCTAATCAGTGGGACATGTTTGCTCTGATTGACGGTCGTCAGGTCAATCTGGATGGCGGTGTCGATGGCGACGGCAATTTGATTGGCAATAACCTGCTACCAACTGATCCGGCTTTCGATCCGGAGCCAATTCCGCTTCAGTTCAATAGCGTGGGTGAACTGGTTTCCGGTCGAACCTTTACCTTTGAAAACTGGGCGCCTCTGGATAGTTCCGGTCAGCCGACCGGTGCCGAGGTAGGGTTGGACTTCTCTCTTGACCTGACCGGCTCCACGCAATATTCCTCCAGTTTCGGTGTTACAGCGCTGACACAGGACGGCTTTACTACCGGTGAGCTGGCCGGTCTGGAAATTGACGATGCCGGTTTGCTGGTAGCGCGCTACACCAATGGTCAGACCAAGGTGCAGGGGCAGGTTGTACTGGCTACTTTTGCCAATCAGCAGGGTTTGAACCCGCTGGGCAAAACGGCCTGGTCGCAGTCAGCCGCCTCAGGTGAGCCGGTTATTGGCGCACCTACCAGTGGTACCCTGGGTTCGATTCAGTCGGGTGCTTTGGAGCAGTCAAACGTGGATCTGTCCGAGCAGTTGATCAATATGATTGTTGCTCAGCGTAACTACCAGGCCAACGCAAAAACAATCCAGACTCAGGATACGGTCACTCAGACCATCATCAACTTGCGTTAATTCGCTCACGAACGCCGTCCACCTGGACGGCGTTTTTTTGTCAGTTACTTTTCCGTTAGGCAGTAGTTTGCCGCCATCCCCTCAGGTCGTCTTAGTCCTCATTAAATAATGCATATAAATCAATTTGTTATGGATTTTATGTGGCATTGGCACAGTTTCTGCTTGATATCCAATGAGATCCGCAATTACGGCAAATTTTCGACGCCGCAGGAGTCCGCATGGATAAGTCGCTTTATATCTCGATGAGCGGGGCCAGCCAGAACATGCTAGGTCAGCGCGCGCACGCCAATAATTTGGCCAACGTTGCCACGACGGGGTTTCGCCGCGATTTCGAGCAGGCGCGCTCTATGCCGGTCTATGGCGAAACCATGCCGACGCGGGCCTATGCCATGAGCGAGCGACCGGGCACTGATCTGTCCTCCGGTACTTTGATTCAGACCGGCCGTGATCTGGATATTGCGGTCGAGCGAGATGGCTGGATTGCTGTGCAGGCGCCCGACGGCACTGAAGCATACACCCGTGCCGGCAGCCTGCATGTCACCGAATTCGGCTTATTGGTCACCAGTAATGGGTTGCCGGTACTGGGTAACGGTGGCCCGGTAGCAATACCGCCCGCGGACAAGATCGAGATCGGCGTGGACGGCACTATCAGTGTTCAGGCCTTGGGTGAGGGGCCGAATGTATTAGCCGAGGTTGACCGCATCAAGTTGGTTAATCCGGACCAGCAGGCGATGACCAAAGGGTTGGACGGTCTGATGCGGGTGGAAGGTGAGGAAGAACAACTACCGGATGGCAATGTGCGCATCGTCACCGGTTTTCTGGAAGGCAGTAACGTCAATGCGGTGGAAGAAATGACCGCAATGCTGTCACTGGCTCGCCAGTTTGAATTGCATATCAAGATGATGCGTACCGCAGAAGAGAACGCTCAGGTGACTGACCGCCTTCTGCAAATGAGTTAATCGGCGACTGTTCGTTGACGAACAGCGAGGAGAAGTGTGATGCACGCAGCACTATGGGTCAGCAAGACCGGCTTGGCCGCTCAAGACAAAATGATGACGACCATTTCCAACAATCTGGCCAACGTGTCGACCACCGGTTTCAAGCGCGACCGTGCCGAGGTGGAGGATTTGCTCTATCAGATCAAGCGTCAGCCGGGTGCGCAAAGCAGCCAGGATACCCAGTTGCCCTCTGGTTTGCAGTTGGGCACCGGGGTCAAGGTAGTG
>REBY01000073.1 GCA_007692485.1 Pseudomonadaceae bacterium | reverse complement strand
CATGAGCCACGAAGCGCACTGCCGCCTGGCGCTGGTGAAGCTGCCGGGCTGACATGGCTAAACCAGTACCTGTGGCGCGACCAATCCGTGCGGCACTACAAGGAAACCCGTAACGGCCTGCTCGGGCGGGATTTCTCCAGCAAGTTGTCACCCTGGCTAGCGGATGGCAGCCTCTCGGTGCGCCACGTCTGGCGCGAGCTACGCCGGCATGAAGCCCGTTACGGCGCCAACGACTCAACCTATTGGCTGGGCTTTGAGCTGCTCTGGCGCGAGTTCTTCCGCCTGGCGCTACAACAGCATGGCGGCGCCTGGTTCCGTTTACGCGGGCTGTCCGAGCGCGCACCACCCAGCAATTGCGATGAGCGCTTCGAACAATGGCGCAGCGGCCAGACCGGCAATGACTTTGTCGATGCCTGCCTGCATGAACTGAACTACACCGGCTTTATGTCCAACCGCGGGCGGCAAATCGCCGCCAGTTATCTGGTGCATGACTTGCAGCAGGACTGGCGCCTGGGGGCGGCCTGGTTTGAACAGCAATTGACCGATTACGAGGTAGGCAGCAACTGGGGCAACTGGGCCTATATTGCCGGCGTCGGCCATGACCCACGCGGCGGCCGCGCCTTCAACGTTCGCGAACAGGCCAAACGGCATGACCCTGAGGGTGTCTATGTGCGCACTTGGCTGGCGGGCAGATGATCGAGCTGGTCTGGTTCAAGCGCGACCTGCGTAGCGTCGACCATCAGGCGCTAAGCGCTGCGGCCGAACGCGGCCCAGTCTTGCCCATCTATGTCATCGAACCCGAACTCTGGCAGCAGCCGGACAGCGCGCTGCGGCATTGGCAATTTATTGCCGACAGCCTTCGTGAGCTGGATAACGACCTGCGCGAACGCGGTCAGGGCTTGCTGGTCTGTGAGGGTGAGATCATCAGCACGCTCAAGCAGCTGCACCATCGCTTTGGCCTGCGGGCTGTGCATAGCCATGAAGAAACCGGTAACGGCTGGACCTATACGCGTGATCGCAGTGTCGCCCGCTGGCTCAAGGCCGAGGGCATCGAATGGCACCAATACCAACAGTTCGGTGTCTGCCGCCCCTTGGCTAATCGCGATCACTGGGCCGGCGCCTGGGAACACTTCATGTCACAGCCACAACATCAGGCTCCGGCGCAGCTGCAACGGTTGCTGGCGACAGAGTTACCGCCACTGGAACAACAGCTGCGGGGCTATGAGCAATCGTCTTGCCCGGGGCGCCAACCGGGTGGGCGCTACCACGGCCTGCGTTTGCTGCGCAGCTTCCTCGGCCAGCGCAGCCGACGCTATCGTGCCAGCCTCTCGGCACCTGCCGCCGCCAGCCGCTATTGCGCTCGCCTCAGCAGCTATCTTGCCTATGGCTGCATCAGCTTGCGCGAACTGGTGCAAGCCACGGATACCGCACTAGCCGAACAGCCCGACCCACAATGGCGGGCCAGCTTGCAGGCATTCAAGTCACGCTTGTACTGGCACTGCCACTTTATCCAGAAACTGGAAGACCAGCCGGATATCGAATGTCTGGACCTGTACCCGGCCATGCGCGGCCTGCGCAGCGAAGCCAATCCCGCTCACCTGGCTGCCTGGATGGAGGGCCGCACCGGCTACCCGATGATAGATGCCTGCATGCGTCAGTTGCAGCATGACGGCTGGCTGAACTTTCGTATGCGCGCCTGCCTGATGAGCTTCGCCAGCTATTTGCTCTGGCTGCCCTGGCGTGACAGCGCCCTGCATCTGGCCAGGCAGTTCACCGACTATGAACCGGGTATTCACTACTGCCAGGCCCAGATGCAGTCAGGCACCACCGGGATCAACGCTTTGCGCATTTACAATCCATTGAAACAGTCATTGGAGCAGGACCCTGAAGGCGACTATATTCGCCACTGGGTTCCTGAATTGGCGCAGCTGCCAAGCAGCTGGATTCATCAACCCTGGCAGTTGCCTGACGCCTTGCAACAACAATGGGGGGTACGTATTGGCGAGGATTACCCGGCACCCATTGTCGATCATGAAGCCGCAGCCCGCTCTGCCCGTCAGCGCATCAAACAGCATTTGCACCTGCAATCAGGGGAGCAGAAAGCCGAATGGCAGGAAGGTATCCGGCAGCGCCATGCCAGCCGACGGCGCCCATCTCGGCGGCGTCAGCCGAGCGCATCCAGCAATCAACTGACGTTAGACCTGTAAGCAGAAAAGCCGCAATCAGGCGCGGATCAGGCGATTGCGTCCAGCTGCCTTGGCGGCATACATGGCCTTATCGGCGCGTTCAAACACTGCATCCAACTCATCACCCTGCTGGAAGGCAGTAAAGCCGATAGATACCGTTACGGTCACCCGCTCCGTCTTGAAGTGGAAAGGGCATTCCTCAATACCGCTACGCAGGGCTTCCAACACCGTTTCACCTTGCTCCGGGCTGGTGCCAGGCAGCAACAGTACAAACTCCTCACCGCCGAAACGGCCGATAAAGTCGCTTTTGCGCAAGCGGCGGGACAACTGCTGCGCAATCAGCCGCAGCACCTTGTCGCCAGCCAGGTGGCCAAAACCATCATTGATCGACTTGAAGTGGTCCACATCAAGTACCGCCAGCAGCAACTGACCGCCATACCGCTGCCATCGCTCGTATTCTTCTTCCATGCGCTTTTGCAGACCAGCGCGATTAGGCATGCCAGTGAGGTTGTCGAGTAACGAGCGCTGGCGCTGCTCTTCCAGGTGCGCACGAAAGGCATGCGCCTCAACTTCCATTACCTGTATGCGTTCGACCATGACATTCAAGCGCTCGCTGACCTCATGCTCGCGCTGCTGGCGGACCGAGCGCGCTTCCTCGACATCATGCATCAGAAGAGTGAGCTTGCTTTCCACCGTCGCCTTGAGACTGTTCAGATCCGAAGCCTCACGCACATCTTCATGCAAGCCCTCGACCTGGTCACGAATCGCACCTTCCAACTGGACACCAGCATCCAGCGAACCACTGTAGGCAGAATGAGTATCTTCCAGGTTGCCCTGAAACTGGGCCAGACGCTCGTTGAGCTGTTGCAGGTAACGTTCAAAGTCGCCCTGCCGGCTTTGTTGCGCCAGCAGAATCAACTGACTCATCTGATCCAATACTGCCGCCAGCTCATACCAGTTCAGCCCCTCAGTAATACGCAGCTTGAGCTGATCGCTCAAGCCCTGCTGATGGTCAGCCACTTCAAGCTGGTTCAACAGGTCCAGCAAGATGCCTTCAACGTGCGCCGCGACCTGACTGTAACTGGTACCCTCATCGCTGATCACACCGGTATGAACCGGCGCTTCGCTAGCCGTTTGAGGTTCGCTCGCGGCCTCTTCAGCACTGACGTCTGGCCCGTCATTGCGCTGGAACAGCCGGGCCAAGAGCCCGCCACCTGAACTGCCTGGCGCACTGCGCAAGGTCTGAGCCTGGGCGGGCACCAGCTGTTCAAGTACCGCATGGTAAGCCGACGCGTAATACATCGGCGTCGATAGCTGATCGCGAATGGTGCGCAAGGTTTTGCGAGTATCGGGTGGCAGGTCACGGTCCAGCAACTGCTCAACCAGGCTGTGCAAATGCTTGGTGATCGAGGCCATACGCTGCTCACGCTCAGTATCGACCGCCAAAACCGCACGTTCCAGATCCGGCAGTAGCTCAGCCATATCGCTGGCCGAGCACTCGCTGCGCAAAAGCACCCGCAACTGCTGCAATCGCTCATCCAGCAACGGGTCAACCCCGGCAGCCGCGATACTGAGGCGAACCAGGCCGCGCTTGAGCAATTCTTCCAAATCGGTCGGGGCGAAGCTGGCCTCAACTCCTCGCGGTGCAGATTGGGGGCTGTCCGTCATGCTGTGTTCCTATTCTTCAATGAGCAGCAGTGCTTTAACGAAAACCTGCTACCAACACTCAAGAGTATAGGGTTTCAGGCCTTAGTTGCCAGTCCGGCTTTGCCCACGCAAACCTGAAGGCAAGCGAATGTGCATGGATACCGGCAAATGATCAGAAATCGCCATCGGCAACACATCAACCTGTTCGATACTCAGGCTCGAGGTCAGGAGAATGTGATCCAGAGCCCGAGCCGGCTTCCAACTGGGGAAGGTACCGGGCAATTCCGCCGTATGCAGAGCACTGCCGCGCAGCGGCGAATGCTCGAGCAAGTCTTCAGCATGGGTATTCATGTCGCCCATCAACACGACGTGCCGATAATCGTCCATGCGCTCACGGATGTAGCTCAATTGACTGGCGCGCGCCCGGGTACTCAACGCGAGATGCATCATAACGACCAGAAGGGCATCTTCGCCCTCCCCAAAGCGGGTGAAAATCGCACCGCGTCCAGGCATGAAACCTGGCAGTTTGTGATCTTCCAGCAAACCGGGAGCAAAGCGGCTGAGCAAGCCATTGGAGTGTTGGGCGAAACGCCCGAGATTACGATTGAGTTGTTGATACCAGTAACGGAACTGGCCTTCGCGGGCCAGATGTTCCACCTGGTTGATGTATCCCGAACGCAAGCTGCCACCATCCACTTCTTGCAAGGCAACCAGGTCAAAGTTGTTCAACACCCGGCCAATCTGACCCAGTGTCAGGTGACGCCCGGCATGGGGAAACAAGTGCTGCCAACTCTTGGTGACATAGTGATGGTAACGCTGGGTATTGATCCCCACCTGGATATTGAAGCTGAGCAACCTCAGCACATCGGGCAGGCAATCGACGCCTTCACTGCACAGGTGATTAACCTGTGCAGTGGCCGGCAACATCAAGCCATTGCGCGAGCGCCGCCACAATGGGCGGTCAGCAGCCATCTGGTGTACTCCTCAGAGCGCCTGACGCTCCCTCTCAACGAGGTAATCAGCAATCTTGAGCATCTGCTCGAAACTACCAGCGGCACCGCTCTCAATCCGGTATTTGCCATTCACGATCAGTGTCGGCACCCCGGTTGCCCGGTAGTTACGCGCCAACTGCTCGGCCTGGTTCATTTTGCTGCGCACACCGAATGACCCCCAGGCACGCTCAAAGGCGTCAGCCTCGACACCGTAGGGCTCAAGCACAGAGAGGATTTCCTCTTTCTCAGTCATGCGGCGGCCATCTTGATGCAGGGCACGATAGACCGCTTCATGGGTTTCATCCACCTTGCCCATACTCTCGAGAGTGAAATACAGCTGGCCATGAGTATTCCAGGTACCGCCAAACATAGCGGGCACCAGACGCAGGTAGGTATCCTCCGGCAGGTCCGGCTTCCAGGCCTGGATATAGGGTTCAAAGGCATTACAACCACCACAGCCATACCAAAACAGCTCAGCGACCTCGACCCGGTCTTCATCCTGGGTCGGCGCATGTGCCGGCAATTCGACATAGTGCACTCCGGCTTCAAACTCATCCGCTTGCACACTGGCTACTGTGCCCAGCAGGGCAATTGTCATTACCGAAATCCACGCTCGCATGTACATCTCCTGTTGGCAGTTGTTCTTCTTGCTGTCATTAGGACCTGTTGACCAGAAAAAGATTCCCAGCCAACTGCCGCATTGTGCGGCAAACAGACATTAAAAAGGGTGGCATCTGCCACCCTTTTTGCCCAGCCTACAGCAACATCCAGCAATGCTTGCGTTAAGGACGCAAGCCCTGGATATAGTTGGATACCGCTTCGATATCACGGTTGCTCAAGCGACCGGCGATTGTCCGCATAACTTCGCTATCACCATCGTTGGTGCGCTCATGCTCACGGAAACTTACCAATTGACCAGCGATGTAGTCAGCGTGCTGACCGGCTAAACGAGGATAGCCAGCCGGATCGTTACCTAACCCCGTCGGCGAGTGGCAGCCCGTGCAAGCCGGCAGGCCGGTCTCCAGGTTGCCGCCACGGTAGATGGCGCGACCACGCTCGTACAGCTCGGGATCAGCCACACCCAGCGTCATGGTCTGAGAGGCGTAAAAGGCGGCGATATCGCGCAGATCCTGCTCGTCAAAATTATCCAGCATACCGGTCATTTCAACAATTTCGCGGCGCCCTTCCTTTTGATCAAGCATCTGCTTGAACAGATAATGCTGGCCCATGCCGGCCAGTTTAGGGAAGGTCGGAGTAGAGCTGTTACCATCGGTACCGTGGCAGGCAGAACAAGTAGCCACTTTTTCTGCACCGGCTTCGGCATCACCGAACTGGGCAGCATGGGCTGTGCCGGCGATCCCGAGAGACAATACCAGACTGACAAGTAGTTTATTCATCGGCTAATCCAATAACGGCTGTATTAAAATAATGTGGTCCTGCTTGCCTCAACACCAGCCCCTTTCGGACCCGGCAGCAAACCAGAATCGTAGCTTGGGTAGGCATTCAATCAGCCTGACCCGCTGCTGTCCACTGGCATCTATGCTAAGGACGCACCCAATCAGGTGCAAATAGGCATTCAGTCCAGATATAAAACCGCAGCAGTATATACTAAGCTTGCACCCTGCGTGAATGACCTGACACTCCTGACACTCCTGATTCTTCCAAGCAACGGATTCAAAATGCCCACCTCGACACCTCTGGTAACACTCTGCCAACAATCCACCTTTATCAAAAGCGCGGACAAGCTGGAGCAATGCCCAACTGACTGGGGTCGTGAAGTCGCTTTCGCCGGGCGCTCGAATGCCGGCAAATCCAGTGCATTGAACACCCTGACCCACGCCCGCCTGGCACGTACCTCGAAAACCCCGGGGCGCACCCAACTGATCAACTTTTTCCAGCTCGACGAATCGCGCCGCCTGGTAGACCTGCCCGGCTATGGCTACGCCAAAGTGCCGCTGGCCCTGAAAGATCACTGGCAACGCCACCTGGATGCCTACCTGAGCCAACGCCAGTCACTGGTCGGCCTGGTACTGGTCATGGACGTACGCCACCCGCTCGGCCCCTTCGATACCATGATGCTCGACTGGGCCCAGCGCGCGGATATGCCGTTACACATTCTGCTCAGCAAGGCCGACAAACTGAAATATGGCGCCGCAAAAAATACCCTGCTCAAGGTGCAGACCGAGGTGCGCAAGACCTACGGCGACCAGGTCAGCGTGCAGCTCTTCTCCTCGCCCAAGCGCGAAGGCATCGAGATAGCCCATGCGCAATTGGAGCAGTGGTTGTTTGCTGAGGCGGATGATGAAACCGATGCGGAACAACAAATAGGAACAGACCCAATTTAGAAAGCGGGAGGCAGTGCCTTTTTCAGGCAAAAAAAACCCCGAACTTCTATGGGGAGGAAAAGTTCGGGGCACAATGACCGGGCTGTGCTAGGAAAAGGATGCCCGGTTGGATCTGCCAACACTAAATCACATCTAGGGAGCATGAAGGGCTTACCAGCCATTCATAGTATGTGACGGGGTCATTCAGCATTAGTTCAAAAAAGTTTTCAGAAGGATAAGTTATCAATACGGAGCTGCTTATAAGCAGCTCCGTATTGCGCGCAGGCCTCTAGTGCGCCTGATCCCAGTTATCGCCCACGCCGACGTCAACCACCAGCGGCACATCCAGCTGCGCAGCCTGACTCATGCGTTCGCGCAGGCCATCGATCAGCGCATCCAGCTGGTCATCGCGTACTTCCAATACCAATTCATCGTGTACTTGCATCACCATGCGTGCATCCAGCTTGCTGTCCTGCAGCCATTGATCGACGCTCAGCATGGCAAACTTGATGATGTCGGCGGCGGTGCCCTGCATGGGGGCATTGATTGCCGTACGCTCGGCCCCTTTGCGCATGGCCTGGTTCTTGGCGTTGATCTCCGGCAAATACAGACGACGGCCATAGAGGGTTTCCACATAGCCCTGCTCGGCGGCCTGCTTGCGCGTGCGATCCATATAGGCCAGCACGCCCGGGTAGCGCTCGAAGTAACGATCGATATAGTTCTGCGCCTGCTTGCGGTCGACATCGATCTGCTTGGCCAAGCCGAAGGCACTCATGCCGTAGATCAGGCCAAAGTTGATCGCCTTGGAGCGACGGCGCTGGTCGGCTGTCACGTCTTCTAGCGCCACACCGAAGACTTCGGCGGCGGTAGCCTTGTGCACGTCCAGATTATTGCGGAAAGCCTCCAACAGACCGGCATCCTGCGCCAGATGGGCCATGATGCGCAGCTCGATCTGCGAGTAGTCCGCCGCCACCAGGCGGTAGCCCTCAGGCGCAATAAAGGCCTGACGGATACGCCGACCCTCGGCGCTACGGATGGGGATATTCTGCAAATTGGGATCAGAAGACGACAGCCGCCCCGTCGCGGTGACCGCCTGATGATAGCTGGTATGAATGCGCTGCGTGCGCGGGTTGATCTGCTCCGGCAAGCGGTCGGTATAGGTGCTCTTCAGCTTGCTCACGGTGCGGTACTGCATGATTACTTGCGGCAACTCATAACCCTGTTCGGCCAGTTCGGCGAGCACCGATTCAGCCGTCGAGGGCTGACCCTTGGCGGTTTTGCTGATCACCGGCAGGCCCTGCTTTTCATACAGGATCACACCCAACTGTTTGGGCGAGCCAAGGTTGAACTCCTGCCCGGCCAGGTCGTAGGCCTGCTGCTGCAGGTCGAGCATCTTCTCGCCCAGTTCACGGCTCTGCACACCCAATAGTTTGGCATCGACCAGAGCGCCGTTGCGCTCGATACGGGCCAGCACCGGAACCAATGGCATTTCTATGTCTTGCAGCACCTTGGCCAGGCCGGGCTCTGCTTGCAGGCGCGGCCACAGGTGCTGATGCAAACGCAGGGTAATATCGGCGTCTTCTGCGGCATAGGGGCCGGCCTGCTCCAGGGCGATCTGGTCAAACGTAAGCTGCTTGGCACCCTTGCCGGCGATATCGGCAAACCGGGTAGTACTGTGCCCCAGATACTTCAGCGCCAGGCTATCCATATCATGCCGCGTCGCGGTGGCGTCCAGTACATAGGACTCCAGCATGGTATCGAAACGCACGCCCTGTACGTCGATACCACAACGTTCCAGCACGTTGATATCGTATTTGGCATGCTGAGCCACCTTGGGCTTGTTCGGATCTTCCAGCAGCGGCTTGAGTGCCTGTAGCACGTAATCCCGGTCCAACTGGTCAGGCGCGCCCATATAATTGTGCGCGAGCGGAATATAGACTGCCTCATGCGGACTGACGGCCAGAGAGATGCCTACCAGTTCGGCCAACTGCGCGTGTACGCTGGTCGTTTCGGTATCAAAAGCAAACAGCTCGGCTTGCTGGAGCTTATCCACCCAACGGTCGAAGTCGGTCTGCTCGAGAATAGTCTGGTAATCGGCTTCAATTGCAGCTGGCGGCGTCTCGATGTCAGCCGTATCGGATGACTCGGCTACTGCTGCGCTTTTTTCGCTGCGCTCCTCGGCGGCCTCGTCGCTGCGCTGCGCCCTAAGCAACTCATCCAGCCAGGTTTTGAACTCCAGCTCGCGATACAAGGTGACCAAGGCATCACGGTCAGCCGCTTGCGGTTGCAACCCATCGACCTTGACCTCAAGCGGCACATCAATCTTGATCGTCGCCAGCTCGTAAGAGAGGTAGGCCATCTCCTTGTGTTCCTGCAATTTCTCCGGCAGCTTCTTTGCGCCGCGAATCGGCAGTTCGCGCACCTGCTCCAGGTTGGCATAGAGCACATCCAGGCCACCGCCGATTCCGGTCAGCAAACCCAACGCCGTTTTTTCGCCCACGCCGGGTACACCGGGAATGTTGTCAACTTTGTCGCCCATCAGCGCCAGGTAGTCGATGATCAACTCCGGCCCTAGGCCGAATTTATCGTGCACACCCTGAATATCCATCACGGTGCCGGTCATGGTGTTGACCAGAGTGATATGTTCGTCCACCAGCTGGGCCATGTCCTTGTCGCCGGTGGAAATCACCACCTCGCGTCCCGCCGCCGCACTTTGCCGCGCCAGCGTACCAATCACGTCGTCCGCCTCAACGCCTTCAATACACAGCAGCGGCAACCCCAAGGCGCGCACACTGGCATGCAAGGGCTCGACCTGGGAACGGAGTTCATCGGGCATCGGCGGGCGCTGGGCCTTGTACTCGGCAAACAGCTCGTCACGAAAAGTGGGGCCTTTGGCATCAAAGACGACGGCAAAGGGGCTTTTCGGGTACTGCTTGCGCAAGCTCTTGAGCATATTCAACACACCCTTGACCGCACCCGTGGGCTGGCCTTTAGAGGTGGTCAAGGGTGGCAGAGCGTGGAAGGCGCGGTAGAGGTAAGAAGAGCCATCTACCAGAATCAGCGGGGCGTTGTCTGTCATGCGCTGGATCAACTATGCAGGTGAAAAAGAGACTAGAATGAAAGCATCATCCATATAAAGGACAAGAGTACCATGACCACACGACTTCGCCTTGCCCTGGGCACGCTGCTGCTCGCTCTGTGTCTGCCGCTGGTGGCCCAGGACAGCCTGCCCGGCGAACCGGAAGTGACCATTCGTGAGGACGGTGACCGCATCATCGAGGAATACCGGATGAATGGCTTTCTGTACGCCATCAAGGTCACCCCGCCAAATGGCCCGCCCTACTTCCTCGTTGCGGTAGACGATGACGGCAACTTCGCCCGTGCCGACCAGGTACAGCAAGGGCTACGCATCCCCGGCTGGAAAATCTTCGAGTGGTAAAGCACTGATGTCGGTATTCACCCCAGTCAGTCGCGACGAACTGGACGCTTTTCTTGGTGCTTTCGAGCTGGGCCGCTTGCTGGATTATCAGGGCATTGATGGCGGCAGCGAGAACAGCAACTTTTTCGTGGCCACCAGCAGCGGAGAGTTTGTGCTGACGCTGATTGAGCGCGGCCCGGAACAAGCACTGGGTTTCTTTATCCAGCTGCTCGCCGAACTACAGTCAGCCGGCTTGCCAGTGCCCTATGCGATTGCTGACCGCAACGGTCAGTGCTTGCAGCATTTGAATGGACGCCCGGCGCTATTGCAACCTCGCCTGCCTGGCAAGCATCTGAGCACACCCAACGCAAGTGATTGCCGAGCGGTCGGCACTGCCTTGGCGCAACTGCATCAGGCGACCAGCAAGAGCACGCTGGAACGTCGCAGTGATCGTGGGCTCGACTGGCTGGCTGAGCAGGGCAAGGCGCTGGCTGTAGAACTGGCAGAAGGTGACTTGCGCGCACAACTGCAACAGACCCTGGAGCAGATCGATCAGTGGCGGCAAACCCCACCATCACTGCCCAGGGCGATCGTGCATGCCGACCTGTTTCGTGACAACGTCATGTTTGATGGCCACCACCTGAGCGGCATCATTGATTTCTACAATGCCCACACCGGCATTACCCTGTATGACGTAGCCATTGCCTGCAATGATTGGTGCCTGACTACCGAGCAGCAACTGGATCCGGCGCGAACACGCGCCTTGCTGGGTAGCTATGCCGCTTTGCGCCCCTTCACCCCGGCTGAAGCCGAGGCCTGGCCTGCACTGCTACGCATAGCCGCCTTGCGCTTCTGGCTTTCACGCCAACAGGCTGCCGCAGCACATCAGGGGCAAACCGGGGTATTGGTCAAGGACCCCGGGCATTTCCAGCGCATTTTTGCCAACCATCAGCAGGTAAGTATCAACCTGCCATTAGCGCTTTAAAGCCGTTCCAGGCAACCTGCCAGATTATCGGCCAGTTGTTGCAACAGCGCGATATAGCCCTCAGGACCTACCGCAATGCCTACACCCAACGGGTCCAATTCGCCCGCTTCCACTGGCAGGTCGCGGGTCAAGCTGTTGACCAGGCGCGGAGTAAACTGCGGTTCGGTAAATACACAAACCCGACCACTCTCGCTGAGTTGCTGACGCAGCAAGTTGACCTGCCGCGCCCCCGGCTGCACCTCGTGGGACAGGGTAAAGACGCCCTTGGCTTTAATCCCGTAGTGATCCTCGAAGTAACCGTAGGCATCGTGGAAAACAAAATAACCTTTATCGCCTAACGGGGCGAACCGTTCGGCCAACTGCGTATCCAGTGTCTCGAGGCGTGCCTCGAAAGTAGCCAGGTTAGCGGCCAGTTGTTCGGCATGATCCGGAAACAGCTCGGTCAAATCTGCCGCCATAAAGCGGGCAATGACTTGCGCATTGGTCGGCGACAGCCAAATGTGCTCATCCAGGGTACCGGGCGCGTGGTCATGATCGTGTTCATGCCCGCCATGCCCATGATCAGCATGACTGTCGTGATCACTGCTGTGATCGCCGTCATGCTCATGTTTATGGTCGTGGTCATGCTTGTGACCATGGCCATGCTCCTGAGCATGATCGTGGCCCGCATGCCCGTCATGGGCCGGCTTCTGGTCACCATTGCCTTGCTGAAAATTGCGCCGTTCGGGATAAGTGCGCGTCTCTAGACCGTCAACGTCCATTAGCGCCACGGCCGTACCTTCGCCATCCAGCAAGGACTGTAAAAACAGCTCCAGCTGCGGGCCAACCCAGTAAATACGGTCTGCGGAGCGCAGCATGCGGCGGTCCGATGGGCGCAGGGCATAACTATGCGGTGAGGCGCCCGGCGGCAACATAACCTCAACCGGCGCAATACCATCCATGACGGCCGTGGCTATTTGCTGTAGCGGCTGTATGGTAGTAACCACCCGCGGCTGCTCAGCCTGGGCAAAGGAAGACATGGCCAGCAACAGCAGGGCCGGCAGCAAACGCAACATGGGGCATACCTCAGAAGATGTGTCTGTTATATAATAACAGCGATACGCCCGTTAAATACAGCCACTGCGCTTAACTGCGCCGGCCCGGAGTTTTACATGTCCGCCCAGCAGCACAGCCATGTCGCGCACAACCACGATCACCAGCTCTGTGTTGATAGCGCTCTCGCCGCAGCCGAACAGGTCTGCGACCGTGAAGGTGTTCGCTTTACCACGCTGCGTCGCCGGGTGCTGGAGCTGGTCTGGCAGAGCCATAAACCACTCGGCGCCTATGACATTCTGGATACCCTGTCACGCGAAGATGGTCGTCGTGCCGCGCCACCTACGGTCTATCGTGCACTGGATTTTCTACTCGATAACGGCCTGATTCATCGCATCGCTTCACTGAATGCCTTTATCGGCTGCACCAGCCCTGAACACCGCCATCAGGGCCAGTTCCTGATCTGCCGCGAGTGCCGCGTAGCGATCGAGCTGGATCACGGCACTATCCATCAGGCCATTGCCCGAAGTGCTGCCGCGCATGATTTTGCCGTTGAGGCCGAAACCGTTGAAATCACCGGCCTTTGCGCTCAGTGTCAGGCTGGCGCATGAGTGAAGAACTACTCAGTCTGAAAGGCGTTAATCTGCACCTGAACGGCAATTCCATTCTGGAACAGGTCAAGCTCGCAGTGCACCGCGGCGAGATTGTCACCCTGATCGGCCCCAACGGCGCCGGCAAGACCAGCCTGGTGCGTGTGGTACTTGGCCTGCTGAAAGTCGACAGCGGACAGGTGCAGCGCAAGCAGGGCTTACGCATCGGCTATATGCCGCAAAAACTCCAGGTCGACGCCACGCTGCCGTTAACTGTGGCGCGCTTTCTTATGCTGGCCCCGGGCATTCGTCGCCCGGCTGCTGAGGCTGCACTGGCCGAGGTTGGCGCCAGCCATTTGCTCAAACGGCCTTTGCAACAGGTATCTGGCGGCGAACTGCAACGTATCCTGCTGGCCCGCGCTCTGCTACGCAATCCTGACCTCCTGGTGCTGGATGAGCCGGTGCAAGGAGTCGACGTGAATGGCCAGCTTGAGCTCTACCAACTGATTACCCGCCTGCGTGACCGCTACAACTGCGGTGTACTCATGGTCTCCCATGATCTGCACCTGGTAATGGCCACCACCAACACTGTGGTCTGCCTGAACCGACATATCTGCTGTTCCGGCCACCCCGAACAGGTCAGCCTGGATCCTGCCTTTGTTGCCCTGTTTGGTGATCAGGCCAGCGCCCTGGCAGTCTATAACCACCACCACGATCATGCCCATGACTTGCACGGGAAAGTGATCCCTGACAGTAGCCACAGCCACGGACCCGACTGCAAACATGCCTGATTTTCTGCTTTACGCGCTATGTGCCGGGCTGGCACTGGCCGTCGTTGCCGGCCCGCTGGGGTCTTTCGTGGTCTGGCGACGCATGGCCTATTTTGGCGACACCCTGGCCCATTCGGCGCTGCTCGGCATTGCCCTGGGTATCCTGCTGGACATCAACCTGACCCTGGCGGTAACCGCAGGCTGTATTTTGTTGGCCATACTGCTGGTCGCCATGCAGCAGAAAAACTGGCTGGCCAGCGATACCCTATTGGGCATCCTGGCGCATTCGACGCTGTCATTGGGTCTGGTGGTTTTGGCGCTGACCGAAAATGTACGTATCGACCTGATGGCCTACCTGTTTGGTGACCTGCTGGCCATAACCATTGAGGATTTGCAGTGGATGCTCGGTGGCATCGTTCTGGTCATGCTACTGATGGGCTCACTCTGGCGCTATCTGCTGTCGATTACTGTGCATGAGGAACTGGCGCGGGTAGAAGGCTTGCCGGTAACGGCGATCCGCCTGGCCTTGATGCTGCTGATTGCCATCGTGATCGCGGTGGCAATGAAGATTGTCGGCGTCCTGCTGATCACCTCACTGCTGATTATCCCGCCAGCCGCAGCGCAGCGGCA
Organism: Pseudomonadaceae bacterium; assembly: GCA_007692485.1. GTDB lineage: Bacteria > Pseudomonadota > Gammaproteobacteria > Pseudomonadales > Pseudomonadaceae > Halopseudomonas. Next base: position 21,582 of record REBY01000073.1, on the reverse strand, counting down.
TGCGCGCACCCCGGAGCAAATGGCCATTGGAGCCAGTTTTCTCGGCTGTCTGGCAGTGGTTGGCGGGCTGACCCTGTCCTGGCATATGGATACCCCGGCCGGCCCGTCCATCGTGGTTACCGCCGCCGGCCTGTTTATCCTCGCGCTGAGCATTCCGCGTCGGGCCTGAAGCTGTTTACTGCTGCATGACCCGTGGCAGCCACTGCGCCAGTTCCTGCGGCTTCAGCGGCGGGCGAATAAAGCCGGCGTATTGCCCCTGCGGATCAACCAGAATCACTTGGCCGCTATGATCAACCAGGTAATTCTCGGTACTGGTATCCGGCTCGATATAGGCCACTGACAAGGCCTGCGCCAACTGTGCCAACTCATCCGGCTCACCGGTTGCACCTTTGAAACCGGCATTGAAAAAGCCCAGATAGCTGCTCATTTGGTCAGGCGTGTCGCGATTCGGGTCGACGCTGACCATGGTCACCTGCATGCGCTCGCGCTGATCGTCCGGCAAGCTGGTAACCACCTGGCGCAGCTCGGCCATAGTGGTCGGACAAATGTCCGGGCAGAAGGTATAACCGAAGAACAACAAATCCCACTGACCAACCAGGTCCTCCCGGCCCCAAGGTTCGTCCGCTGCCGAACGCATGCTGACCTCGGGAATCGATCGGGGCTGTTCAAACAGGAAAATCCCCGCGCGCGACAACTGTTCACGATCCAGTGGTGCCGGCCGGGTGACCTTGTTGACCGTCAGGCCAATGACCACAGCTACCGCAGCCACCATGACGATAACGGTTTTTTGTATACCGGTCAGAGCCATCCGAGAATACTCACATAGTGATCGACCAGCAGGGCCACAAACAGCCACAGCAGGTACCAAAGGGAAAACTTGAACGTCTTGATTGCTGCCTGTTCACGGCTATCGCGATACAAGGCCCAAGCCCAGTCAATAAAGCGTACGCCCAGAATCAAAGCAGCGACCAGATAAATTGGCCCACTCATCTGAATAACAAAAGGCAGCACACTGACAGCCAGCAGAATGAAGGTATACAACAGGATATGCAGCTTGGTGTAAGCCACGCCATGGGTTACCGGCAGCATGGGGATATCCACCTTGGCATACTCTTCCTTGCGATGGATAGCCAGCGCCCAGAAATGTGGCGGCGTCCAGGCAAAGATGATCAACACCAGCAGCAGGCCTTCCGCGCTGACCTGACCGGTTACCGCAGTCCAGCCCAGTAGCGGCGGCGCAGCACCAGCCAGCCCACCAATCACGATATTTTGTGGAGTGGCGCGCTTGAGAAAAGAGGTATAGACCACGGCATAGCCAAGCAGCGAGCCAAGGGTCAACCAGGCGGTAACCGGATTAATCCAATTGAGCAGAATCAGCAAACCGGTCGCGCCAAGCACCAGCGCAAACAGCAACGCATTCAGTGGATTCACCCGGCCTTGGGCCATTGGCCGGCGCTGAGTGCGTGCCATATGAATATCGATACGCCGATCAACCAAGTGATTGATCGCAGCCGCACTACCTGCGCACAGGGCAATCCCCAGGTTTCCCAGGATCAGAACATGCCAGGGCACGGCACCCTCGGTTGCCAGCAGCATGCCAATTGCCGAGGTGATAATCATCAGAGCGACCACGCGTGGCTTGGTCAATTCCAGATAATCGCGCCAGCTGACTGCTGCCCCCTCGCGGGTATTACTCAAAGTTGCCATGGGTACCTCCCCCAACGCCTGAAGCGCCTGTTTATTATTGTATCTTTAGATAACCAGTATGCGGGCTGATTCAGTGACTGGCCAGCCCCAATCCATCCGTTTGCCGGGAAAAAACCAGGCTGCGGCGCTCACCGCGTAAACGATACAACACACTGACCATAACCAGCAGCAAAACAGCACCAAAAGCGTTATGCGCCACCGCAACGGCCAGTGGCAGATGCGCCAGCACATTGGTAATGCCTAGAGCGATCTGAACCGCCAGCGCCAGCGTCAGCAAACCCGCCAGGCGCCCCAGACCGAAACGCAGCAGCTGCCAGGCCAGAATCAGTACGGCAAAGAGCGTCACCAGCGCACCAATGCGGTGAGTAATGTGAATCGCCGTGCGCGCCGGGCCATCCATTTGCCCGCCCAGATAGTTCGGGCCAATTTCCTGCATGATATTGAAGCCGGCAGCAAAGTCGGTCTCCGGCCACCAGACACCATGACACGTTGGAAAGTCGACACAGGCAACAGCGGCATAATTAGTACTGGTCCAGCCACCCAGAGTGATTTGCGCGATAACTACCGCCATAACCACCCAGGCCAAGCGGCGCAAACGTGCCGCCTGCTGGCCGGCAAAGGCAGGGAACTGACCAGACAGCCGCAAGCACAGCAGGGTGAGCAAGCTCAGGGTGGCAAAGCCACCCAGTAAGTGCCCGGTCACAATTTGCGGCCACAACTTCAGGGTCACCGTCCACATGCCAAAGATCGCCTGCGCGGTAACCAGCGCCAGCAGGCCGAAGCAGAGCAACACCGGATAATCCGGTTCGCGCTTGCGCCAGCGCAGGCTGAACAGCGCCAGACCGAGAATCATCAGCCCCAACAAACCGGCCACATAACGGTGGATCATCTCCACCCAGGCTTTGAATATTTCCACCGGGGCATCGGGGAAGCGCACTTGCGCCAACTCCAAACCGGTTTCACTGCGCGGTACCGTCAGAAAACCATAGCAACCAGGCCAGTCTGGGCAACCAAGGCCGGCATGCACCAGCCGCGTATAGGCGCCCAGAATAACCACCACAAAGCCCAGCCCCAGGGCGCTGACCGCCCACCAGAATCCAGCTTTCCGCATGTTCGGTCACCCCACCTTGGACAATTTCAGCAGATGTTTGAAGTCTTCCAGCAGTTGTTTGCCCGGATCGTCCGGCCCCTGCTGCAGTACTACAGCACCCAGTGGATCTACCAGCCAAAGCTGCACGCCGGCCGGCAATTCCGGTGCATGCTGCTGCAGACTTTGCTCATAGGCGGTGTTGTCCAGCGTGGCAACTCTGACCAGCGGGAATTCGGCCTTTAGCTCATCAAGCCAGGCATCCTCTTCTGCGTGACCCAGCAGCAGGACATGCTGGGCACGAGTGGCATCTCGATTAAGGGCAACATGAATCTGTCGAGCGCGGTGGACCAAGTCCATGCAGGCTTCATCACACTGCTCTGGCGCGGTCACCAACAGACGCCAAGGCGCACCATAACCCAGAGGTTCAAGCGCAGTCGTCCAGTCCTGAACGTCAACACCGTCTGGCACCAAGGTGGAGCGATTGGTGTGCGTGGTCGGGATGCCGACGTCCATTTTAACCATGACCCAAGCCGCCACCATGGGGCCAATGACAATGGCAATAATCAACAGCAGCTTAAGCTGCCCTTTGGGTTTGTCGGCCAGGCCGCTTTCGTTACTGCTCATTATTGTTATTTCCCCCGGAAACGGGCCGCAAACCGGCCCAAACAAACAATGCTATCAATGCCAACGCCATGGCAAACCACTGCACCGCGTAACCGGTGTGCTTGCTGGCCGACGTCGGCTGACCCGGCCAGTCCAGCGTAAAACTGGCTGCCCCAGGCTCACGCAAGCGCAACAGTAAGGGTGCGCCTGGCAGCCCCGCCTGCTCGGCCATGGCATCCAGCTCAATTCGGCTGATCAACCGCGGCCAACCCGTTGCGTTGTTATCGCCCAGCGTAAAGCCGCTTTCAACCGGCGGCAAGACCTCTGCATAAAGGAATTCAGGCTGCTTTGGTGTGCTGATCTGCGGCAGCTCGCTACGATCTGTCCAGGCTAGCCAGCCCCGATTGATCAGCACCGGCTCAGCACTGCCGGCCTGGCGCAACACCTGCAACACTTCAACACCAGCCACGCCACCGCGAATACGGTTATCCAACAGCCAGATCAATTGCGGATCGAAATAGCCTTGCAAGGTAACCGCACGCCATGCTGCCGACGCGGGTGAGTCCAGACTGGCTAAAGGCACAGATGGCTGCGCCTGGGCCGCCGTCAGTTGACGGTCAAAGGCCCGTTTTTCTTCGGCACGGTCGAGCTGCCAGAACCCCAGGCTGATCAACACCGGCAAAAAACCCAGCGTAAACAGCCAGAGCGGCCAGCCCGGAGCAAAACGACGCTGAGCAGAATTACGCAGCATGCGACTGTCCATGGAATACGCCATAGGGTCTATACTTTGCCTCACCCTTTACAACCTTGGACATGCACATGTTGTTGAAACTGCTCATTCTTATCCTGCTGGTGGCTCTGATAGCCAGCCTGTTCAGCGGTCTGTTTTATTTAATGAAGGATACCGACAGCACCGGCCGGGTATTCACCGCCCTGAGCTTTCGCATCGGCCTGACGGTTGCCCTGATGCTTCTGGTTACCTGGGGCTTCTGGAGCGGGCAGCTTGGCTGGAACACTCCCTGGCTGCATTGAGCAACCAGGGAGCACCAGAGCAGGACGGATCAGAAGACGTAGACGAACAGGAACAAGCCAACCCAGACCACATCTACAAAGTGCCAATACCAGCAAGCCGCTTCAAAGCCGAAGTGGTTATCCGGGGTGAAATGCCCCTTGATAATCCGAATCAGCATAACCAGCAGAATCAGCGCACCCATGGTCACGTGTACACCGTGGAAGCCGGTCAGCATGAAGAAGGTTGCACCGTAGATCCCCGATTCCAGCGTCAGACCCAAATCACGATAGGCGTGCACATATTCGTAACTCTGCACGCACAAGAACACAGCACCCAGGATAAGCGTCAGGATAAGCCAATTGCGCGTCAACACCCGCTTGCCGGCACGCAGCGCGTGGTGAGCAAAGGTCAGCGTGATACTGGAGGTGATCAGCAGCAGCGTATTGATCAGCGGCAGCTGCCAAGGGCTGATAATTTCCTGCGGGCCAGCATAGGCGCGCGGGTCCGGATTAACCATCAGTGGCCAGGTAAATTCGAAGTTCGGCCACAAGAGCTCACCAGTCATCTCCTTGGCACCTTCACCGGACAACCAGGGCCCGGCCAGCATGCGAATGTAAAACAAAGCACCGAAGAAAGCGGCGAAGAACATCACTTCGGAAAAAATGAACCAACCCATACCCATACGGAAAGAGCGGTCCATTTGCGGGCTATACAAGCCCTGGCGGCTTTCGGTAATCACATTGCCGAACCAGCCAAAGAACATCCAGGTCAGCATCCCCAGGCCGACCAGCAACACGATGATCGCCACCCAAGTACCGTCACCGGCGCTCAGGGCATTCAGTAACTTGCCCGCACCAACCACGGTAAACAGCATGGCGACAGACGCGACCAGCGGCCACTTACTCTGCGCCGGTACAAAATACTCTTCATGCGTTGAATCTTGACTTGCCATCTCTTGTTCTCCTTGTCCGGCAGCCATCACCAAGCAGTAGCGAAATAACCCTCGTTAGATCGCGCCTGCTTAATTCGTTTGCAGCGCGGCGACCTCAATCAAGTCGCTCATGCGCTCGGTAACATCAAACAGGGTATAGGCCAGCGTCATGCGTCGCACTTCGTTCGGCAGGCCTGGGTCAATAATGAAACGCACCGGCATTTCCACGGTTTCCCCGGGCTGCAACACCTGCTGCTCAAAACAGAAGCACTCGGTCTTGTGCAGATAAGCCGCCGCCGTGGACGGCGCTACGCTGGGAATGGCCTGAGCCACCATGGGTTTGTCTGTCGGGTTATGCGCAATAAAGTTCATCACCTTGGTTTCACCCGGATGCAGCACCAACTCGTTGGTTTCCGGGCCGAAGCGCCAAACCATGCCTCCGGCATTACTGGAAATGAACTGCATACGAATTTCCCGCGACTCATCCACTACCTTGTCGCTACCGGTATAGGCCGTACTACTGGTCTTGCCGTTGATACCAAAGGCATCACAAATCACGTCATAAATCGGGACCAGGGCAAAGCCGAAGCCGAACATGCCGACGACCAGCACAAACAGCCAGGTTATCAATCGCTTGTTGCTCATACCTTCGGTCATGTTCCAGCTCCTGTGGTTACTTCACTTCGGGTGGCGTGGTGAACGTATGGTAGGGCGCCGGCGAAGGCACTGACCATTCCAGACCTTCAGCACCATCCCACGGGCATGCCGAGGCTTTCTTACCGCCGCGCACGCACTTGATGACGATATACAAGAACAGCAACTGGGTTGCCGCAAACATGAAGGCGCCAATCGACGAGATCATGTTGAAGTTGGCAAACATCATGTTGTAGTCCGGAATACGTCGTGGCATGCCGGCCAGGCCGACAAAGTGCATCGGGAAGAAAGCCAGGTTCATACCGACGAAAGAGACCCAGAAATGCGTCTTGGCCAGCACTTCGTCATACATGTGGCCGGTCCACTTCGGCAGCCAGTAATAGACCGAGGCAAAGATCCCAAAGATCGCGCCAGGCACCAGCACATAATGGAAGTGAGCAACCACAAAATAGGTATCGTGATACTGGAAATCCGCCGGCGCGATGGCCAACATCAGACCAGAGAAACCACCGATGGTGAACAGGATGACGAAGGCGATCGAGAACAGCATCGGTGCCTCAAAGGTCAACGAACCCCGGAACATGGTGGTTACCCAGTTGAATATCTTCACCCCGGTCGGCACCGCAATCAGCATAGTCGCGTACATGAAGAACAGCTGACCGGTCAGCGGTATGCCGACGGTAAACATATGGTGCGCCCAGACCACAAAGGACAGGAAGGCAATGGCTGCGGTGGCATACACCATGGAGGTGTAACCGAACAGCGGCTTGCGGCTGAAAGCCGGAATAATCATGCTCACCGCGCCAAAGGCCGGCAGAATCATGATATAGACCTCAGGGTGTCCGAAGAACCAGAAGATATGCTGGAACATCACTGGATCACCACCACCGGCAGCATTGAAGAAGCTGGTGCCGAAGTGAATATCCATCAGCATCATGGTTACCAGACCTGCCAGAACCGGCATCACTGCAATCAGCAGGAAACCAGTAATCAGCCAGGTCCAGACGAACAGCGGCATTTTCATCAGCGTCATGCCCGGGGCGCGCATGTTCAGAATGGTGGCCACAATATTAATTGCCCCCATGATCGAACTGATACCCGCCACGTGGATGGCAAAGATGAAGTAGGTCACGCTTGGCGGCGCATAGGTGGTCGACAAGGGCGCGTAGAAAGTCCAGCCGAAGTTCGGTCCACCGCCTGCCATGAACAACGTCGACAGCAGCAAGCCAAAGGCGACCGGCAGCAGCCAGAAGCTGAAGTTGTTCATGCGTGGCAAGGCCATATCCGGCGCCCCGATCATCATCGGAATCATCCAGTTGGCCAGCCCGACAAAGGCCGGCATAACCGCACCAAAGACCATGATCAGGCCGTGCATGGTGGTCATCTGGTTGAAGAAGTTGGGGTCAACCAGTTGCAGACCGGGCTGGAACAGCTCGGCTCGAATGACCATGGCCATGCAGCCACCGATCAGGAACATGGCAAAACTGAACCACAAGTACATCGTACCGATATCTTTGTGGTTGGTCGTCAACAACCAGCGCGACAGGCCCTTGGCAGGACCGTGCGCATGATCATCGTGATGGTGATCAATCACTGTGCTCATGACGGGTCTCCTATTCCTGGGCCTGTTTGAATTCGAGAATCTGCAGTGGGGTAATAATGTCCCCGGTGTCATTACCCCAAGCATTACGCTCGTAAGTGATGACGGCTGCGATTTCGACTTCAGACAATTGATTGCCAAAGGCCGCCATAGAGGTACCACGCACCCCGTTGACCACCACGTCGATATGACCCTCAATATCATTGAGCATCATCTCGGTACCTACCAACGACGGGAAGGTCGGCGGCAGGCCCTCACCATTCACCTGGTGACAGGACGCGCAGGCAGAGGCGTAAACACGCTCGCCACGCTCCATCAATTCCGGCAAGGTCCACTCTCTGGAGGCCAGCTCACGCTCCAGCGCCGCCGCTTCTTTCTGCTCGGCCAGCCAGGCGTCGTAATCTTCCTGCTCTTTGGCAATCACAACAATCGGCATGTAGGCATGATCAATACCGCAGAGCTCAGCACATTGCCCGCGGTAGATGCCCGGCTCGTCGATGCGCGTCCAGGCTTCATTAATAAACCCGGGAATAGCGTCTTTCTTCACCGCAAAAGCCGGTACCCACCAAGAGTGAATAACGTCAGCAGCAGTAATCAGGAAACGGACTTTTTGACCGATAGGAAGCACCAGGGGGTTATCAACCTCAAGCAAATAATTTTCGCCCTTCTCGACCTGGTTGTAGATCTCTTCCGATGAGGTGCTCAGATTGCTCATGAAGCTGACATCTTCACCGAGGTATTCATAACCCCAGCGCCACTGATAACCCGTGATCAACACGTCCATATCAGCGTCTTGTGTGTCATAGATCTTGATCAGCACTTTGGTGGCCGGAACGGCCATGCCAATCAGAATCAACAGAGGAATCACGGTCCAGAGGATTTCAAGCCCCAAGTGCTCATGAAACTTGGATGGAACAGCGCCTTTGGATTTTCGATGCGCAAACATCGAATAGAACATCACGCTAAAGACGATGACGCCGATGACCACGCAGATCCAGAAGATCGTCATGTGTAGGCTGTAGACCGAGCGGCTGATTTCAGTCACCCCTCGCGTCATATTGAATCCCCATTCGGCACTGGCCGCTGCACTGGCCATGAGCGTACTCAGGGCCACCAGCCAGGTACTTGCTAATCGCAACATTCCCGGTTCCCCATACTATTGTTGTTATTCGTGCTGGTAGGCGGGCGTGCAGGCAAATGCCTTTGCGCTGCAAAGGATCGAGAGATACGGCAAAGCCGGATTCCCGGTCGTTCCGGTCCACAGACCGCCCCCAAAAAGCGACCAGACACATCGAGTATAGTCCGCAGCCGTCACATCGCAACGTAAAATTTGCTTTTTTTGATCAATGTCAAGACGCACAAAATCATATTCTGCTAAAGAATATTACCGGACAAGCCTGATTCAGAGAGCTCTCAGTGATCAAGGCTGATTTATGGCTCAGCTTCGAGGCAATCACTGGCTATACTGTCTCCCTGCTAGCATTTACAGAATTGTCTGCTAGATTCTGAGTCAGATAATGACACCAACACTTTGCCAATCAACCGCCATGGTCGCCGCTCGATGTCTGCGACTACGGAGTCTGCCCCATGAATATCACTGCCTTGCGCGATAGCGTGCAGCGTGTCCAGCAACAGGACCAGCACAACCTCCTACACCAATGGCTGGCTGAGCGATTGCCGCACCTGCACAGCAGCATCTCTCCCCCGGCCGATGGGGCCGATGGGCTGCTGCATTTTGTTGAGGCTTACATTCAGGAAGTACCTGACGTACTGGAAGCCGCGCAAAGTGTTGCGCGCCAGGCCAACCTTGAGCCTTTGTTGCTACCAGTACTCAGAGTGGCTGCAGATTTTTTCCTGCAGCCGCCGGAATTACCCGCCGAGCACCATGGCATGCTGGCTCTGCTGGACGAAGCCTACCTGGCGCACCGCCTGGTTGAGGAGGTCAATGATCGCTATGCCAGCCACGGCGGCGTGCCCCTGATACCGCTGGATACCACCCGCGCCAACCTGATCGTGCACCACCTGCTCGGCGAGCCCTTTGCCAATCAGCTGGATTCAGCCGTTGAAGAAGCCGTCAACGGCCTGTTGCCGGCCAGCCTGTTTACCAGCGCAGACTTCCAGCGACATCTTGACCGCATGGATGCCAGCCAACGCCAACAGCTCTGGGATCAGTGGCCTTGCCTGTCGAGCCGGTTGGGGATGGATATCCGCCTGGCCACTGTTTAGTTACACACACAAGTACCTGCCTGGCCATCCAGGATGGCCAGCGCATCTTCCAACCGACCAATGCCACTCAGCCCGCCTGCGGTAGCAAAATCAGCAGCAGCCGTCAGCTTCGGCCCCATCGACCCGGCCGGCAGGTCCAGACCTCGGGCCTGCGGCACCGTCAGGCGCTTGATCGCAGCGGCGTGGTCAGTACCAAAATCACGGTAAATAGCATCCACGTCAGTCAGTAACAGCAGGGCATCAGCGTTGAGCTCCAGGGCCAACAATGCGCTGGCAGCATCCTTGTCGATCACCGCCTCCACGCCCACCATGCCGCCATCCTCACGCCGCAGCACGGGAATCCCGCCACCGCCAGCACAGATAACAACCACGCCCTTGTCCAATAACAGGCGAATCACCCGCATGTCCGGAATTTCCAGCGGTTTCGGTGACGGCACCACCCGCCGCCACTGCTCACCGTCCTGGGCGATGTGCCAGCCTGCCGCCTTGGCCCGTGTTTCAGCCTCCTCCCGCGTATACACCGGCCCAACAAACTTGGTTGGTTTGGCAAAGGCGGGATCATGCTGGTCGACAACCACCTGGGTCAGCAGGGTCGCTACCGGCCGGTCATGGTTGAGCGCGTTTTCCAGCTCCTGTTCGATGATGTAACCGATCATGCCTTCGGTTTCCGCCCCCAGCACATCCAGCGGATAAGCTTCATCCGGCTTGTAGGCCGCCCCTTGTAACGCCAGCAGCCCGACCTGCGGGCCGTTGCCGTGGGTAACCACCAGATCGTGCCCAGCCCGGACAATGGCGGCCAATGACTTGGCTGCAATCTGCACATTGGCCCGCTGGTTACTCGCGGTCAGCGGCTCCCCACGTTTCAGCAAGGCATTACCGCCCAGTGCGGCGACGACCAGCACCTCAGGCTCCCAAAGTGGCGACAAGGACCGCCTTGATGGTGTGCATACGGTTCTCCGCCTGGTCAAAAACGATCGAGGCCGGGCTCTCGAACACCTCATCGGTGACTTCCATGGCAGCAATGCCGAACTTCTCCTGCATCTCCCGACCCACGGCGGTATCCGTATTGTGGAAGGCTGGCAGGCAGTGCATAAAACGCACCCGCGGATTACCCGTCTTGGCCATCAGCGCCGCATTCACTTGATAGGGCAGCAGTAGCTTGATGCGCTCAGCCCATTTTTCTTCCGGCTCGCCCATCGACACCCAAACATCGGTATAGACAAAATCAACGCCGGCCACCGCCGTATCGATATCCTCGGTAATGGTGATGCGCGCGCCAGTGCTTTCAGCAATGGTCTGCGCCTCCTGCTGGATATCGGCATGCGGCCAGCAGGCCTCGGGCGCACACAGACGCACATCCATGCCCATCTTGGCACCGCCGATCAGCAGGCTGTCGCCCATATTGTTAGCGGCATCACCGATAAACACATACGCCACATCGCGCAGCGGTTTTTCGGTGTTTTCCTGCATGGTCAGAAAATCGGCCAGAATCTGGGTAGGGTGGAATTCATTGGTCAAGCCGTTATAGACCGGTACCCCGGCATGCTCAGCCAGCTCTTCCACAATATTCTGCCCAAAGCCGCGGTACTCGATAGCGTCATACACCCGGCCAAGTACCCGCGCAGTATCCTTGACCGACTCTTTATGGCCGATATGAGTGCCGGTCGGGCCGAGGTAGGTGACCCGCGCGCCCTGATCAAAGGCCGCCACTTCAAAACCGACCCGGGTACGGGTCGAGTCCTTTTCGAAAATCAGGGCAATATCCTTGCCCTGCAATAACGGCATTTCGGTGCCGGCATATTTGGCGGTTTTCAGGTCAGCCGCCAGCTTGAGCAAAAAGGCAATTTCCCGCGGCGTGAAATCACGCAGGGTGAGAAAGTGCCGGTTTTTCAGGTTGAACGCCATGGTATAGATCCTTGCTGATCAAATTGCGTCGCGGATAGTCGGGCAACTCATACAACGCCCGCCACCGCGACCTCGGCCCAGCTCTGCGCCAGGGACCTTGAGCACTTCAATGCCCGCCGCTTCCAGAGCAGCGTTGGTATCGTCATTGCGGTCGTAACCAATGACCACGCCCGGGCTCAGCGCCAGCACATTGTTGCCGTCGTTCCATTGTTCACGTTCGCGCTCGGCAGGGTTGTCGCCACCCGTGGGCACCACGGTCAGCGCGTCATAACCCAGCACGTCAGCCACCACATCAAACATCGGCCGCGGATCCTGGCTGAATGTGAGATGTTTGCTGCCCTTGCCAGGGCGCAGGTCATAACAGACCATCTGGTCGGCCATTTCCGTGAAGCTGGTCACCACATTGCCGCCGCAGAAGGTGAAAATCGTGTCCAGGTGCATGGCCGAACGCGTCTTCGGGATCTGGCAAGCTACTACCCGGTCGACGGTGCCGCGCTCGAACAGGGCGGCAGCCAACTGGCCAATCGCTTGCGGCGATGTGCGCTCACCCATGCCCACCAATACCGCTCCGTTACCGACCGGCATGATGTCGCCGCCTTCCAGAGTAGCCAGGCCCTGATCCTTGAGCGGATCACCCCAGAGCACCTCAACCTTGCCGGCAAATGTCGGATGAAACTGGTAGATCCCTGCCATCAACAGGGTTTCCGGCTTGCGTGCCGCCCAGAACATCGGGTTCAAGGTCACGCCACCGTAAATCCAGGCACTGTTGTCACGGGTAAACAGAAAGTTGGGTAGCGGCGGCAACACAAAGCCATAAGGCCCTAAGTGGTTGCCGAACAACCCCGTTGGGTCAAAGGGCAGATCATTGACCTGCAGCCCACCAATCAAAAACTCCGCCAGCCGCTGGCCTGGCAGCTCATCCATCCAGGCACGCAGGTCAGAAATCATGCCCACGCCAATATGATTCCAGTTGATCCGGTTATCCAGAATCCAGGCGCGGGCCTTGCTGATATCCAGGGTTTCAGCCAGCAGCTCGTTGACGTCCAGCACTTCCACCCCACGGGCGCGCATCAAGCCGGCAAATACGTCGTGGTCTTTCTGCGCCTGCTTGACCCAGAACACGTCATCAAATAACAGTGCGTCGCAATTACTGGGGGTCAACCGGCGATGGGCCAGGCCTGGGCGGCAAACGATAACCTGGCGCAGCACCCCGGTTTCCGAGTGCACGCCAAGAGTATGTTCAGTCATGTTTATCTCCTTGTGCCGGTGCTTATAAAAAAGCACCGACGCTGATTACCAGGGTGATGAAAATGGCCAGAATCAGCAGCAAGGGCCAGATAAAGACCAACCACCGATCATAGGCAATGCGTCCGATCGCCAGGCCACCGATCACCACCGCAAAAGTGGGGTTGATCAGGTTCACCAGGCCATTGGCCGATTGATAAGCGGTTACCACCAGGTCGCGGTCAACATTGGCAAAGTCTGCCAGCGGCGCCAGGATCGGCATCGAGAGTACCGCGAGGCCGGATGAAGACGGCACGAAAAAGCTCATGCCCACTTCAATCCAGAAGATCAGGTTGATAAAGCCCAAGGGCGGTAGGCCGCCCAGCGTCATCTCGGCGCTGTGCAGGATGGAATCAGCGATCATGCCCTGTTCCATGATGACCACGATGCCCCGGGCCAAACCGACCACCAGGGCAACACCGAGCAAATCACGCGCGCCATCAACGAAACTGCCGGTCAGGCGTTTTTCACCAAGCCGACCCACCAGGCCCACCACAATAGCTGCGGCCAGGAACAGCGAGCCCATACTGGCCATCCACCAGTCCTGGGTAGACACCCCCCAGACCATGACCACAAAGGTCATACCGAAGATCACCAGCACCAGCTTCTGGGTCAGCGTCAGGCCCACGTCTTTCAGCTCATCATGGCCCTGCAAGAACAACTTGCGATGGGCTTCACGCTGACGCGCCACAATGGAGCGGGATGGGTCATCCTTCACCCGCTTGGCATAACGCATCACGTAGGCGCAGCAGATCAGCAAGCCGCCAATCAACAACACCAGGCGCATCACCATGCCGTCGGTAAAGGGTATTCCCGCAGCATTGGAGGCAATCACGGTGGCAAACGGGTTGATGGTCGAACCCAGCACCCCGATACCGGCCCCGATCAGAATAATGGCTACACCGGTGATCGAGTCATAGCCCGCCGCAATAATGATCGGAATAAGAATGGCGTAAAACGCCAGGGTCTCCTCGGCCATGCCGTAGGTCGTGCCGCCCAAGGCAAAGAGCACCATAAGGATCGGAATCATCCAGATCTCTCTCCCCTCCAGGCGATGCATGGCGCTGCGTATCCCGGTATCAATAGCCCCGGTGGCATTCACCACGCCGAGAAAGCCGCCCAAAAACAACACAAAGAGCGCAACGTCGATAGCATTGGCTACATAACTGTCCGGGTCATAAAAACCCGCCGTTGGCGCCATCAATACCTCGACAATGCCCTGCGGGTTGGGCTCGACCAGCTCGAAGGTGCCAGGCACAGCCACTTCGCGGCCGATTTCATCATTCATTACCCTCTCATACTGGCCTGCGGGAATAATCCAGGTCAGTGCCGCAACCAGAATGATGAGCAAAAACAGAATGGTATAGGCCGTCGGAAAACGGCTGGTCAGGTCTTCTTCAAGATGTTCTGCGGGAGTGCTGTCGTCAGCCATCAGGGTGCTCCTTTCTCCATGGCGTCTCAGCGCAGGCCACCCGAGTCAGGGCACGGCCTGTGGTGCGCCAAAGAGACAAAGCAGTGCCTGGCGCACCCTTCGAGCATAGGCCTGCCCTGGTGACAAACACCTGACCCAGATCAATCCCGAGTGAAACGGGCAGTCGTTCAGACAACCGGTAAGATCAGGCCATTGCTGCTGTGGCTTCAACCGAGCGGAAGTGGTGCGCTCACCCTTGCCGGCAGAATGCTGTCATAATGCCGGCGCCAACACATTGAAGTACGACACCAACAAGCAAGGAGCTGTAATGTCTCAACTGCAAGAAAAAATTGTCCCCGCCATTCTGCAAGCCCTGATCGTCTGCATACTGCGGTTTTTCACCATCCCCTGGTCAATCTGGAAAGGGGCGGCCTTGCGTCTGGCCGAGCGCCGCCAGGCCGCTAGCAACCCTAACGACACTAGCAGCCAATCAGAATTTCCGGTTTTTGACTGGATTCGTAGCGCCTGGGACGGGCTGATTTTCCTGTCCTGGTTCGTTGGCGTCGTCGTGGCTGTGATCACGCTGTTTGGGGTGATGTTCAGTGTCGGCTTCTTCAGCGGCATCGGCAGCGCAATTGGCGTCGTGCTGTACTTCTACTTCGCCGTGATCCTGATGTCCTTTTTCAAGGAAAGCCTGATCCTGATCCTATCGATTGCCATGAACGTAGAGAAGCTGGCCAGCAAATCGTCAGCGCCGTCGGTCGCAGCATCGATTACCGAGCCGCCACAAACGCCGTAACCTGGCTGAGCAGACGCCAGCGCAGTTCGCGACTGGCGTCATGCAAACCCAACGCGCCCCTTAATCGGGGCGTTTTTTCTTCAGCTTGGGATTGGGAAAGAACTGCACCGTTTGCGCCTGGGCAGCCGGTTTGGCAGCTTTGGGCTTGTTCACCCGGGTAGGAATTTCTTTCGGCACCACGTTGCCACGAATATCCAGGCTGTCGGCATAGCCGCAGGCGACACAGTCGCGCTGCGGCAGGCCATCCAGTTCGAACATACGAATAGTATCCATGGCGCTACAGGCCGGGCAGACCGCGCCGGCGATAAAGCGCTTTACCGGTTCACTCATGCGGCCTCTCCGGTCAGCAGACCGCTGTGGCGTAACAGCGCATCGACACTCGGCTCGCGGCCACGGAACTCGACGAACAAGGCCATCGGCTCCTTGCTGCCACCCTGCGCCAGCACGCTGTCGCGGAAGGCCTGACCGGTGGCAGCGTTGAATACACCCTCTTCCTCAAACCGCGAGAACGCATCAGCGGACAGCACTTCGGCCCATTTGTAGGAGTAGTACCCCGCCGCATAGCCGCCGGCAAAGATATGCCCGAAACCATTCTGGAAGCGGTTGAAGGCCGGCGGGATAAACACCGCCACTTCCTCACGCACCGCATCCAGCACCTGCTGCACGCTACGATCCGGTTGACGGCGGGCATGCAGCTCAAAGTCAAACAGGGAAAACTCGATCTGGCGCAGCATGCCCAGGCCGGACTGGAAGTTCTTCGCTGCCAACATCTTGTCGAGCAGATCCTGCGGCAGTGGCTCACCGGTTTCGTAATGGCCGGAAATCAGCGCCAGCCCTTCCGGCTCCCAGCACCAGTTTTCCATAAACTGACTGGGTAGCTCGACCGCATCCCAGGCCACGCCATTGATCCCTGAAGCTGCCGGATAGTCGACCCGAGTCAGTAAATGATGCAGGCCATGGCCAAACTCGTGGAACAGGGTAGTCACTTCATCATGGGTCAGTAGCGCCGGCTTACCACCGGAAGCCGGGGTAAAGTTGCCCACCAGATAGGCAATCGGGCGCTGCAGCTCACCATTGGGCAGGCGGCGGCGATCACGGCAACCGTCCATCCAGGCACCGCCGCGCTTGTTGCTGCGGGCATACAGATCAAGGAAGAAACGACCAATCACTTCCCCCTCTTCCAGCACTTCAAACAGGCGCGCATCCGGATGCCAGCGCTCAAACTCAGCGACTTCACGCAGCTCAATGCCATACAACCGCTCAACCACGGCAAACATACCGGCAATCACCCGATCAACCGGGAAGTAGGGGCGCAGTTCTTCCTGCGACAGGTCATAACGGTGCTGGCGCAGCTGTTCGGCGTAATAGCCCATATCCCAGCTTTGCAGATCATCACAGCCTTGCTCGGCGGCAAAGGCGCGCAAGTCAGCCAGATCCTTTTCCGCATGCGGGCGGCTGCGCGCAGCCAGATCACGCAGAAAGCCCAACACCTGGTCGGTGCTGTCAGCCATCTTGGTCGCCAGCGACAGCTCGGCATAATTGGCAAAGCCCAACAGCTCAGCCAGCTCCTGGCGCAGCTGCAGAATCTCTACCATTAGCGGGCCGTTATCATTCTGCCCGGCCTGCGGCCCCTGGTCCGAGGCCCGCGTGCTGTAAGCGGTATACAGCTCTTCACGCAGGGCACGGTCATGCGCGTAAGTCATCACCGCGTAATAGCTGGGGAAATCCAGGGTTATCAGCCAGCCATCCAGCTCGCGCGCCTTGGCCGCTTCCGCCGCCTGGGCCAAGGCTGACTCGGGCAAGCCGTCGAGCTGGGCAACATCGGTAATCAGCTTGGTCCAGGCCTGGGTCGCATCCAGCAACTGGTTGGAGAACTGGCTTTGCAGCGTGGACAAGCGGCTCTGCAACTCGCCGTAACGTTTTTGCTGAGCCGGCGGCAGGGCAATCCCGGACAATCGGAACTCACGCAGGGCATGTTCGATGATGGTCTTTTGCGCCTGGTCCAGGCGGTCAAAGCTGACGCCTTCGGCCAGTTGCTGATAGGCGGCATAGAGCTCGGCATGCTGCCCCATCTCGGTGGAGTACTCGCTGAGCAGCGGCAAGCACGCATCATAGGCCGCGCGCATTTCCGGGCTGTTGACTACCGCGTTCATGTGACTGGCCGGGGCAAAGGCGCGGGTCAAACGCTCGCCCATCTCGTCCAGTGGCTCCATCAGGCTGGCCCAGTCCCACTGC
Source organism: Pseudomonadaceae bacterium (assembly GCA_007692485.1). GTDB lineage: Bacteria > Pseudomonadota > Gammaproteobacteria > Pseudomonadales > Pseudomonadaceae > Halopseudomonas. The sequence goes on along the minus strand of REBY01000073.1, from coordinate 4,125 downwards.
GCGGGCGGCGACTGCAACAAAGCGGCCAGTTGCGCCCGGTTGTCTGCCAGCACCTGCTCAACGGCGGGTTGAACATGTTCGGGGCGAATGGCCTGAAAGGGGGGCAAGTCGTAGGGTTGCAACAGCGGATTGTTACTCATGGGCATATCCTGGTATCTGGTCAGCAGTCGCCGGTTGGCTACAATGGCCGGCACATTAACCGCGGTGCGGCATTATCCCATAGATGTGGCGCCACACCGGCAAATTTCAAGGTGACAACAATGCACATTCGACCCTACGGCGGTCAGCAACCGCAACTCGGCGAACGCGTCATGGTCGACGAGAGCGCTGTGGTGCTCGGCGACGTAACCCTCGGTGACGACTGCTCGGTCTGGCCGCTAACCGTGATTCGTGGCGACATGCACCGCATTCGCATCGGCGCGCGCACCAGTGTGCAGGACGGCAGTGTGCTACACATCACCCACGCCGGACCATTCAACCCGGACGGCTTCCCCTTGACCATAGGCGACGAGGTGACCATTGGTCACAAAGTGTTGCTGCACGGCTGCAGCATCGGCAATCGCGTGTTGATTGGCATGGGTAGCATCGTTATGGACGGCGCCGTGGTGGAAGATGACGTCATCATTGGCGCCGGCAGCCTGGTGCCCGCCGGCAAGATCCTCGCCAGCGGCTATCTGTATATGGGCAGCCCCGCGCGTCAGGTACGCGAACTGAAAGCCAGCGAACGGGAATTCTTTACCTACACCGCCGCCAACTACGTCCGCCTGAAAGACAGCTATCTCGCCGAACAGAACACCGACAAGGCCACCTGATGAGAAAACCGCTCCTGCTTCCCCTGTCCCTGGCCTGCCTGACAGCTAGCCAGTTTACCCATGCCGACAGCTCGCCCCTCAGCCTGCCCACCCAAGTGGTGCTCGGCAGTCAGCAAAGCGAGGCCGACGCCCGCCTGCCGCTGACCCGCGACTCGGTCAGCGGCACGCAACTGCAACCTAACGCCCTGGGTGCCAACCTGTCGGAAAGCCTGCAACGGGTACCCGGGGTTATCGCCCTGAACCGCGAGAACTACGCACAGGACTTGCAGATATCCTCGCGCGGTTTTGGTTCGCGCGCCCAGTTCGGCGTGCGTGGCGTGCGCCTGGTACAGGATGGCATTCCCCTGACCATGCCGGACGGCCAGGGCCAGCCAGCTTTGTTTGACCTGGATACGCTGGACCGCATCGACGTGCTGCGTGGCCCACTGGCAGCGCTCTATGGCAATGCCTCCGGCGGGGTGATTCAAGGTTTCAGTGGCGAAGGCCCGTTTTATCCGACGCTGGAGAACCGCAGCGCCGTCGGCAGTGACGGCCTTTGGCGTTCACGCCTGCGCTATGGCGCCCAGCACGATGGCCTGAATATCCAGGCCAGCCTGGCGCGGCTGGAAACCGATGGCTACCGCGACCACAGCGATACCCGCCGCGATACCGGCAGCCTGCGCCTGGGCTTCGATATCGACGATGTCTCCAGCCTGACCCTGCTGTTCAACGCCCTCGACCAACCCGACACCCAGGACCCGCTCGGCCTGACCGCCGATCAGGTCCGTGAAGACCGCCGCCAGGCCGTTGCCGGCAGCCAAACCTTCAACACGCGTAAAAGCGTGCGCCACCAGCAAGGCGGCCTGAACTATCAGCGCCAGCTGAGTAATGCCGATGAAATCACGGTGATGGTGTATGGCGGCACCCGTGACGTGCAGCAATACCTGGCGTTTCCCGGTAGCGGGCAATTTGCCGGTGGCGGCGTTATCGAGCTGGACCGCCGCTTTGGCGGTGCCGAACTCGGCTGGCAACGCCAGACCGTCGCCTTTGGCTTGCCGGTCGAACTGGCCGCCGGCCTGACCTGGGATTATCAGGGTGAAGAGCGCCGCGGGTTCGTCAACGAACAAGGCCGCAAAGGCAGCCTGCAACGGGATGAATTCAACCGGGTGCAGGGCCGCGATGCCTACCTGATTTCCACCTGGACCCTGCACCCCGACTGGACCCTGACCGCCGGTATGCGGCATAGCCAGGTGCGCTTCAGCTCGGATGATGACTATCTGCAAGATGGCAGTGATGACAGCGGTAGCAGCCGCTTCAGCCAGACCAACCCAGCCCTTGGCCTAAGCTACCAATGGACCCCGGCACTGAGCGTCTATGCCGCCATCGGCCAGGGCTTTGAAACCCCCACCGCGCAGGAGCTGGCCTACCGGCCAAGCGGCAGCGGGCTGAACCTCGATCTGGGTGCCTCACGCTCATTCAACCGTGAACTCGGTCTGCGGCTGCGCCAGCAGCAGACCGAGGTAACCGCCGCCCTGTTCGACACCCGGGTCAAGGATGAAATCGTTACCGGACCGAATCAGGAGGTAACCGGCCGCAGCACCTTTACCAACGCCGCCGAGTCCACCCGGCGCGGGGTCGAACTCAGCCTGGCTCAAGGCTTTGATCACGGTCTGAGTTTTTATGCCGCCTATACCTATGTGCAAGCGCGCTTTGACCGTTACCAGAGCGAAGGCGATGACTTTTCCGGCAACCGCCTGCCCGGCGTGCCACGTCACAGTCTGTTCAGCGAACTGGCCTGGGACGTGCCCAACAGCAACTGGCGTACCGCACTGGAAGCCCAGGGCCTGAGCCAACGCTATGCCAATGATGCCAACGCCGACTCCGCCGCTGGCTATGCCGTATTCAACTGGCACGCCAGCTACCGCCACGGCATTGGCAACCTGAACCTGGAACCCTTTGTGCGCGTCAATAATATCGGCGACCGCGAATACATCAGCTCACTCATCATCAACGGCCCCGGCGGGCGCTATTACGAGCCCGCCCCCGAGCGCAACTGGCTGGCCGGCCTGAGCCTGGAATACCAATGGCGCTGACAAAGAGATTTCGCTGCGCCTGCTAGCATGCAATCACACTGGTGAATAAGCGCGGCATAGCGCGGCGACTGGTTTACCATCGACAGGTTTCCATGGCTGCGGCCATGTTCATCGACACCGCGCGGCCCCGCCGCCACATCACGAATGAGGTACCTATGAGCCAATATACCAACCGCAAGATCGTGCTTAACCAACGCCCACAGGGCGAGCTGCAAGACGGCGACCTGAAACTGGTCGAAGAACCGGTTCGCGAGATCAAAGACGGCGAAGTCCTGCTGCAGATTCTCTGGCTGTCACTTGACCCCTACATGCGCCCGCGCATGAACGACAGCAAAGGCTACATGGATCCGATCGAAATCGGCGCAACCATTGTCGGCGAAAGCGTTGGCCGCGTGGCGGAATCCAAGTCGGATAACTACAAAGTTGGCGACCTGGTCACCGTGTACTCCGGCTGGCAGGAATACTGCATCATCCCCGGTAACGCCGAGATGGTGTACAAGATCAAGGATGTTGGTGCGCCGCTGCAAACCTACCTGGGTGTGGCCGGCATGCCTGGCCGTACCGGCTATCATGGCCTGGTCCACGTTGGTAAGCCGAAAGCCGGTGAAACCGTTGTCGTCGCTGCCGCATCCGGCCCGGTCGGCACCGTAGTGGGCCAAACAGCCAAGCAACTCGGCTGCCACGTCGTCGGCATCGCCGGTGGCCCGGAGAAGTGCAAATACGTCGTTGATGAGCTGGGCTTTGATGCCTGCATCGATTACAAGGCCGGCAACCTCGACGCCGACCTGGCCGCTGCCTGCCCGAAAGGCATCGACGTGTACTTTGAAAACGTCGGTGGCGATGTCGCCCGCGCCGTTGCCAAGCTGATCAACCCCGGCGCCCGCGTACCTATCTGTGGCTACGTGTCTGCCTACAACGCAGAAGACCAGAGCAAAGTGGAAACCCCGTTCCACATCTTCGGCAAGCTCGACCCGAAACCCGAGCACCGTTTCTTCCTGGTCACCGAATGGCAAGACCAGCACCAGGAAACCACCGCCCTGCTCGCCGAACAGGTCGCCAGCGGCAAGCTGAAGTACAGTGAAACCATCGCCGAAGGCCTGGAAAACGCCCCGGAAGCCTTTAAAGGTATGCTCAAAGGCAAGAACTTCGGCAAGCAATTGGTCAAAATTGCTGACTGAAGCCAGCCTGGCAGTAAACCGCAGTAAAAAAATCCCGCAGCCGGTCACGGTTGCGGGATTTTT
>REBY01000010.1 GCA_007692485.1 Pseudomonadaceae bacterium | reverse complement strand
TGCCGGCACGTGCCCGGCCATGCATGGGCAGGGCGGTAATATTCTTGCCATCAATACTGACTTTGCCTTCATCGGCCTTGACCAGGCCGACCACCATATAAAAGCAAGTGGTCTTGCCCGCGCCATTGGGGCCCAACAGGCCAACCACTTCGCCGCTGCTGATAGCCACCGAGGCATCACGTACGACCTGACGGCCCTTGTAGGCCTTGGCAAGATGCTGAGCTTCAAGAGTAGACATAATTAGTTGTCGCCACCGCGATTGCGCGGCTGAATAGTGATTTCGATACGTTGACCACTACCGGCCTCACCCTCGCGCCGGCCGGCATCAACAACGCGGCGATTGATGTCATAGGTGATCAGGTCGCCGCTGAAGGTGTCGCCGGCTTGATCCAGGTGGCCCCGTTCGATCAGTACCACGCGCTGGGCTTCAGCATGATATTCAATGGTTTGCGCGCGCGCGTTGATCTGGCCGCGACCGCTGGCAGGGTCTTGCCGCCAGGTGGCCGGGCTACCCGTGGAGACCAGTTTGTTGATATCGCCATCGGCATTCATCGTCAGGGTTACCTGGTTGCCAGTCAGGCGCATGCTGCCCTGGGTGACAATCACATCGCCACGGTAGACAGCATTATTGCGTGCGTCGTCCAGGGTGGCGCTATCGGCCTGAATATTGATGGGCTGCTGGGTGTCAACGGCCAGCGCTATCGGACTGGCCAGCAGACAGGCTGCCAGTAGCAAAGAGTTAATCGACCTCATGTCGGCCTCGTACCGTGGACAGCAGCTCGATGCGGCTGTCATTAAGAAAAATCTGCATGCCGCGGGCGGTGGTTACACCCATTTCATATTCAATTCTAACGTCCTCGGCGGTTTCCGCATAATCACGCTGCGGGTGCAAGGTCAGCGCGTCGGTCAACAATCGACGTTGCTGACCGCCCGGGAGTGTCTGTTCGATCACTACGTCATCAGTGAGCTCGACCTGATCGCCATTGGCACTGACCAATGCGCTGGCGGCCTGTACCTCCCACGGTGGCTCAGGCTGCGGGCGGAAGAGCATAAGTTCCGGTTGGCTCAGGCGGCTCTGGCCCGTATTGACGTTATGAGTGGTTCGCACGCTGGTCAGTCGATAACTAGGCTCACCGTTGTCATTGCGCATGATGGTCCATGCTGGGCCGATAATAAAGTCGGGCTGATCGGGCTCAGTGATCAACGGGTCAGCAATAAAACTGGCCGGCCGGATGTTCCAGTAACCAACCGCCAGCGCGAGCGCAAGAATCAGCCCGCCAACGACCCCGGTAATAAGATAACGAGGAATACGCAGTATCACAGGTAGTCCGCCTGTGCCGCATCAAGGGTGCCCTGGGCGCGCATGATGAACTCACAGAATTCGCGCGCGGCGCCCGCGCCGCCACTGGCTTGAGTGACGCCGTGTGCATGTTCGCGGACAAAGGCGTCGGCAGTGGCGACAGCCATGCCCAGCCCGACCCGCCGCATGACGGGTAAGTCGGGCAGATCATCGCCCAGAAAGGCGACTTCATTCAGTTCGACCTGGATGCTTTCGCGCAACTCGGCCAGGGCGTTCAGTTTGTCTTCGCGGCCCTGAATCAGGTGTTTGATACCCAGGTTGGCAGCACGACGCTCAACCAGCGGGGATTTGCGCCCGCTGATAATGGCCACCTCGACACCGCTGTTGATCAGCATTTTGATGCCGTGACCATCCAGGGTGTTGAACGATTTGAATTCGGTACCGTCCGGCATGAAATACAGGCGGCCATCAGTCAATACGCCATCCACATCAAAAATCGCCAGGCGAATGGCGGCTGCACGTTGCTGCAACTGGGTCTGGTTCATACCACCCCCGCGCGTAACAGGTCATGCATATTCAGGGCGCCCACTGGGTTGCCGGAAGGGTCGACCACAAATAATCCGTTGATCTTGCCGTCATCCATGATTTTCAGCGCTTCTGCGGCGAGCGCCCCTTGGCGAACGGTCTTGCACCGCGGTGTCATTACGCTGTCGATCCTGGCCTGATGAATATCCACCGCCTGGTCGAGCGTGCGGCGCAGGTCGCCGTCAGTAAAGATGCCTGCCAGGCTGCCATCGGCCGCAAGAATACCGGTCAAGCCGAGGCCTTTGCGGGTCATTTCCAGCAGCGCGTCACGTAACGAGGTATCGGTGCTCACCAAGGGCATGCGTTCACCTGCATGCATGATGTCATCCACCAGCAAGAGCAGGCGGCGGCCCAGGCTGCCGCCGGGATGGGAAAAAGCGAAATCTTCAGCACTGAAGCCACGTGCTTCCAGCAAGGCAATGGCCAGCGCATCGCTCATGACCAGCGCCGTGGTGGTGCTTGATGTGGGGGCAAGGTTCAGCGGGCAGGCTTCCTGCGCGACACCGGTATCCAGATTGGCGACAGCAGCTTTGGCCAGGGTTGACTCCGCACTGCCGGTCAGGCTGATCAGCGGCACGCCGAGGCGCTTGAGCAGCGGTAGCAAGGTGACCACTTCATTGGTGTTGCCCGAGTTGGATAGCGCAATAACCACGTCATCACGGGTAATCATGCCCATGTCACCATGGCTGGCTTCACCCGGATGCACAAAAAAGGCTGGGGAGCCGGTGCTGGCCAGGGTCGCGGCCAGCTTGTTGCCGATATGTCCGGATTTGCCCATGCCGGTAACAATGATTCGTCCACGGCAATCGAGCAGGGTCTGGCAGGCGCGCTCAAAGGTAACATCAAGGCGGCTCAGCAGGCTGTCCACGGCATCCCGTTCCAGGCCTATGGTACGCCGGGCGGAAGCAATGAAATCGAAATCGGCTGTTGGTGTCGGCATGGTGCTCGCTTTCTGAAGCTATGTGCCGGGCAGTATACCCAGTAATCGGGGTTTTCTCATCCTGCCGTCATGTCTTGCAAGCTGTGCAGCTTGGGCGTAGACGGCCAAGCTGTTATATTACGTCGTTCGTTACTTGGGTAACGCCAACCCGCACTCAGAGCCCTGTTCGATGACCGATGCAACCGATTACCTCGTAGAGCTGAACGATGTGACCTTCAAAAGGGGTCAGCACACGATTTTTGATGGTGTGACTATTCGCATTCCACGCGGCAAGGTCACGGGTATTATGGGTCCTTCCGGCTGTGGTAAGACTACTTTTTTGCGCTTGATTGGTGCTCAGCTGCGTCCTGAGCGCGGCGAGGTGTTGGTCAACGGGCAAAATATCCCTGACCTGGGCCGCAAGGAACTCTTTGCTGCGCGTCAGCACATGGGCATGCTGTTCCAGAGCGGCGCCTTGTTTACCGATCTTAGCGTATTCGAGAATGTGGCCTTTCCGCTGCGCGTCCATACCGACCTGCCAGAAGACATGATCCGTGACATTGTCATGCTTAAGCTTCAGGCGGTTGGTTTGCGTGGCGCCTGGAAGCTGATGCCTGACGAACTCTCTGGCGGTATGAAGCGCCGTGTGGCACTGGCCCGGGCGATTGCCCTGGATCCGCAGTTGATGATGTACGACGAGCCCTTCGTCGGCCAGGACCCAATTTCCATGGGCGTGCTGGTGCGCCTGATTCGTTTGCTCAATGATGCGCTGAACCTGACCAGTATTGTGGTCTCGCATGATTTGGCGGAAACCGCGAGTATCGCTGATTACATCTATGTGGTCGGTGACGGGCAAGTGCTGGGTGAAGGCGAGCCGGATGCGTTGATGAATTCAGATAACCCGCGCATTCGCCAGTTTATGCAGGGTGAGCCGGATGGCCCCGTGCCTTTCCATTATCCGGCGGATAATTATATTGACGACCTGCTCAAGGGAGATCGCACATCGTGAGTGCCATGCTTGATCGTTTGGCGTCTCTCGGGCGCTTGGGGTTGGATGTTCTGGCGGCCGTTGGCCGTTCCGGGGTTTTTCTGCTGCATGCGCTGGTTGGGCGTTCATCCTATGGCAGCAGTTTTCACCTGCTGTGCCGCCAGCTTTATTCAGTGGGCGTGTTGTCGCTGCCGATTATTATTGTTTCCGGCTTGTTCATCGGCATGGTGCTGGCGCTGCAGGGCTATAATATCCTGGTGGATTTTGGCTCTGAGTCTGCCGTTGGCCAGATGGTCGCCTTAACCATCTTGCGTGAATTGGGTCCGGTAGTAACCGCCTTGCTGTTTGCTGGCCGTGCCGGCTCGGCGCTGACTGCCGAAATTGGCTTGATGAAGGCTACCGAGCAGTTGTCCAGCCTGGAGATGATTGGTGTTGATCCGCTGAAATACGTGATTGCCCCGCGCCTGTGGGCTGGTTTTATCTCCATGCCACTGTTGGCTGCCGTGTTCAGCGTGGTCGGTATCTGGGGCGGCGCCATGGTGGCAGTAGATTGGCTGGGCGTGTACGACGGTTCTTATTGGGGCAACATGCAGGCCTCGGTAGCCTTTGGTCACGATGTAATGAACGGCATGATCAAGGCGTTGGTATTTGCCTTTGTCGTTACCTGGATCGCCGTATTCCAGGGCTATGACTGCGAACCCACCTCTGAGGGCATCAGCCGGGCAACCACACGTACTGTGGTCTATGCCTCGCTGGCTGTACTCGGGCTGGACTTTATCCTGACGGCTTTGATGTTCTGATAGGCAAGGAAACTGATATGCGTACCCGTACTCTGGAACTGACAGTTGGCGTTTTCATCCTCATCGGGGTGTTGGCGCTTTTGGTGCTGGCCCTGCGCGTCAGTGGTCTGACCCTGAGCGCGCCGGGCAATACCTACACCGTGGTGGCTTATTTCGATAATGCTGCGGGCTTGACGCCGCGCGCCAAGGTCACCCTGTCCGGCGTTACCGTCGGGCAGGTGTCGCGCGTGACCTATGACCGTGATCGCTTCGCCAGCCGGGTTGAACTGGCTATCAACAGCGAGGTCAACAATGTACCGAGTGACAGCAGTGCATCGATTCTGACTGCTGGCTTGTTGGGCGAGAAATATATCGGCTTGTCGATTGGCGGTGAGGAAGGTGTGCTCCGCGATGGCGATGAGATTTACGACACACAGTCAGCCCTGGTGCTGGAAGAAATGATCGGCCGGTTCTTGATGAACACGGTCAGTTCAGACTGAACGGAGAATACCCATGCGTAGCCTGATCAATTATTCACTGGCACTCCTGTTGCTGCTGCCATTAGCACTGCAGGCCAGTCCCCAAGAAGCAAAGGCAGTGGTCGACGACACCGCCAACCGGATCATGACCCTGTTGAATGACAACCGGGACAAGTATCGTGAAAACACGTCGGCGCTGGTTAATGATCTGAATGATGTATTGGACCCGGTTGTGGATTATCAGGGTTTCGCCCGCAGCGTGATGACCGTTCGTCACAGTCGCAATGCCTCGCAGGATCAAATTGACCGCTTTATCGAGTCCTTCAAGAGCAATATCGCCGAGTTCTACGGTTCAGCCTTGCTGGAATTCAAAGGTGGTGAAATTACCGTGAATGCCCCGCGTGACCGCGACCAGCAAGGTCCGGATCGTACTGCCGTGCACATGAGTATTCGTACACCGGATGGTCAGAGCTATCGTGCAACCTACACCATGGTGAAAATTGACGGAGATTGGAAAGTTCGCAACGTGATTGTCGAAGGCTTCAACGTTGGTTTGCTATTCCGCGACCTGTTTGCCCAGGCCATGCAGGAGCACCGCAATGATCTTGATGCGGTCATCGCCGATTGGGGCTCTGTCATCGAAGCTTCACGTGACGAAATTGAGCAAGAGGTCCAGGAGTGAGCGCCCAACTCATTGCCGATAAAAGTGTAATCCGCTTGCAGGGTGAAATCGACTTTGCCAACGCCAAGGCGCTGCAAGCGCAATTGAGTGCTTCAGTATCTCAGGCCGGTAAACAGGTCCGCGTGGATCTGTCCGGCGTTGAGCATGCCAACAGCGTAGGGCTGTCTTTGCTGTTGAGCGCTGCACGCAACGCCGAAGCGGCAGGCGCTCAGCTGGTGTTCAGCGGGTTGCCGCAACAATTGCAAAGCATGGCCGCTGTATGCGGTCTGGAAGACTGGTTAGCCGAACACGCTGCGACCGATAGCGTCCAGCAACAGGAGAATCCTTGATATGCACGCCGCTGAAGTAAAGCAACTGATTGAACAGCAGGTAGCCAATACCCAGGTTGAAGTGGAGGGTGAAGGCTGTAATTTTCAGCTGTTTGTCATTAGTGATGAAGTGGCTGCATTGTCCCCGGTCAAACGCCAGCAAGCCATCTACGCGGTCCTTAACGACGCGATTACTGACGGTCGCATTCATGCGGTCACTATGAAATTCTTTACCCGCCAGGCGTGGGCCAGCCGCGCCTGAGGGCGCGCAGACAGAGACCTTTTAATGGACAAACTGCTCATCACCGGCGGCCAGCGACTGGACGGCGAAGTACGTATTTCCGGGGCAAAGAATTCGGCGTTGCCGATTCTTGCTGCCACCCTGTTGGCCGATGATGCAGTCACTATCTGCAACCTGCCGCACCTGCATGACATCACCACCATGATCGAGCTGTTTGGCCGCATGGGTGTTCAACCGGTAGTGGATGAACGGCTGAATGTAGAAGTCGACCCGCGCTCCATTTCAACGCTGGTTGCTCCTTACGAGTTGGTCAAAACCATGCGCGCCTCGATCCTGGTACTCGGGCCCATGGTGGCGCATTTCGGCTATGCCGAAGTGGCCTTGCCTGGCGGTTGTGCCATCGGCTCTCGGCCAGTTGATCTGCATTTGCGCGGCCTGGAGGCCATGGGCGCCGAGATTGAAGTGGACCAGGGCTATATCAAGGCCCGCGCGCCTGAAGGTGGCTTGCGTGGCGCGCACTTTTTCTTTGATACCGTCAGCGTGACCGGCACAGAAAATATTCTGATGGCCGCCACGCTGGCCAAGGGAAAAACCGTGCTGGAGAACGCCGCGCGTGAGCCAGAAGTGGTTGATCTGGCCCAGTGCCTGATTGCCATGGGCGCCAAGATTAAGGGCCACGGCACCGCGACCATTGAAATTGAAGGTGTTGAGCGCTTGCATGGTGCCCGTTATTCGGTCATGCCCGACCGGATTGAAACCGGTACTTTCCTGATTGCCGCCGCGATTACCGGTGGCCGGGTCAAGTGCAAGGATACCGACCCGACCACGCTGGAAGCGGTACTGCTCAAGCTGGAAGAAGCGGGTGCGCTGATCGAGACCGGCAAGAACTGGATCAGCCTGGACATGAAAGGCCGTCGGCCAAAAGCGGTAAATGTGCGCACTGCACCTTACCCTGCCTTCCCGACGGATATGCAGGCGCAGTTTGTCGCGCTGAACGCCATCGCTGAAGGCACCGGCACGGTGATTGAAACCGTGTTCGAGAACCGTTTTATGCATGTGCAGGAATTAAGCCGCATGGGTGCGCATATCCAGGTGGAAGGCAACACGGCTGTCGTGACCGGTGTCGACAAGCTCAAGGGTGCCCCGGTCATGGCGACCGACTTGCGCGCTTCGGCCAGCCTGGTTCTGGCTGCTTTGATCGCTGATGGCGACACCCTGGTTGACCGTATCTACCATATTGATCGCGGTTATGAATGTATCGAAGAGAAGTTGCAGTTGCTGGGCGCCAGCATCCGCCGCGTTACGTCCTGAGAGGCCGACATGACCCAGACACTGACCATTGCCCTGTCCAAGGGGCGTATCCTCGATGATACCCTGCCGCTACTGAAGCTGGCCGGGATCGAGCCGACCGAGGACCTGGAAAAAAGCCGCAAGCTGATTTTTCCGACCACAGATCCGAATGTACGCCTGCTGATCGTGCGGGCCACCGACGTGCCGACCTACGTCGAGCAGGGTGCTGCCGACCTGGGCGTGGCGGGCAAAGATGTGCTGATGGAGTACGGCAGTCAGGGGCTCTATGAGCCACTGGATCTGAAGATCGCCATTTGCAAGTTGATGACTGCCGGCCCGGTGAATGCGCCTGAGCCTCCCGGGCGACTCAAAGTTGCCACCAAATTTGTCAATGTCGCCCGCCGCTATTATGCCGAGCAGGGCCGTCAGGTAGAATTGATCAAGTTGTATGGCTCCATGGAGCTGGCACCGCTGGTGGGTCTGGCCGACAAGATTATCGATGTGGTGGATACTGGCAACACCTTGCGCGCCAATGGCCTGGAACCCCAGGAATTGATCGCTGAGATCAGCTCGCGTCTGGTGGTCAACAAAGCCTCAATGAAAATGAAGCACGCCCGCATCAAGACCTTGATTGATGCCCTGGCCGCTGCGGTAGAACAGCGCAGCGCTGCCTGAAGCCGTTTTAGCCAACCTGAACAGGAACAGATCATGAACGCCAAGCCCGTCAAAATCGCCCGTTTGAACGCCAATCAGGCAGATTTCGACCAGCATCTGGACAAGCTGCTGGCCTGGGAAGGCGTATCGGATAAAGCCGTCAACGAGCGCGTCGAAGAGATTATCGCCGCCGTGCGCGCCAAGGGTGATGCGGCCCTGGTGGAATATACCGCGCGCTTTGATGCCCTGGATGTGGCCAGCATGGCCGACCTGACTCTGGATCGTGCACGGCTGGAGCTGGCGCTGGAGCGTATCAGCCCCGAGCAGCGCCAGGCACTGGAAGTGTCGGCCGAGCGCGTGCGGCTCTATCATGAAAAGCAGCAGCAACCGTCTTGGCGCTATACCGAAGCCGACGGCACTGTACTGGGCCAACAGATCACCCCACTGGATCGGGTCGGGATTTACGTGCCCGGTGGCAAGGCCTCTTATCCGTCTTCGGTACTCATGAACGCCATTCCTGCCAAGGTTGCGGGTGTGCCGGAAGTGGTTATGGTGGTGCCGACGCCGCGCGGTGAAATCAACGAATTGGTGCTTGCGGCGGCCTGCCTGGCCGGGATCGATCGCGTCTTTACCCTGGGCGGCGCGCAAGCGGTTGCTGCCTTGGCCTATGGCACGGAAACCGTGCCACCGGTCGACAAGATCGTCGGCCCGGGCAATATCTATGTGGCTACCGCCAAACGCGCCGTATTCGGCCAGGTAGGTATCGATATGATCGCCGGGCCGTCTGAGATCCTGGTGATCTGTGATGGTCAGACCGATCCGGACTGGATCGCCATGGACCTGTTTTCCCAGGCTGAGCACGACGAAGACGCCCAGTCGATTTTGCTGTCGCCGGATCAGGCATTTCTGGATGCGGTGCAAGCGAGCATTGACCGCCTGCTTGGCGAGATGGAGCGCGCCGATATGATGCGTATCTCGCTGGAAACCCGCGGCGCGCTGATCAAGGTTGACAGCCTGGAGCACGCCTGTGAGTTGAGCAACCGCATTGCACCCGAGCACCTTGAGTTATCCGTGGCTGACCCGGATGCCCTGCTGCCGCAGATCCGGCATGCAGGTGCGATCTTTATGGGTCGCTTCACCCCGGAAGCGCTAGGCGATTACTGCGCCGGGCCAAACCACGTATTGCCGACCTCCGGCACGGCGCGGTTTTCTTCGCCGCTGGGTGTGTATGACTTTCAAAAGCGCTCGTCGATCATTTTTTGCTCGCCAGAGGGTGCCTCGGAGTTGGGCAAAACCGCCTCGGTCATGGCCCGCGGTGAAAGCCTCACCGCCCACGCGCGCAGCGCCGAATACCGTATCAAGCAGTGAGTTGTTTGCTCGCCCAGCCGTTTTAACACAAGGAGTAACCCATGGCAGTCGGACTTGGCCCCTTACCAGAGATGCATTCAGTACCCGGTCTGCGTTTGGGTATTGCCAGCGCGGGTATCAAACGGGCAGGGCGCAAGGATATTGTGGTCATGGAGCTGGCACCGGAAGCGGTGGTGGCCGGTGTCTTTACCACCAACGCTTTTTGCGCTGCACCAGTAACCCTGTGCCAGCGCCGCTTATCCCAGCACCCTCGATATTTGTTGGTAAATACCGGCAACGCTAACGCCGGGACCGGTAAACCGGGGATGGCTGCCGCCGAGAAAACCTGCCAAGCCCTGGCTGAGCTGACTGGCGTCAAAGCTGAGCAGGTGCTGCCATTCAGTACCGGTGTTATTGGTGAGCTATTGCCGGCGGACAAGGTCATCGCTGCCATGCCCGATGCACTGGCTGATCTGCGCCCGGACAATTGGGCTGCTGCTGCCAGCGGCATCATGACCACGGATACCTTGCCCAAGGGCAGCAGCCGCTCGCTCGAATTGGCGGGTACTACGGTCACCATTACCGGCATCTCCAAGGGCGCCGGCATGATACGTCCGAATATGGCCACCATGCTGGGTTACATCGCCACCGACGCCCGCATCAGCCAAGCCTTGCTTCAGCACATGGTCAAAGCGGGTGCTGATCAGTCCTTCAACCGCATCACTATTGATGGCGACACCAGCACCAACGACAGTTGCATGCTGATTGCCACCAACCAGGCGGACATGACCGAGATTACCGATGTCGATAGCGCTGAATACGCGGCATTGGCGCAGGCCATCAACGACGTTATGCGTGAACTGGCCCAGTTCATCGTGCGTGACGGTGAAGGCGCGACCAAGTTCGTGACTGTTCAGGTCAACGGCGGTGGTAACCGGGATGAATGCCTGGATGTCGCTTACGCCGTCGCCCACTCACCTCTGATCAAAACCGCCCTGTTCGCCTCCGACCCGAACTGGGGGCGCATTCTTGCCGCCGTCGGCTATGCCGGCGTGCCAGAGTTGAATGTCGAACTGATCGACGTTTATCTGGATGACGTTTGTATCACCCGCAATGGCAGCCGTGCCGACAGTTACACCGAAGACCAGGGCGCCCGCGTGATGCAGCAAGCAGAAATCACCATCCGCATCGACCTCAACCGCGGCCAGCACAATGAAACCCTGTGGACCACCGACCTCTCCCACGAATACGTCCGCATCAACGCCGAATACCGCACCTAACAAGCCCTCCCTCACGCACTGTAGTGAGCGAAAAGCCCCCCTCTCCCCTTGCGGGGTGAGGGCGGTTAATAGCGAAGCACTGCTTCGCCCGCCCGAACGCCCTGAGCTCTGCGAGGGGCCGGGGGCCGAAGGCGGGGTTGGGGGTGAGGGGGATGAAGTGCGGGGGAGAGGGGGGGGGAAGCGCTCAAGCTGAG
>REBY01000071.1 GCA_007692485.1 Pseudomonadaceae bacterium | reverse complement strand
AAAGCGATGATTTCGGCAATGGTGCGATAGAGCTCTGGCGGAATCTGATCCCCCAGTTCCATACGCGCCAGGACCTGCACCAGGTCTGCATTCTGATAAATGGGGACTTCATACTCCATGGCCAGCGCGATGATCTGCTCGGCAATATCGGCTTCACCCTTTGCACTTAACGTGGGTGTGGTTTTGCCGTCGTAGACCAGTGCGACAGCTTCCTTGATGGTAGCTTTGGACATCAGGTGACCTCATCAATCCAGCGTTGTTGCACCAGTTGTTCCGGCTCTGGCGGGCTGCCCTGGTGTGAGCTCAACTTGCCCACTTCCAGGCCCTGGCTTTCCAGTCTTTGGCGCAAGTAGTCCAGCTCCTGTTTGACCAGTTGCAAGGTGCCGTCCTGTTCGGCCCAGAATTGGCTGCTGACGGCGCCCTTGCTCAGCCGGGCGATGACTTGCAGCGGGCCGAGCTGGTCGAGGCTGAACGCCAGGCGTACCTCCCATTGCACACTGGCTTCCTGTTTCTTTTTCTTCGCCGCTTCCTCTTCGCGCTGGATGCGGACTTGCACATGGCTGAACTGCTGGCCATCACGTACCGGGAGCTCCAGCTGCCAGACGGTCTGGCTGCTGCCGTCGGCAAAACTTTGGGTTTGCCCGAGGCTTTGCAGTTGGTGGTGCTGAATCCGTGATAGCAGCGCCGCGGTCAGGCGAAGCAGGCTACCGAGATCCGTTGTGCTGCCGAGTTGTTGCAGTATTCGGGTAGGTAATGGAAAAAGCCCAGGTTTGACCATGGGGGGCGCCTGCCAGGGGCTGCTGGCTTGCAGCAACTGACGCAGGCTACCCGGTGGTAATTGTTGTTGCAGGGTGACCAGTAACTGCAGCAGGCCGCTTTTCAGGTCGCTACCTGGTGGTGGCTCGCTGCTGCTGGCCAGCTTACCCAGCAGGGGCAGCAAGGCCTTGAGTTCGGGAAGGCGGGTCGTGTCGGCGGCAGCGGCTGCGCTACGGTTATCGGTTGGCCCGCTATTACCACTTTGCTGCAGGGCGAGCGCCAGCCGCTGCAGGCCAGCTTCCATAAATACGCCACTGTTACCCAGGGCGCGGGCAACGCCGGATTCAGTACTTAATTGCTGCGTGGTGCTGATGTACTGCAACACCTGTCGAATGGCGGCATGTACCGGTGGTGACAATGCCTGGTTGTTGGTTGCTGTGGGCTGTGCCAGCTGATCTGCCCGTTGCAGCAAGGGTTCCGCGTTGGCCTGCCGTTGCAAACTCTCGCGCAACCCTTGTAGCAGCAATAGCTGGCGTTGTGGGTCGGGTTGGGTGGCGACGCGCAATTCACCTTGCTGCCCAACCGTGGCGGTGATCAGGCTACCTACCGCAGCCGGGCGATTGCTGTGTAAATTGAGTAACTGTCCTGGTGCCTGCTCGCTGATAATACGGGCCTGTATTGCATAGCCTGGGGTGTTACCGGTGTTGACTGGCTGCTGCTGAACGATCCTGGCTTGCACCTGAGCGTTGGGCGGAAAGCGTTGCGGGTCAAGGCGGGTAATGGTTTCCGTGCCGCCAGCGGGCAAGGGTGGCGTGAGCACTGCCATCAAGCGGTTAGGGTTGACCTGCTGCAGGTTGATCTGACTGCCTTCCGGGAGCGGTCGCGGGCTGAGCACCGGCAGTTGTATGCTGCGCTCACCACGGCTGTCTTGCACGGCGACTCGCAACATCAACTCGAACTGACCATTGGCGCCGGGTTGGCTTTTAATCACTTCTGCCTGCGCCGCCTGGTTTGCCAGTAATCCTGCGGCAATCGGACGCACGAGTTGCAGTGCAACCACCAGGCTATCATTGGTCCGCGCTGGAGCGCCCGTGTTTACGGGGCTCGAGCTCTTTGGTGGCAGCGGTGGCAGGCTGAAATCTGAGGTCATATTGTCACAAGTTGATGTAAATCATGGTCACTGTAAAAGGGGCTGTATGTATAATGGCCCCCATAAGTTAAGGGCTTAGCGCGTTTTTGGCGTGTCAGAGCAATCAGTATAGCGAGCGCTGGCAGTTTATACGTCAGCCTGATGGGATCACTAACGGAGTACAGGTGCAAGCACAGCCGATCACAGTCCGAAATCTGACCTGCGAGCGAGACGAGCGTCTGCTGTTCAGCGGGATGGATTTTGCTGTTAATCCGGGCGAAGTGCTGCAGGTCGCTGGTCCCAACGGTACGGGTAAAACCAGCCTGTTGCGCATTCTGGCCGGCCTGATGCCGGCCGCTGAAGGCGACATATGCTATGCAGGTGACTCGGTCTTCAGCCTGGCCGGGCGTGAACGCTGGCAGCGGGAGCGGTTGTTTATTGGTCACGAGCCGGCGGTCAAGTCCAGTCTGACGCCAGAAGAGAATCTGGCCTGGTTGTGTGCCTTGAGCTCCCCAGTGAGTCGCCAAGCGATTTGGCAGGCGCTGGAAGGTTTGGGCTTGCGGGGTTTCGAGGATGTCCCTTGCCAGCAATTATCGGCCGGGCAGAAACGCCGGGTGGCTTTGGCGCGGTTATATTTGCAGGCTGAGCCGGTATGGATTCTCGACGAGCCCTTCACGGCAATTGACCGTGAGGGGGTCGCCAGTATGGAGCGGCATGTGCTGGCCCATGCGGAAGCCGGCGGTAGCGTCATCTTGACCACGCACCACAGCCTGGATCATCTGCCGCAGGTGCGCCAGCTTGATTTGCAGCAGGTGGCCTGATGCAGCGAGTGCTCTGGTTATTATTCTGCCGCGAATGGCGTTTAGCCTGGCGGCGCCCTGGCGAGATGCTGAATCCGCTGATCTTTTTTGCCATTGTCATCAGCTTGTTTCCGCTGGCAGTAGGCCCTGAACCAGGGACTTTGCAGATCATGGCGCCGGGTGTGGTCTGGGTCGCTGCCTTGTTGGCCACGCTGCTCTCGCTGGATGGGCTGTTTCGCAGCGATTATGAAGATGGTTCTCTGGAGCAGTGGGTGTTGTCACCCTATCCGTTGGCGCTGATGGTGCTGGTCAAGGTAGGCCACCACTGGCTGCTGACGGGGCTGGCGTTGGTTGTGTTGGCACCTGTTTTCGGTTTGATGCTGTCGCTGCCGCTGGCTATGGCACCGGTACTTTGTCTGACTTTGTTGCTGGGTACTCCGGTGTTGAGCTTGCTCGGTGCGGTGGGTGCGGCGCTGACAGTGGGGCTTAAGGGTGGCGGGGGAGTTTTACTGGCACTGTTGATTCTGCCCCTGTACATTCCGGTGCTGATTCTTGGTACCGGGGCAGTGGAAGCTGCCATGCAAGGTTTGCCGGTAGCCGGTTACCTGCTTTGGTTGGGCTGTCTGACCGTGCTGGCGCTGACGCTGGCGCCCTTTGCGATTGCCGCCGGACTGCGGATCGGGGTGGCTGAATGAACAAACGGGTTCTCAACTTACGAACACGAGTCTTTGACGCATGAACTGGACGTTTTTCCACAAGCTGGGCTCGCCCAAATGGTTTTACGACATCAGCGGTCGCTGGCTGCCCTGGTTTGCCGTAGCCAGTGCATTGTTGTTGACTGCCGGGTTGGTCTGGGGGTTGGTCATTGCGCCGGAAGATTACCAGCAGGGCAACAGCTTCCGTATTATTTATATCCACGTGCCGGCTGCTTTTCTCGCCCAATCAATATATATGATGCTGGCGGTGTGCGGGATAGTGACTCTGGTCTGGCGTATGAAGCTGGCTGATGTGGCACTGCGATGTGCTGCGCCTTTTGGCGCCTGGATGACTTTTGTTGCCCTGCTGACCGGGGCCATCTGGGGCAAGCCAACTTGGGGCACTTACTGGGTGTGGGATGCACGCCTGACGTCCATGCTGATTTTACTGTTCCTGTATTTCGGCATTATTGCTCTGTCTCAGGCGATCAGTAACCGGGACACGGCAGCCAAGGCTACTGCGGTATTGGCTATTGTCGGCGTGATCAATATTCCGATCATCAAATATTCGGTCAACTGGTGGAATACCTTGCACCAGCCTGCCACCTTCAAATGGACGGAAAAGCCGGCCATGCCGATGGAAATGTGGCTGCCATTGTTACTGGCCGTATTGGGTTTTTATGCGCTGTTCACGGTGTGTTTGTTGATGCGCATGCGCAATGAAGTCTTGCGTCGGGAGTCCAAGACCCGCTGGGCGCAAGCCGAGTTGGAGCGATTGTCATGACTGGGTTGAGTGAGTTTTTTGCCATGGGTGGGCATGGGATCTATGTCTGGAGTTGCTATGCAATCACCCTGGCCATTCTGGCGTTGAATGTGGTCTTGCCTTGGCTGGACCGCAAACACCTGATTAAAGAAGCAGCACGGCGCCGTCGCCGGGAGGAAGTTTGATGCATCCGGTTCGCAAGAAACGACTGTCGATTATTTTGTTGATTATGGCTGGGGTAGGTATCGCCGTGGCCTTGGCGCTGGCCGCGCTGAGCCAGAATATCAACCTGTTCTACACGCCCAGTGAGATCGCCGAGGGTGAGGCGCCTATTGATACCCGGATTCGTGCCGGCGGTATTGTGGTCGATGGGAGTGTGGTGCGTTCGCAGACGGATCTGAACGTCGCTTTTGATTTGACCGACGGTTACAAGGAAATGACGGTAACCTTTGATGGCATCTTGCCCGATCTGTTCCGCGAAGGGCAGGGCATCGTTGCGCTCGGGCGATTAAATGCCGACCGCGTGCTGGTGGCCGATGAGGTGCTGGCCAAGCACGATGAGCAGTACATGCCTCCGGAAGTCGCCCAGGCGATGGAACGGGCCATGGAGCGTGTAAACCATTCCAAGGCGGAAGAGGCCAAGTCCTCGTCCAGCTATTCCTACTGATCGACTGGAGGCTGCATGATTCCTGAATTGGGTCAGGTTGCACTGATTATTGCGCTGGTGATTGCTGTGCTGCAATCGCTTATCCCGCTGTATGGGGCTTGGCGCGGTGACAGTCTGGCAATGAATTTTGCCCGCCCGGCGGCGGCTGGGCAGCTGTTGTTCGTATTGATTGCCTATCTGTGCCTGACTTATGCCTTTCTGGCGGATGACTTCAGCGTCACCTATGTGGCTTTGAACTCTAACTCGGCGCTGCCCTGGTATTACCAGCTCAGTGCGGTCTGGGCTGGCCACGAAGGCTCTCTGGTGCTTTGGGCGCTGATGTTATCCGGCTGGGGCTTGGCCGTGGCGATCTTCTCGCGCGACCTGCCCGATGAAATGCTTAGCCGGGTCTTGGCGGTCATGGGCATGATCAGTGTGGGTTTCTTGCTGTTTACGTTGATGACCTCGAACCCCTTTGACCGGCAGTTGCCATTCCATCCGGCTGATGGCAATGACCTGAATCCGCTGTTGCAGGATTTTGGTCTTATCGTGCATCCGCCGACCTTGTATATGGGGTATGTCGGTTTCTCGGTGGCCTTTGCCTTTGCCATTGCGGCACTTCTCGGCGGTCGTCTGGATGCCGCCTGGGCGCGCTGGTCGCGGCCGTGGACACTGGCGGCATGGTCTTTCCTGTCACTGGGTATCATTCTCGGTTCCTGGTGGGCCTATTATGAGCTTGGCTGGGGTGGCTGGTGGTTCTGGGACCCGGTTGAAAATGCGTCCTTTATGCCCTGGTTGGTAGGAACGGCGTTGCTGCATTCATTGGCGGTGACGGAGAAGCGAGGGGTC
Source organism: Pseudomonadaceae bacterium (assembly GCA_007692485.1). Lineage (GTDB taxonomy): Bacteria > Pseudomonadota > Gammaproteobacteria > Pseudomonadales > Pseudomonadaceae > Halopseudomonas. The sequence continues at coordinate 5,480 of REBY01000071.1, read as the reverse complement.
TTCAAAAGTTGGACCGTCCTGCTGGCAATCGCAGCATTTTCGCTGAGCCTGCTGGGTACCTTCCTGGTCCGCTCCGGGGTACTGACGTCAGTGCATGCCTTCGCGACTGACCCGGAGCGTGGCGTGTTCATCCTGGGCTTCCTGCTGTTGGTCGTTGGCGGCTCGCTACTCTTGTATGCAGTGCGTGCACCTGTGGTGAAAAGCAAGATAGGCTTTGACTTGTGGTCGCGGGAAACTTTCCTGTTGGTCAATAACGTTATCCTGGTTGTTGCCACCTTGATGATCTTGCTCGGTACTCTGTATCCGTTGGCACTGGATGCCATGACCGGTGCGATCGTTTCCGTGGGGCCGCCCTATTACAATGCGCTCTTTGTACCGCTCATGGCACTGCTGATGGCTGCCATGGGGATCGGCATGCTAAGTCGCTGGAAAGATACGCCGGTGCGCTGGCTATGGGGGCAGATCAAGTGGGTGCTGGCGCTATCCGCCGTGGGTGCAGTGATTGTTGCACTATGGATTGGCGACCACTACTTCGCCGTCGGTAGCATGATGCTGCTGGTGCTCTGGGTCGTCGGTATCAGTATCAAGGACATGCACAACAAAACCCGGCACAAAGGCTGGGGGCCGGGCATGCGTGCTTTGCCGCGCAGCTACTGGGGCATGACCCTGGCACATATCGGTATGGCCGTTTGCGCTGTCGGTGTGGTGGGTGCCAGCTTGTTTGATAGCCAGCGTGACTTGCGTATGGCGCCAGGCGAGTCGGTGACTCTGGGTAGTTATCGTTTCGAATACCAGGGTACGGAACCGCGTTTCGGCTCAAACTGGAAGTCGGATGTGGCAGTGCTGAACGTTTATAAAGGCGAGCGCCAGATCACCCAAATGCGCCCGGAAAAACGTCTGTATACCGTGCAGAATCAGATGATGACTGAGGTGGCCATCCATGCCGGCTTTACCCGTGACCTCTTTGTCGCCATGGGTGAGCCGCTAAGTGATGATGCCTGGGCCATGCGTGTGCACATCAAGCCTTTTGTTCGCTGGATCTGGCTGGGTGGCCTGTTTATGGTCGTTGGCGGTCTGTTAGCTGCCAGTGACAAGCGTTATCGCATGAAAGCGCGCCGGTTACGCAGTAACAAGCCAACCGTGGAGGCAAGCTGATGCATAGAGGATTGATGTTGCTGCCCTTGGTGGTCTTTCTGCTGATGTCAGTGTTTCTGTTCAAGGGCCTGTTTCTTGATGACGATACTTTGCCCTCGGCGTTGATTGGCAAGCCACTGCCGGCCTTCAGTTTGCCGGCAGTTGAGGATGACGAGCAATTACTGACGCCTGCGGACCTGACAGGGCCGGCCCTGGTCAATGTCTGGGGTACCTGGTGTGTCGCTTGTCGAGTGGAGCACCCTTACCTCAACCGTCTGGCCCGTGAGGGTGTAGTAATCCACGGGATCAATTACAAGGATGACAATGCCGCTGCCCGTAAGTGGCTGCAGGATTTCCATGATCCCTATCAGCACAATGTGGTCGATAAGGATGGGCGCCTGGGTATTGAGCTGGGTGTTTATGGTGCTCCGGAAACCTTTCTGATCGATGCTGATGGTGTGATCCGTTACAAATTTATCGGCGTGGTTGATGACCGGGTCTGGGAAAACGAACTAGGGCCGCGCTACTACGCGCTGCTGGAGGAACAATGATGCGTTTTCTGCTGGCCGCGATGCTGTTGATCAGTTCCGGACTGGTGTTTGCTGCGGTCGATACGTTCGAGTTCGATAGCGAAGAACAACGTAAGCGCTACTACCAGCTGGGTCACGAATTGCGCTGCCCGATGTGCCAGAACCAGAATATTGCTGATTCCGATGCGCCGATTGCTTCTGACCTGCGGCGTGAGGTCTATCGCCTGTTGCAGGAAGATAAAAGTAACAGCGAGATCATCGACTATATGGTTGAGCGCTATGGTGACTTTGTACGCTATCGGCCAGCCTTCAATGCGCAGACCTTTGTGCTCTGGGTTGGGCCGGGCATCCTGCTGTTGGCCGGCTTTGCCATTTTGGCCGTCATGGTGCGCCGTCGGCGCAAAGCGCTGGCGGGCGAAATCGATGATCTTAGTGAAGAAGATCAGCAACGATTGCAATCCCTGTTGAAGAAGCGAGCGTCTGATGACTGATTTCTGGTTGTTGAGTGCCCTGTTGATCCTGGTCGGTATGCTCACGCTGGTCTGGCCGTTGTGGCGTACCCGGCAGCAAATAACGGTCGATCGCACAGAGTTGAACGTCGCGCTCTATGAAGAGCGCGTTGCCGAGCTGACCGCCCAGTATGAGCAAGGTGATATTTCTGCCGAGCAGAAAGAGCAGGCCGAGCAGGAAGCCAGTCGGCTGCTGCTTGAGGATACCGCCAACGCCGATGCTGGGCAGCGTAAACGCATGCGGGGTGGCTGGTGGCAGTTGCTGATCCCGGCCTTGTTGCTGCCGGTAGCGGTGGTCTGGCTGTATAACAGCTGGGGCAACCCGGAAGGCTTGGCGTTGCAGCGCGAGTTACAGCACGCGCCAGCGGCGCAGAGCCTGCCAGAATATATCGAGCGTATGGAGCGCATCGTGCGCGTGCAGCCGGACAATGGTGAAGGCTGGTATATGCTGGGCCGTGCCTACATGAGTGCCCAGCAGCCAGAGATGGCCGCTGCTGCCTTTGGCAACAGTCTGGAGCGCTTGGGTGACCGTCCTGAAGTGCTGGCGCAACTGGCGCAGGCACGCTACTTCGCGGCCGGTAATCAGCTGGACACGCCAGCGGTAGAAGCACTGGACCGGGCCCTGGAGCTGGATGCCCAGGAACCAACAGCGCTGGGCTTGCTGGGTATCGCGGCCTTTGAGGGCGGCGATTACAGTGGGGCTATCGGTTACTGGAATCGGCTGCTGGCCGGTATGCCTGAAGACAGTGAAGGCGCAGCAACCATTCGTACTGGTATCGAACGCGCTGAGCGCCGCCTTGACGAGCAGGGTGGTGAGCCTCTGGTTGACCATCAGGCGGTCATTCGCATTCGTCTGGAGCTTGGCCCTGGCCTGCTCGATGATGCCAGCGAAGAGGCTGTGGTTTTCCTCTTTGCGCGTGACCCTCAAGGTCAGCCGATGCCGCTGGTTGCCCGACGCTTCGATATTGACGAATTACCGGCTGATGTGGTGCTTAGCAACGCTGATGCCATGTTGCCGGGTGTCAGTCTCGAGCAAGGTCAGGAGGTAGAGGTCATTGCACGACTGTCGCCAGACGGCAATGTCATGCAGGGTAGCCATGAGGGGCGCGTGTCGTCGGTTATTGTCGGCGCGGATGACTCGGTAACCTTGCGCATTGATCAAGCCCTGGAGTAATCCAGGGCCGCTGCCTTAATCGCCCAGCATGTGCTTTGCCTGCACATGCTGGTCAAACTCCGCTTCGCTCAGATAGTTCAGTGCCAGTGCCGCCTGCTTCAGGCTGGTACCTTCCTGCCAGGCTTTTTTGGCAATGTCGGCAGCTTTGTCATAGCCGATCACGGGGTTGAGCGCGGTAACTAGCATCAGGCTGTTGTCGAGGTGCTCATGCATTTTCTCGGCATCCACTTCCAGGCCTTGCAAACAGTGTTGGCGAAAGCTGTTGCTGCCGTCTGCCAGCAGACGAATGGATTGCAATAGATTGTAGATGATCAGCGGCTTGAACACGTTCAGTTGCAGGTGACCCTGGGCGGCGGCCATGCTCAAGCTGCTGTCATTGCCCATTACCTGACAGGCGAGCATCGACAATGCTTCACATTGGGTCGGGTTGACCTTGCCAGGCATGATTGAACTGCCCGGCTCATTGGCTGGCAGGCGTACTTCAGCCAGCCCGGCGCGTGGCCCACTGCCCAGCAACCGCAGGTCATTGGCCAGTTTCATCAGGGTTACGGCAATCTGTTTGCACGCGCCATGCAATCGCACCAGGGGTTCGTGGCCGGCGAGGGCAGCAAACTTGTTCTCAGCACTGGTGATGGGTAGCCCCGTCTGTTCTTTCAGGCGCTCGGCAACCGCTTGAGCAAAGCCCTTGGGGGCATTCAGTCCGGTACCCACTGCGGTGCCACCCTGGGCAATTGCACAAACTGCCGGTAAGGCCTGTTCAATGGCTTCGATACCCAAATCGAGCTGGCTGACAAAGGCAGACATTTCCTGGCCAAAGGTCAGGGGGGTGGCATCCATCATGTGGGTGCGGCCAATCTTGATCTGGTCCTGATAGCGAGCAGCGATATCCGCCAGGCAATCACGCAGGGCATGCAGGGCGGGTAACAGGTGTTGGTCAATTTCGCTCAGCGCAGCCAGGTGCATGGCGCTGGGGAATATGTCATTGGAGCTTTGCCCGCTGTTGACGTGGTCGTTCGGATGCACCGGTTGCTTGCCGCCCAAGGTTTTGCCGGCCAATTCGTTGGCCCGATTGGCGATGACTTCATTGGCGTTCATATTGCTCTGGGTGCCACTGCCGGTCTGCCAGACTGACAGCGGAAACTGGGCATCATGTTGCCCACTGATAATCTCGTCACAGGCCTGTTCGATCAGCCTGGCCAGATCCGCATCCAGGCGACCGCTGTCGGCATTACAGCCCGCGGCGGCTTTTTTGATCTGGGCCAGGGCATGAATGACGGGCACTGGGATGCGCTCTTCACCGATGGCAAAAAACTGCAGGGAGCGCTGGGTCTGGGCGCCCCAGTAAGCATCGTGGGCGACCTCGATGCTGCCCATGCTGTCGGTTTCGCTGCGGGTGCTCATAAGGACTCCTCAATTGCGCTGTGGCCTGTCAGTATAGCTGCCTGTCAGTATGAACATAGGGGAAGCCGTTGTGGCTAAATTATTCAGTATGGGCCTGTTACTGGTCGGGCTATGGTTGTCTTCGCCGGTATTTGCTAATGACGCTGCCGATGCCGAGCATCGGGCTGCTGCCGAGCGTTTTCTCAAGTTGGCGAAGGCGGAAAGCATGGCTGCGCCTTTGTATCAGCAGGTCAACCAGTTGCTGACCCGGCACTTCTCTGAGGTGGGTGGTTCCTTCCAGTTCGAGTCGATTTTGCGCGAACATCAGGAAATGGCCCGTGAAAAGCTGGATCAACACCTGGCCTGGGAGCAGATCAAGGGTGACCTGATTGATCTGTACCTGCCCTTGTTCAGTGCTGAGGAGTTCGAGGAACTGGCGGACTTCTACGAGTCGGATGTGGGGCGCAAGTTGATGGAAAATCTGCCGCGTCTGAGCAGTGAGTCCATGGCGATCGCCCAGCAACGTTGGGATGAGCACCTGGCTCAGGAGGTTCAGCAGATATTGGATAAGATGGACAGTGAGTTGGAAGAGCGGCAGTTGGGTCCGCGGGAAAGCTCCGGTGCGGGTGGTAACTGAGGTAAACTTTGTTGATAACAGACGCTTGATTTCGAGTGTTGCGCAGTAGCCAGCCGGCCGTTGCAGACACGCTACGAGCCGTCCCTGGGGCTCGTCGATGCACTTCCCTGTGCATC
>REBY01000116.1 GCA_007692485.1 Pseudomonadaceae bacterium | reverse complement strand
ATCACCAACTGGCTGGTTCCTTCGACCTGACCGGGCCACTGAACGACTTCCGCTTTGATATCGCCACCCTGACCGTTGCTCAAGCGCTGCCTGGCGGCACCTGGATGGCTGCGGCGATTTTGCTGCTGACCACCATTTTTGTCGCCACTACCGGCGACTCCATGAGCTATTCGATTGCCATGGTCAGCGCCGGGCACGATGAACCCAGCCCATGGATTCGGGTGTTCTGGGGGGGTGCGATGGCGATGATGGCAGCCATTCTGCTGTATATGGGTGCCGGCCAGATTGGCGTGTTGCAGCAATTCATCGTGATTACCGCGATTCCGGTTTCACTGATTATTCTGCCGTCGCTATGGACCGGACCGAAAGCGGCCATGGCCATGGCGCGCGAACAAGGCGTCGTTTAAACCCGGTGCCCAGGCATGGCAGCCAAGCCGGTCTGCTGCCATGCCTGCATCCAGTCCAGGCCACCGACGGTCTGGCCAAGCGGTCTGTATTCGGCCGCCAACCAACCCTGATAGTCCACCGCCTCGAGCAAGCCAGGCAACTGCGCAAAGTCTATCACGCCGGTGCCCGGCTCATGCCGCCCCGGGCAATCGGCAAACTGGATATGCCCGATATAGCCCTGCAAGCGATTAAGTGCTTGGGCGATATCCTCCTGCATCCGCGCCAGGTGATAGAGATCCACCTGAGCACTGACATTGGCATGCCCAACCCGTTGTAGCATGGCCAGCAAGGATGTAGAACCATCAAGTAGAAAGCCGGGCATATCCTGGCTGTTGATCGCTTCGCAAACAACGCCAATACCCAGGTCGGCAAAAGCACTACCCGCTTGATATAAATGGTCTGCCAACACCGCAAGGGCCTGTTCGCGCTCCACACCTGGGGCCAGCCGCCCGGGCAATATATTCACCTGCAAGGGACGGGCAACCTCGGCATAGCGCAATGCCTGCTCGAGCGCTTTGGCAAAATCTGCCTCCCGCCCTGGAACGGCGGCCAGTCCCGGCCCGCCTTCCAGCAGATCAGCAGCAGGTACATTGATCAGAACCAGCGGCAACGCATTGGCCTGTAACACAGCGGCCAGATCAGTCGCTGGCAGCGCGTAGGGGAACTGGATCTCGACCCCGGAAAAACCCGCGGCGCGCGCCAGGCTGACCCGCTCGGCCAGCTTAGCCTCGGTAAACAGCATGGAAAGGTTCGCAGCCAGTGGCCAGCTCATGCGCGCGCCCTTCAACAATAGCCGCTCACAGCGGCCGTTCCTGTACCAGCACCCAAGGGCGAATCACCACGGCCCACAAGGTATCGGGGTTACGCTCGTGCCAATCCAATGCCTGGGCATCATCAACCTGACGCAACTGATCAGTATCCATCCACTGTTTCACCTGGGCGCCATCATCACGCGTCAAGGCTTCAGCAACGGCCACCAGATCCAGCTCCCTGGTTACCTGCCACAACTGACCGCGGGCAAAATGTGGTGCCAGCGCTGACCACTCGATCGGCGCGGTGGCACCCAAAATCGCGGCGTAGGCTTCACTCACAGACTCGTTCACAACAGACTCCTGCACATTGAAAAGAACATGTGTCATTGTACCTGCGGAATATGGACGCCGACGAGCGGCAGGTGATAGCACAGTGCAGCTGTAGTCGGCATACGACTTGAATGCTATGCTCCGTGGGTCGGCTGTCAGCCGGCCACAGTAGTCAGTACCACGCTGGGGTTTTTGCTGTGCACAACAACACAAATTTGATGCTAAGACTGCCAAGACCATGACCAAACTAGCCCCTTTTGCCCTCGCCTTGTCTTTTACCGCCTTGATCGGCTGTGCCACGCCGCCTCCACCACCGCCACCCGAGCCGACCTACTCCTGGGCTGATAGCCGGGAACAAAGCTTGAGCCAGTTGGCTAGCGAGCAAGGCTATGAATTGAAGCGCGAGGGTGAGTCACTCCGTCTGATTATTCCGGTAGATGGTAACTTTCATCCAAAACGCACCCTATTGCAGCCTTCTGGCCTCGGCCCCCTGAGCAAGGTGGCTCAAGCCCTTCGGCATGATGGTGAAAGCCAATATGCTGTGGTCGGCCACAGCGACACGGAAGGTGATAGCGAGATCAATCGGCAGTTAAGCCTGGAACGCGCTCAGGCCGTAGCCAGTGTATTGATGCTTGGCGGCGTCAGCAGTCAGCGCATGCAGCTGCACAGCATGGGCGAGTACGAGCCGCGTGCCGATAACAGCACGGATACCGGGCGCGCCCTGAACCGCCGGGTAGAGATTGTGCTGCAACCCTATCCGACCAAGGTTGCATTCGCCGACTGAGGTTATTGTTGCCAAGGCTGGTTGCGCGTTCGTCGTGAACGTCGCAACCGCTGCTGCATCGCCGCTTTGGCCAGCATATGCGCACTCACCGGTGCCGTAATAAACAGGAACAGGGTAATCAGCAGCTCGTGCAGGCTGATACCATCCCCGCGCGAGCTGAAAAACACCATTGAGCCCACCACCAGTGCACCTACGCCGAGCGTGGTTGCTTTGGTTGGGCCGTGCAGTCGCATATAAAAATCGGGCAGTTTGAACAGTCCGATAGCGCCAATCAGCGCAAACAGACTTCCTAGCAACAGCAATGCCGCTACTATCACTTCAACCCAGTCAAATGCCACTTGCCACCCTCCTATTCAATGATATCGCCGCGCAACACATGCTTGGCCACCGCGACAGTGCCGACAAAGCCCATCACTGCAATCAACAACGCCGCCTCAAAAAACAGGTCTGAAGCCAGGTACATACCCAGCAGCATAATCAGGGCTATGGCGTTGATATACAGGGTATCCAGCGCCAGAATGCGGTCCGGCAAATCCGGCCCACGCAGCAACCGCAAGACCGTCAGCAGGATCGCCACGGACATAATCCCCAGACATAACAGAATCACGGTGTCGAGCATTCGAATACCTCCTGCAGCGGCCGCTCGTAGCGGGTTTTGATGGTATCGATCAGTGCTTGCTCATCAACTACGTTGAAGGCATGAATCAACAACAGATGGCGCTTGCGGTCGATATCGGCCGATACCGTTCCCGGAGTCAGCGAAATAGTGCTGGCCAACAGGCTGATGGTGAAATCATGCCGCAAGTCCAATGGATATTCGATAAACGCCGGCTGCAAATCAGCGCTTCGTCCAAGAATCAAACGCGCCATCTGAAAATTGGCCTGTACGATATCGCCCAACACCCGCAGCACAAAGCGCAACAATACGACAGGGTGGCGCAACTGCGGCGGGTCTGGCCAGAAGCGATAGGTTACCAGTGGAATCAGCCAGCCCAGCAGAGCACCGGTCAACACACTGGCAAAGGACAGGTCATTGACCAGCAAAAGCCAGATCAGCAACATGAACAGACTCAGCCATGGGCGTGGCAGTCCCCGTATACGTCGAGTCATGGCGCCCCCCTGTACGGTGTGGTCGACAGCACCGCATCGATGTAACCCATCGGATTAGCCAATTGCTCGACCGCCGCCGCCAGATAGTCCAGCACCGGTGCGGCCAGAATCACCAGCAGCACACTGCTAGCCAATAGCAGCAGGCAGGCGAGCAAACGCCAGTGGTCAAGCGGCTCACCCCGGGCTTCCACCTCACCGGCCTGACGCCAAAACAGCGTACTGCCAGCCCGGCTTAGGGCAATAATGACCAGCAAACTGCTACCCAGCAACACCGTGTACAGGCAAGCTGCAGACCAACCAGTGCCCGCCGCCTGCAGCAACAGCACCTTGCCAATAAAGCCGGACAAGGGTGGCAAGCCAGCGATAGCTACCGCGCCAAGAAAAAATACCGCGCCCAACAGCATACGCTGGGGTAGCGGCGGACCGGCAATAAGGCGGGCCGAATAACGCGGCCCACGGGCGCGCGCCAGCAAACCGGCAAAGAGAAATAGCCCTGCCGCAACCCAGGTCGATTGCAACAGATAATACAAGACAGCCTGCAGAGCGGCTTCGCTGCCAATCGCAACCCCCGCCAGTAACACACCCACCGACAACACCACCAGATAGGCCAGCACCCCCGGCAAGCTAGTAGCCGCCAGCGCGCCCAGTGCACCCAGTAACAGCGTCAGTAAAGCCAGTGGCCACAGCACGGCCTGGGCCATGCCGGCTAAAGGGCCAGCCGTCTCGGCAAAGATCAGGGTAAACACGCGCATAATCGCGTAAATACCCACCTTGGTCATGATTGCAAATAGCGCGGCCACGGGCGCCGAGGCGCTAGCGTAGGCACGAGGTAACCAAAAATACAGCGGAAACAACGCCGCCTTGAGGGAAAAAACGACTAACAGCAGCATCCCCGCAGCACCGGCCAGGTAAAGCTCATCGGCATCCAGGACAGCGATGCGCAGGGCCATGTCAGCCATATTCAGCGCACCGGTGACCCCATACAGAGTGCCCAGCGCGAGCAGGAACAGCGCTGAACCGACCAGGTTCAACAGCACATAGTGCAAGCCCGCGCGTACCCGCGCCCCGCCCGGCCCATGTACCAATAGCGCGTAGGAGGCGATCAGCAGAATCTCGAAAAAGACAAACAGGTTAAACAGATCCCCGGTCAGAAAAGCGCCGTTGATCCCCATGAGCTGGAATTGGAACAAGGCGTGAAAGTTCGGCCCCAAGGCATCATCGCCGCGGCTGGCATACAGCACGACGGGCAGGGCCAGCACGGCACTAAGCAACAGCATCAAGGCCGCAAGACGGTCAACGACCAGCACAATACCGAAGGGCGGCGCCCAGTTACCCAAAGCATAGACACTGATACCTTGCTCTGCCGCCAACAACAGCGCCACAGCCAATGGCAATTGCAACACACTCGCCAATAGCGACAAGCTACGTTTGTGCGCCATCGACAAGCGGGCCAGCAGCAATAACATCGCTCCGGCAAACATGGGCAGCAGGATCGGCAGCACCGGTAGGTGGTTCATCCCTGGTCCCTCCGCCCATCCACATGGTCGGAACCCAGCTCACCCAGAGCACGCAAGGCCAGGACCAGAGCAAAGGCGGTCATGGCAAAACCAATCACAATAGCAGTCAGCACCAGCGCCTGGGGCAAGGGGTCCGCTACGTCAGCGCCGCGACCCAGCACCGCCGGCATACCGGTATACAGACGGCCACTGGCAAACAAAAACAGATTCACCGCATACCCCAATAGCGTCAGCCCAACGACTACCGGAAAGGTACGCGCTCGCAACATCAGATAAACACCGCAGGTGGTCAATACGCCCAAGGTCAGAGCAAACAACAACGCCATCAGACACCCTCCCCGGCATCACGCACCTTGGTCAGCTTGCCCAAATTAGCCAGGATGAGCAGGGTCGCCCCGACCACCGTCAGATAGACACCCAGGTCAAACAGCAAGGCACTGGCCAACTCGATCTCTCCAATCAACGGCAAGTGCACGTGGGTAAAGGTCGTGGTCAGGAAGGGGTAGCCCAATACCCAGCTGGCTACCCCAGTGATCCCGGCGACCAGAACACCGGCCGCTGCGAGGGCATGGTAATTGATCCGCAAGCGCTCACGAGTCCAGGCTTCACCACTGGCTACATATTGCAAAATCAAGGCAATAGCCGTCATCAAGCCAGCGATAAAGCCGCCACCCGGCAGGTTGTGACCACGCAGAAAAATATAGGCCGATACCAACAGGGCCAATGGCAACATCACCCGCGACAGATTGATCAGCATCAGCGGATGAGCCTCGCGTGCCCAGGGGCGGCCCAAAGCATCCGTGGTAGGCACATGCAGGCGCAAACCGTCGATCAGCGCGTAAATCCCCACCCCGGCAATCGCCAACACACTGATTTCACCCAAGGTGTCAAAACCGCGGAAATCGACCAGAATCACGTTGACCACATTGGTACCGCCACCACCAATCAGGCTATTGGCGACAAAGAAGCCGGACATGCTCTCCTGCGGCCGGGTCAGAATGGCAAAGGTCAGACCGGTAACCAGCAGGCCGGCCATACCGGCCAGCGCCAGATCACGCCAACGGCGCAGGTTACTCGATTCTTGCGGGGTATAACGCGGCAGGAAAAACAAGGCCAGCATCAACAGCAAAACGGTAACCATTTCCACCGACAACTGCGTCAGCGCCAAGTCTGGCGCGGAAAAACGGGCAAAAGCCAACGCGACCAACAAGCCAACCACACTCAACATGATCAGTGAGACCAAGCGCTGGTGGTGCCAATGCACAGTAGCCAAGCTGGCTACGCAGAGAATGACCGCACCGAGCGCAGTTACCCCGTCAACTGCGCCCAACGCCAAAGGCCCGCGCCATTGCTGCATGTTCAAAATCCAGTATCCGGCACCGGCAATCGCCACCAGCAGCAACAGCGCCATATAACGCTGCAGTGAGCCGTTCTCCAGGCGCAGCAAAATGCGCGAAGCAAGATTAACCAGGCGTTGGACCAAGGCTTCGAAAACCAGCTTAGCGTCCCAGTTCGGAATCCTTGCCAGTGCGCGGAACTGCGGCTTGCGCAGCAAATAGATCAAACCACCACCGACGACCGCCAAGGCACTGAACAGCAAAGACAGGTTAAAACCGTGCCAGATCGCCAGGGCCGGCAATTCGATCGCCTGGCCCAAGGTTGCAGTGACAGCGGCCTGCAACAGCGCAGTCATCAACAGCGCTGGGAGCACACCGACCAACACGCACAGCAAGACCAGCAGCTGCACTGGCAAACGCATGCCGGCGGGCGGCTCATGGGGTGGATAACGCGGCACATTCAACGCCTTGCCATCAAAGAACACCGCATGTACCAGACGCAACGAATAAGCCACGGAGAAAGCCGCACCCAATAGAACCAACACTGGCAGCAAGGCACTCCAGCTCCCCCACTGCTGCTGCACCAGCACTTCGGCAAACAGCATTTCCTTGCTCAAAAAGCCATTCAGCAAGGGCAAGCCAGCCATGGCTGCGGCGGCCAGCATGGTCAGTACTGCTGTATGCGGCATAAAGTGCCATAGTCCGTTCAAACGCCGGATATCACGCGTGCCAGTTTCATGATCAATGATGCCCGCCAGCATGAACAAGGCCGCCTTGAAGGTTGCATGATTGATCACATGAAAGAGCGCGGCGGCTACCGCAAGCCGCGTGTCCAGGCCGAATAACAGTGTAATCAGCCCGAGATGACTGATCGTCGAATAAGCCAGCAAGCCTTTTAAGTCATGTTTGTACAGCGCCGTAATGGCACCCACCAGCAACGTCAGCAGCCCTACAGTGCTGACTAGCGCAAACCACAACTGCGTATCGGCCAGCGCCGGATAAAAACGCGCGAGCAGAAATATCCCGGCCTTCACCATAGTTGCCGAATGCAAGTACGCCGATACCGGTGTTGGGGCCGCCATTGCATGCGGTAACCAGAAATGCAAAGGGAACTGTGCTGACTTGCTGAATACGCCCAAAAGAACCAGCACCAGCGTCAACGGATACAGCGTATGAGCACGAATCTGATCGCCGGCCGCCAGCACATCGGTCAACTGGTAACTGCCGACTATCTGCCCCAACAATAATACCCCTGCGAGCAAGGCCAGCCCCCCGCCGCCAGTTACCACCAGCGCCATTCGCGCGCCTTTTCGTGCATCGCTACTGTGCGACCAATAGCCGATCAACAGGAAGGAAGACAGGCTGGTCAGTTCCCAGAAAAAGATTAACAGCAGCAGGTTCTCGGCCAGCACCACCCCAAGCATGGCGGCCATAAAGAGCAGCAAGTAAGCGAAGAAGCGCCCCATTGGGTCGCGCGGGGAGAGGTAAAAGCGGGCGTAGAGAATAACCAGCAGGCCAATGCCGAGAATCAACAGGGCAAACAGAAAGCCCAGGCCATCAAGACGAAAACTGATATGCAAGCCCAGTGGCTCGAGCCAGGCCCAGTGTGCCAGCAGCACCTCACCGGCCAATACCGCAGGCGCCTGGCTGAGCAATAGAGCCAATGCCAGAGCGGGCGCCAGCGCGGTTAGCCAGGCGCACCCATTACGCCCCCATGCGTCCGCCAATACCGGCAAGCCTACAGCCAGTAGTGGTAACAAGACGATAAGGAGCACAGACATCCGGCAGGTCTCCGTGGGAGGGAATAATAGCCGCTGAGTTAATCAGGAGATGATCAAAGCGGTGCTATTATCCACAGCCACAGATGCCTTGTCATTGAGACAAAGAAAATAAATCGCTCAAATCAGGCCGATCCAGAGCCATCGCCCTTTGCCTATCGCCCGAATTGGTGAACCTGCTCAGCCTCGATCAGAGGCCATGCCGACGATCGTACTCATCATGCTCAAGCGCATCGCCCAACGGACCTACCTCAGGCTTGAAACCCGCCCGGTGACCCGCCCGGGAAATCGCATGAGCAGCCATAGGTGCGGTCATCAATACCACCAGCATCGCCAGCAGCACTGCGAACCAGCGCGCCCCGTCCGTAGCCGCCAAAGCGCCCAGCAACACCAGAATGGCGCCCAGAGCGCCGGCCTTACTGGCAGAGTGCATACGTGTGTAGGCGTCCGGCAAGCGCAGCACGCCCAGCGCACCCAGCAGGCTGAAAACACCGCCAAGCAGAATCAGAATAGATGCCAGCCAGGGCAAAATATTCATGCCTCACCTCCGGGCTTGCCAGGATGATGTGGCTGGCCATGCGGCTCATCACTATGGTGGGTACCCTTGAACAGCAAGGCAAAAGCGACACTACCAAGGAAACTGACCAACGCCAGAATAATCGGCACATCCAGCAGCACCGCCTGCTCGCGGACAATCGCCAGCAAAGCCACCCCGGCAACCCCGATCATGGTCATGGCATCGACGGCGACGGCGCGATCTGGCCGGCTTGGGCCCACCAGCAAACGCCACATAAGAATCAACGCGCTGATCACCAGCATGCCCCCGGCCGCCGGCATCACCCAGTGCGCTGCTGCAATCTCAACGTTCATGCTTTACCTCCGGGATAGACCCAGGCCATCAGCCGTTGTTCGATTTCTGCTACCGCAGCAAACACCGGGTCAGCCGACGCGGTATCAAGAATATGCACGTAGAGGTCACCTTCATATTCGTTGTAATCCAACGCCAGGGTACCCGGCGTCAAGGTCAGCAAGCAGCCGATAATGGTAACCATGCGTCGGTCACGGGTCTTGATCGGTACCTTGACCACCGCTGAAGTCACCTTGCGTTTGGGGTTGAGCACAATCAAGGCAACATCCCAGGTAGCGGCAAAAACTTTCCAGGTATACCAGGGCACAAACACAGCCCCGACTTCGATCCGCCGGGCATACAGTCGGCAAACCGGGATAAACAGCCCAAACACCCGGAATACCGGGTAACAGACTGCCAGTGCCAGGAACCAGCTGCTGGCACTCAGGTCGCCCAGCCACCATGACATAATCGTGGCAACCACAACATGAATGACGAGCATCAATTCACCTCCGCAGGCAAGAGTTGCAGATAAGCTGGCGCGTCAATCAACTGCTCGGCAGCTGCCTGCAGATATTCCATGATTGGCCCGGCAGCAAGCCCGATGGCCACCGTCATTGCGCCCAGCACGCCCACCGTCACCCAGGCGCCACCGGGGCCATTACCATTATTAGCGACCAGGTCCGGCTGCGGGTGGGGTTTGAGGAAGCTTTCATTCCATATCTTGCTCATCGACAGCAAGGTAAGAATGCCCGTCGCCAAGGCAAAGAAGGCAGCCCACCAAACGCCGGCATCCAACGTGGCCTTGATCAGCACAAATTTGGCCCAAAAACCGGACAATGGCGGGATCCCGGCCAGTGACAAGGCAGGAATGGCAAACAATACAGCCAGCAGTGGCTTGCTGTGGTAGAGCCCGCCCATGGCCGCCAGGCGTTCAGAACCGGTCAGGCGCGCAGCCAAGCCACCCACAAAGAACAGATTGGCTTTGACCACGATATTGTGAAGCATAAAGAATACCGCGCCAGCTAGCGCCAAGGGCGTTGCCAAAGCCAACCCGAGCACCATATAACCGACCTGACTGACAATATGGAAAGACAGAATCCGCCGTATTTCTGTTTGTGCAGCCGCCCCGAGACCGCCGATCAGCATGGTGGCGCAGCCAACCCATAGCAGCACCGTATGCACTGCCCCAGGCTCCGGCCAGAGCAAGGTTACAATCCGGATCAGCGCATAGACCCCGACCTTGGTCAACAAGCCGGCAAATAACGCCGATACCGGTGTCCAGGCCACATGATAACTGGCTGGCAACCAACCAAATAAGGGGAACAGCGCCGCCTTGATCGAGAAAGACAGCAGCATGACGATGACCCCAAGCCAGGCACCGTCACTGGCCTCACCAGCTCGGAACAATAATGCTAGCTCACCCATGTTCAGGGTGCCTGTAGTGCCGTAGACCAGACCGGCCGCGAGCAGGAACATCAGCGTCGCCAGCATGTTGAGGACCAGATAGGTCATCGCGCCAGACAAGCGCCGCTCACCCCCACCCAAGGCAATCAGCGCAAAAGAACCTATCAGCAGCACCTCGAACCAGACATACAGATTGAAAATATCCGCGGTGATAAAAGCGCCGCAGATACCAGCCAGCAGCCCCTGTACAAACAGGTGCACATCACGCAGAAAATCAGCAGGCATGGGTTGTCTGTGCGAGTAAACCAGCGTCGCCAGACCGATAACCCCGGTAATCGCAACCATGACTGCAGACAGGCGGTCAATGACCAGGCTAATACCAAAAGGTGCCTGCCAACCAGCCATCTGGCCACTGAGCACAACGCCTTGATGGGCAAGAATGACCAAATAAACACCCGTAACCAGCAAAGCGAAAGTGCCGAGCAAGCTAATGGCGCTGACCAGTTGATGCTGGCGTTTGAAAAACAGCGCCAACAGCAGTGTGGTCAGCGGAATCATGACCGGCAGGACCAGAAGTGCACTCATCGGCGGTCCTCCGCCGGTGTTGAGTCTTCACAATCATCGGGGGCCGGCTCTTCAGTCACCGAACTGACATTGTCAGTATGCTTGTCACCGTGCAGCTCATGGGCTCGTTTGAACACCGCCAAAGCAAATACGAACAGGGCAAAGCCGATAACGATGGCGGTAAGCACCAGAGCCTGAGGCAACGGGTTAGCAGCATCGACGGCTTCGCTACCTGAGAAAATGAAGGCAGCCCTGTCGCCGCTGAAACGCCCAC
>REBY01000012.1 GCA_007692485.1 Pseudomonadaceae bacterium | reverse complement strand
CGGTAGCCGGCAAGGTTGGAACCGCACTGCGCACTGGCTACTGCGGGGCCAAGCATGCGGTGGTCGGTTACTTCGAAGGGCTGCGAGCCGAGGTGGAAGAGGCCTACGGTATTGGCGTCAGTATTATTCTGCCAGGCTCTGTGCGCACGGCGATTGCAACCAATGCACTGGAAGGCAGTGGCACCGCCCGCGGTCGCTCGGATGCCAATATTGAAAACGGCATTGATCCAAAGGCCGCCGCGCAGACGATTCTGCAGGGCTTGAGTGAGCGTCAGCATGATATCGTCGTTGCTGAAGGTATGGAGCTGGCGGCGCTGCAGATGCGAGTCAATGACCCCGAAAGCCTGTTCAGGATTACTGCCAAAGAAGGTGTACGCCTTGCGAAGGTGCGCGCTGAGCAGGGTGCGGGGGCTTCCGTCGATCCGGGTGCGGTTAACCAGTAAACCGCACCGGTTGTCGATGTCCTAGCCGAAGTAGACGACCTCCTGATCCAGGAAATCCGCCAGCAAAGGGCTTGCAGCGGCGCGGTCAAAAGCTGCATCGATGGCCTTGGCGCGTTGCTGGGTGCTGTCGCGGTAGCTGGGGTGAGTAAAGATATAGAGTTCTTTGGCGTTCAGGGCTTCGACAACCCGCTCGCCGACAACCTCAACCGGGATGCCGTTATCAATGATCTGCTGCATTTTGGCGGCCATGGCTTTTTGTTTGGCGGTGGCTGGCCCCGAGCTCTTGTCACTGCGGTAATCCGCCTGCTTGTTGCGGGCAGACAGGTTAATACGGGTTTTGACAAAGGCCGGGCACAGGACAGAAACCTGGATATTATGCGGTTTGAGTTCGACCTGCCAGCTTTCCGACATGCCAACCACTGCGACCTTGCTGGCGGTGTAGGCGCCACCATAGGGTACGCCGCCCATGCCGGCCATGGAGGCAACATTAAGCAGCCAGCCACCCTCACCGTGTTGTTTGATCAGCGGCACCATAACCTGGGTGCCGTACAGGACGCCCATCAGGTTGACGTCCATGACCCAGCGCCATTCGTTGTTATCGATCTGTTCGATGCTGCCGGTGCCGCCACCCACCCCGGCATTATTGACCAGCATATGAATCTTGCCGAAGCCGGCAATGGCGAGGTCCGCTAGTGCTTGCCACTGCTCGGGTTTGGTAACGTCCATTTGGGCTGTCAGTACTTCAATGCCCGCTTGCTGCAGCGTGGCTTCAGCGGCTTGTAGCTGCTTACTATCAATATCGCCAAGCACCACGTTCATGCCTTGCTTGCCCAGGGCCATGGCAATGCTGAAACCAATGCCTTCAGCGCCACCGCTGATGACGACTGTCTTGCCGGAAAAATCGCTCATGTTATTAACCTGCTTGTTATAGTTAACGGTCTTAAACCTGAATGTGCCTGTGACGAGCGGTTGCCGTACAGAACTATCGGCTGGCTTGATTCTGCGGCATAAGCAAGCGGTTAATGTCGGTCATTAACTGGGAGATGTTGCCTTTAGGTTGAAAGGTGACGGTAGGCTGTTTGATAGCTTGCTGGTGGGAGTGGTTTTACCATCGGATGCTAAGACATCCGATGGTAAAGATTTACTTCAGAGGCGATTAAACAAGCTGAATACCAGATCTTGAAAGCGGTCATCCCGATCAAAATTACCATGGCCTTGGAATGGGTTGTCGTCACTGATCATTAGCGTCTTGTCACGAATATCAAGGTCGCCGCTGTTAACATCGAGCATGAAAGCAGCATGGCTGTTCTGTTGGCCAAATCTGTTGCGTTCAGTGATATTCAGTAAGACAACAAGGTAGTCACCCTTGCGTGACAGGCCGCTGATATTCCCTTCTGCGTCTACAGAAACCCGGTTAAGTATGCTGCGTTCAATCTGGCTATCGATGTGCTCATGGATATGATCGTTCAGAAGGTTGCGTAGCTCCATGCCTGTCTGCCTGCCGAGGTTGCGATCGACCGGCAGGAAGCTGGCGAACTCACCTTCATCCAATTGCCTTGCAGCCTGTTCAAGCTGACGTTCAGTTTGCTCAATCCTTGTGTTCAGCTGGTTGCGACGGTTTTCCAGATTGCGCGCAGTGGTGCCAGTCTGATTCTCAGCAAGGATTTGGGCGTTCTGGACAGCTTCGCGTGCTTGCTGTAACTCGCCGCGCAGGCCAGTTGCAGGACGGTTCCAACCAGAGTTTTGACCTATATCACGGTTCAGTCGCAGGTATTCTAAGGTCGATTGTCGCAGTAGTTCGTCATATTCGTCATTGGCCAATTGTGCGATCGGATATTCGATATAGACACATGAGCGGTCTTCTGCGGTCAAGTCCAAAGTAACCCGGTTGTCACGCGGTGCACAGGTTAGGGTGCTGACGTCAACACCATCACGCCAGCGATTGCTGCTCCAGCCAAGAACATTGCCACGGGGGCCTAGCTGGCGAACAGCCAGTTGTTCCTCGACAATGCGACGGTTGGTGTAATCACGAACTTCTTGGGTGATTGCGGCCTGACGGGCTTCAGCAGCTTGCATCTTTTCGTTTACGGCAGCCAGCTGTGCTTCAGCTTCGCCGATAAAGGATTGATAGCGTTCCCATTGAGTTTCGGTCTCGGCTTTTTCAGCATTGAGTTCGGCCAGCGCGTTGCTGGTTTTTTCGCGCCATTCTGTGTATTGCGCCATACGCGCTGACTGCGCAGCGGCATGCTCTTCGCGTAAAGCGTCAATGCGGTCCCGACGCTCGCGCGACAGGTCGCGCCAGAAGGACAATTGATTGTCCTTGGGTGACTCAAGAAAAGCGGTCACCTCTTGGCGCATGTTGTTGATACTGGGTAACTGATCTTTAAGGCCTGAATTCATTTCCAGCACTGTGCCGGAAATGCTAACGCCATTTGGCAGTGGCTCACCAAAATCGATGCTTGCTTCGCTCGGATAATTGCCACCACATCCTGCCAGGGCCAAAGCTACAGGTATGGCCATCCATGCTTTTTTCACACGCTGACTCCTTAATCGGAAAATAAGTTTGCCGGCCTTGCGGGCAATCAAGCTGTTGCCGACTGCCAAGGACCTGCAGGTGTGCCCGCTGGGCTGCATTAGTTTACCCATATGAATCATCCGGACAAGTTAAAAGATACGGGTATTAGTACCTGCAAGGCTCTTTCTACGAGCGCTGTGAAAATCATGGTTATGGGGTATGCGTCTACTAAGCAAATTCCACGGACAATCCCGACCAAAGAAAGCCCAGACGATGCGCGGGAGTAACGGATGTTTTGACAAGCTTGATAAGATTAATGGGATCTATGACGAATCGTCTTCTTCAACTCCTCCGGCGTAATAGTACCGACAATATTAGCCTGGCTCCCTGGAAGCGGCTGGCGCAGGATGTTGCCCTTGATCTTGCCGATCACATGCATCTCACATGGCTTACAGTCGAACTTCAACGTCAGGGTTTCGTTGTCATGCACCAGCTGCATGGGCCTGGCATTGCTACGCACGCCGGTTACGCCCTTGGCCTGTTTCGGGCACATATTGAAGGAGTAGCGCAGGCAGTGCTTGGTGATCATTACCGGCACTTCACCTGTTTCCTCATGTGCCTCAAAGGCGGCATCAATCAACTCAACTCCGAAGCGTTGATAGAAAGCGCGCGCTTTGTGGTTATAGACATTGGCCAGGAAGCTCAGATGCGAGTCCGGGTAAATCGGTGGTGGTGTGCTGACCGGTTTCCGGCTGCCGCGGGGGTGGGCGAGCAGGCGTGCGGTATCGAGCTGCTCGATCAGTGCCCGCCGCAGCGCCTTGAGGCGTGACAAGGGCACGAAGGGGATGTCTGTCAGGGCCAGCTCAATACTGTCGCAGTGGTAAAGCGTGGTACCCAGCTGAGTCAGCAGATCTTCGATCTGGCTGCGGGCGCGTTCAGGGTTCTGCGCCGCTTCGAAGGGGCCCTCCAAGATCTGACTGACCTCAACGCCATCTTCACTGCGGGCCTTGAGTTGCAAAGTGTGGGCATTGCCACTCAGTTGCCAGTTCAGACCGACGCGGCGCTCGGCAGAGCACTTTTGCAATGCCTGCTGCCAGTTGTGGTCGAGATTACGGTTGAGGATTTGCCCGGGGCGGGCACGGCGCAGCGCTGGAGGCAGCTCATTGGGTTCGATGCGGTAGTGCCAGCGCGTCTGGCCGTTTTGGTCATTATGCTGGCTCAGCAATTCGGCGATGTTGGCACGAAAGCCGACGACGTCACGCTTGACCTGTACGTTGAGTCCGTCACCGTTGCTCAGGGGTTCATCTGTGCTGACCAACAGGTCGTTTTTGCGTACCTGTTGCAGTTCGCCCACCGGTAGCCCGGTAAAGGTCGGGGTATCGAAAGCGCCGATGTCCGGTTTGCGGTCAGTCACAAAGTAGTCGGTGCTGCCACGATGAAAGGTTTTGTCCGGGTCGGGGATAAAGAAGTGCTGGCTGCGACCGCTGGAGGCGCGAGCCAGGTGCGGGCGCTCGGTGAGCACGGCATCCAGTTGCTGACGGTACCAGGCAGTGATGTTCTTCACATAACTGGCATCTTTATAACGGCCTTCGATCTTGAACGAGCGAATGCCGGCATCGACCAGTGCGGTCAGGTTGGCGGTCTGGTTGTTGTCTTTCATCGACAACAGATGTTTTTCGTAGGCGACCACGCCACCGTGTTCGTCAGTCAGGGTGTAAGGCAGGCGGCAGGCCTGCGAGCAGTCACCGCGATTGGCGCTGCGCCCGGTCTGCGCATGGGAGATATTGCACTGGCCGGAATAGGCGACGCACAGGGCGCCGTGCACAAAGAACTCCAGTGGTGTGTCCACCGCCTGATGAATGCTGCGGATCTGTTCCAGGCTCAGTTCGCGCGCCAGCACCAACTGCGAGAAGCCGGCCTGGCCAAGAAAGCGGGCCTTGTCCACGCTGCGAATATCGCACTGGGTGCTGGCGTGGATTTCGATGGGCGGAATGTCCAGCTCCATGATGCCCATATCCTGAACAATCAACGCATCCACTCCAGCGTCATGTAGCTGATGGATCAGCTGGCGCGCGGGTTCCAATTCCTCATCGTGAAGAATGGTGTTGAGGGTGACAAACACCCGTGCGTGGTATTGATGGGCAAAGGGTACCAGCGCCGCTATGTCGGCCACACTGTTGGCGGCATTATGCCGCGCGCCAAACCCGGGCCCGCCGATATACACCGCATCAGCGCCGTGCAGTATGGCCTCGCGGGCGATCTCAGCATCACGCGCCGGGCTGAGCAGTTCAAGATGATGGGCAGGCAGGGACATGGCAGTAACCGTGGATAGATAAAGGCGCATTGTAGCTGTGCCTTAGCGTCGCTGCATTAATGCTGTGACTATTCCGCGTGCAGGGGCTCGGCTGGGTTCAGGCTTGGTCAGCAGAGCCAGGCAGAGCTGAAAACAGTGATAACACCAAAACAGGTAGTGCGCAGCTTTTTGCGCACCGCTATGAGCCGAGGTTGGTGTTATGCGTTCTGAACCTGATCTGGCCGTGGCTAACAGCGCTCTGCGCAACTTGCCACCCGGGTTGCGCAGTAACTTGCGCACTTTTCTGTGACTTGGCGCACAAGGGCTGATGTGCTGCGTGCAATATTTTTATAACTTATTGAAAGTAAAGAAATTAAAATATCTGGCACGGTGCTTGTAATGGTTATGGCTCCAGGCCCCGCTGATGGGGCAGACAACCAGGCAAGGAGAGCACAATGCCAACACCCGCGTATCTGAGTATCGAAGGCACCAAACAAGGTCTGATCACCGCCGGCACTTTCACCGAAGATTCGGTCGGCAACATTTACCAGGAAGGTCATGAAGACCAGATTCTGGTTCAGGCTTACGATCACCAGGTTATCATTCCGCGTGACCCGCAATCCGGTCAGCCGACTGGTCAGCGTGTGCACAAGCCGCTGATGATCACCAAGGTTTTCGACAAGTCCTCACCGCTGCTGTTCAACGCCCTGACCTCGGGTGAGCGTCTGAACAACTGCCGTCTGGAGTGGTACCGCACCTCTGCTACCGGTACTCAGGAGCACTACTTCACCATCGAGCTGAAAGACGCGATCATCGTCGACATTCAGTCCAACATGCCTAACTGCCAGGATCCGAACAAGTCACACTTCACGCACCTGGAAGATGTGTACTTCACCTACCGTAAAATCGTCTGGACCCACGAAGTATCTGGTACTTCCGGCTCTGATGACTGGCGTACCCCTGTCTCTACCTGATCTCGGGCGAGCGGATACCACCGGCCCGGCCCCGTGGCCGGTGGTTTAACTTTCACGGTTCATCCCTACACTTTTCCTACCTACTTCTTAACTCTTTTATTGTTGCGCCTGACGCTTGCGCAGTCATTGTCAGTTATGCGGCTTGCGCGCCGGCAGCAGGCTGGTTATCAGTTCGACATGCTTTCCAGGTGTATTGCGTAATAGGTGCTGAAGAGCATCTTCGCACTAGCCGTTGAAGTCGGTTGCAGAGAAAGACCGCGACCAAAATACATCACCTAAAATCTCGTCTGGCGACCAAGGACTGAGGTGCTCAGCAGGGCTATACCATCCACCCTAACAGCAGCAGCGCCAGGATAACGGCGATGCTGCTGGCTACCGTACGGCTGGCCCAGAAGCGGTTCCAGTGGCGTTCCTGATCACGCCAGGGCTGTCGCCGGGTTTTGGGCTCCAGTGGAGGTAGCGGCGGATGTTGCACCAGGCCTTTCAGGCGCAATGAAAGCATTAACGACGGGTTGGGGAGTCGTTGCAAGGGTGCGGGTACTTGCCAGCCCAGCCGCCATAGGATGACCGCCAGAACTGCGGCCAGCAGTAGCGGCCAGAACAAACTCCACAGTGCATATAGGGGCAGGCTACTGAACAAGGCCGCTCGCATATCCGGTAATAGCCAGGGCATCAAGAGTGGTACCAGGCAAAGCAGTGCCCAGGGTAACCATTGCCCGCGTGGCGCGTATGCGCTTTGTTGCGCCTGCTGCTGGCGAATCAGCCAGCAAGCGCGCAGTACCAGAGTGGCCGTTGCCAGTGAGCCCAGGGTCAACAGGCCCAGCCAGGCAGCTTGCGGCCCGTCGGCAAAGGCGTCTTTAAGCAGGGTTTTTACTGCACCACCGCTACTCAGTGGCAGGCCGGCCAGTGCCAATGCGGGTATCAGTAACAGGAGCAGGCTGCTGGTGGGCAAGCGGAAGTGTGCCCCAAGGCCTGCTCCCATAAAGAGTGCGCCCTTGGCCAGGGCATGGTGGCTGGCATACAAGGCGAGCAATAGCGCCAGCGCTGGGCGGCTGTCCGGTGTTTGCCAGGCCAGGGCGAGAATGATTAGCAGGTAACCCATCTGGCTGACGGAGGAGTAGGCCAGTACGGTTTTTGCTTTCGTCTGCATCAAACCCAACGCCACGCCAAGTAGTGCGCTGGCCAGGCCTATGCTGACCAGCGCCGGTCCCCAGCTTTGCAGTAGCGGGTCGTTTTCCGGCATAAAGCGCCAGAGGCCAAGAATGCCGGCCTTGATCATGGCGCCAGAAAGAACGGCACTGGCGGCTGCGGGTGCCGCTGGATGCGCCAGTGGCAGCCACACATGCAGTGGCCAGAAACCAGCTTTAAGACCAAAACCGACCAATAGCAGCGCTGCCGTCAGCGGGCTCAGCGGCACCTGCTGCCAGTCGGCCAGTGCGAGCAGGCCGCCAGCCTCGTGCACACGCAGCATCAACCCGGCATACAAGAGCATTTCGCCGAGCACCGCCAGTTGCAGATACAGGCGTCCGGCTTGGCGCGGTTTTGGACCGCCCAGGTGCACTACCAGGCCGTATGCAGCCAGGCTCATCATCGTAAAGCCGATATAGAAGCTGGCGGCGTCGGCAGCAATAATCAACAGCAGGTTACCGCTCAATGCCAACAACCAGCAGGCCCAGAAGCGTCGGGCATTGAGGTCGTCGAGCAGGTCGAAGCTGGCGTAACGGCTACCCAGTAGCCATAGTACGGTACTGAACCCGAGCCAGAGCTGTCCGAGTGTATCGGTCAGGCCCCATTGGGCGCCGGGCCAGAGCATGGGCAGTTCCAGATTGGCTGCGGGCCACAAGCTGAGCAGTAGTGCCGGCAGCACACATAGCCATAGCCAGCCCCCCGCCCGGACTGGCAGGTGCCAGAGGCTGGCTGCGGCCAGCAGGGGTAGCAGGGGCACCAGTAACCACAACAGCGCACTCACAAGCCAAACTCCCGGATGATGATCAGTTGGCTCCAGGCCAGCGGGCTGATACCGCTGGCGGCAAAAATACCTACCAGCACTGACAGTGCAGCCGTAAACAGCATTGGCCAGAGCAGCATCCAATGCGTTTCACCCAGGCCGGGTCGACCATTACCGCGCATCGTCTTGGTTGACCAGTTACCCGCCGGCTGGGCAAACCAGCCGCGCCACAACAGTGGCAGAAAGTAGGCAGCATTTAACAGGCCAGAGAAAACCAGTACCAGCAGGACCCAGTTGTGCCCTGACTCCAGTGCACCAAGGCCCAAATACCACTTGCTGATAAATCCGGCAATCGGCGGCACGCCAATCATGCCCAGGGCGCCGACGGTAAAAGCCAGCATGGTTAGCGGCATACGCCGGCCAACCCCGTTCATTTCACGGATATCGTGTATGCCCAGGGTTTCGGCAAAGTTACCCGCACAGTAGAACAAGGTGACTTTCATCAGCCCCTGATGAACCAGATGAACCAGGGCGCCAACCGCGGCAATCGGGCCCATCAGGGCCACGCCCAAAGTAATGTAGGACACCTGACTGATGGTAGAAAAGGCCAGGCGTTTTTTCAGCTCGGTTTGCTGTAGCGCGCGCACTGAACCGTAAATGATGGTCGCAGCAGCAAGCGCCAGCAGGGGTATATTCAGGCCGAGGGCTTGTACGGGCTCCACGCCATAAACGTCGTAGACGACGCGGACAATACCAAAGGCGCCGGCCTTGACCACCGCGACCGCATGCAAAAGGGCGCTTACGGGGGCTGGGGCGACCATGGCCTGCGGCAGCCAGCCATGCAGTGGCAGCAGGGCCGCTTTGACGCCCAAGCCAGCAATCATCAGGCCGAAGGCCAGAATCAGGCTGGGGTTATACTCACCGACCAGCGGGCTGAGATAGCCGCCGGGCACAAAGTCCGGGCTGCCGACGATGCTGTGCAGCAGGGCCACGCCCATCAGCAATAAAGCACCACCGCCAAGGGTATAGGCCAGATAGACTCGCCCGGCCTTGAGCGCCGCCTGGGTGCCGCGATGCACCACCAATGGGAAGGTGGCCAGGGTCAGCAACTCGTAGAACAGCAGGAAAGTTACCAGGTTGCCGGCCAGTGCCAGACCTACGGTGGCGCTGACACACAGGCTGAAATAACCGAAAAAACGTGAGCGCAGCGGCGAGCTTTCCAGGTAGCCGATGGCGTAAACAGTCGTCGCCATCCAGAGTACGGTCGACAGGCTGACAAACTGCAGAGACAGCGCATCACCTTGAAGAATCAGCCCGCCGCCGGGGACAAAAGGCAGGGCAAAGCGGAAGCTCAGGCCTTGGTTAACGCCCCATAGCATGAGGGTGACCAGGCCCAGCTTGACCACCACGCCGAACAGGTTGAGAAAGATGCGCAGGTTGACCTGGTCTTCACGCAGGGTAAAAATCAGCAGCCCGGGCACCAGCGAGCTGAGGACGATGGCCAAAGGCAGCCAGCTGGTCCAGTCCGCAATCATAGTTGCATCTCCGCAAACCAGAGCATCAAGGGTTCAGCGATCAGCGCCATGCCCCAGACCACCAGTGCGGGTAACAGCGCCAGCCATTGGGCAAAGCGATCCGGATCGTATCCCGGAGGTTTGGGATCGGCGCGATCAAATGATAGCGCTACCACGCGAAATACGTAGGCGGCACTGGCCAGGGTGCCGACAAGCACGGCAAAGGCCCACGGCCAGTGCATGGGGTCATCAAATAAAGGCATCAACAGTACCCACTTGGCCAGGAAGCCGCCGCTGGGTGGCAGGCCGATCAGGCTGCCGCCGGCCACAGCAAAGGCGAACATGGCGACTGGCATAGTCTGGGTAGCGCCTTTCAAAGCGCTGACGCGGCGGCTGCCGAGCGTGGCCTGCATTTCACCGGCAGCCAGAAACATCGAGACTTTGGCCAGTCCGTGAGCGAGAACAAACAGCCAGAGCGCGGCGCTCAGGCGGTCATCCTGCCAATGCAGTAGCAGCCCGAGGGCGAGTAGCGCATAACCGAGTTGAGCAACGGTGGAATAGGCCACCAAGGTTTTCAGATAAGGCGTGCGCAATGCCGACCAGCCGCCGGCAATCAGGGCTACCACCCCTGCCAGGGCAAACAACATGCCGCCTTGGCGCGCCAGTTCGGCATCGGCCAAGCTGGTCCACAACCACCAGAGGATGAACAGTGGACCTTTGACTACCAGTGCGGAGAGTAAGGCGCTGACCGCGGTTGGCGCGCTGGCATGCGCTGCCGGTAGCCATTGATGCAAGGGCCAGAGTGCCGCCTTGAGCATCAGGCCCACGGTCATCAACAGCAATGCGAGACGGGTCGTCTGACTGTCATCGGTCACCTCGGCAAGCAGGCGAATATCCAGTACCCCGTATTGACCGTACAGCAAGGCAACACCCAGCAGATAACACAGTGATGCGGCCAGTGACAGCAGCAGATAGCGCAGCGCTGGGCCATAGGCTTTGGGTCCGGAAATTACCACCATCGCAACGGCAACCAGCCCGAGTAATTCCAGGGTGACGTACCAGTTGAACAGATCGGTCGATAGCCAGAGTGCTGCCAGGCTGGCATGCAACAGCGTTGATAGCGGCCAGAAATCGGTATCGCGCGTCTGGCTATGGCGGCTGCGTGCGGCATAGACGGATACCAGCAAATGGATCAAGGCGGTAAACACCAGCAGCATCGCGCTCAATGGGTTGAGCTCAAAGCGGATGCCGAGCGGGCTGTCCCAGCCGGCCAGCGCAAGGGACTGGGTACCCAGCTCCATCACTGACAGCAGGGCTGCGCCAGCGGCCAGTAAACTGAAAAAGTTGCTGACAATCACCAGGCTGGCCAGGCGTGAACGCAGCAGCAATAGCAGCAGGCTGGTTGCCAAGGGCAGTAGCAGGCTAAGCAGCGCAGCATTCATTCCTTGCGCTCCTTATCGGCCAGCGCGCTGGCCAGGCGCAGAGCAAAGGCTGTGGCACTGGCGGCAACCACCAGACCCGTCACCACCAGGGCCTGAAGTACGGGGTCAATTGGCTCAACGCGGCTGGCCAGCGCCACCATGACCATAAATACGCCACCGCCCATGATATTGACTGCCATGATGCGCCGGAGTGGGTGGCTTTGCCGCAGTAGCCCGTGCAGACCCAGTAACCAGAGCGTAACCCCGGCGAGCAGGTAGAGTGCCAGGCTGCTCATGGCTGCACCTCATCGCCTTCGCCAACCACCAGCAGCGCAAGG
>REBY01000201.1 GCA_007692485.1 Pseudomonadaceae bacterium | reverse complement strand
TAATCACGGGGCTGATTTACGTGTGGTGCAGCTGCTGTTGGGTCACAGTGACCTGTCGACCACGCAAATCTACACTCATGTGGCCCGCCACCGTTTACAGGAGCTTCACGCAGAGCATCATCCCCGTGGGTGAGTGCAAGGTTTCATGATAAGCTTGGGTGTTCAGGCGAGGAGTCGACGATGATTAAACGATATCTGCCGGCGGGCCTATTGGCGCTGCTGCTACCCGTATTACCCAGTATTGCCGATGAGGCAGTTATTGAGCAGCGCATCGCCCAGATGTTTCCGAACATGCCCGTGTATGAGGTTGCCGAGTCACCGGTTGACGGCTTGTATCAGGTACAGTTTACCAATGGGCGGCTGACCTATATCACGGCAGATGCCCAGTACATTGTGCACGGTAATATTTTTACCTGGGACGATGGCAGCGGTCCGCAGAACTTGACCGCCAGGGTCGAGCGTCAGGGCATTGCTCGCATGCTGGATACTATCCCGCGTGAGAAAATGGTGGTTTTTGCGCCAGATGAGCCGACAACCCATATCACTGTATTTACTGATACCTCTTGCGGCTACTGTCGCTTGCTACATGAGGAGGTCGAGCAGTTGAATGAGCTGGGTATTGAGGTGCGTTACACCGCCTTTGTGCGTGCGGGTATGAACTCCAGTGCGGCTGAGGTGATGGAGTCCGTTTGGTGCGCTGAGGATACCCAGACGGCAATGGATCAGGCCAAGCGCCAGCAGCCGGTCGACCAGGCGAGCTGTGACAATCCGTTGCGCGAGCAGTTTGAGCTGGGTCAGCAAATTGGTGTGCAAGGCACACCGGCAATTTTCTTTGCCAATGGCCAACTGCAGCCTGGCTACAGCCCGGCAAAAGAGCTGGCAGAAATGGCGCTATCGAATCAATAATCTTTCTGGCGTCGCCGGCAGGGTGGCGTTTGCACATATTCAGGTGGAGACCTTAGTTTGAAACCGGTCAAAGTAGGTATTTGTGGTTTGGGCACCGTCGGTGGCGGTACCTTCAATGTATTGCAGCGCAATGCAGCTGAAATTGCTCGCCGTGCGGGCCGCGGAATCGAGGTCGGGCAAATTGCTGCTCGGCAGATGAACCCGGCGTGTGAAGTGGGCGATACTCCCGTAACGGATGATGTGTTTGCGGTGGTCAATAACCCCGAGATCGATATTATTGTCGAGTTGATCGGTGGTTCCACTGTGGCCAAAGAGGTGGTGCTGCAAGCCATTGCCAATGGCAAGCATGTCGTCACGGCCAATAAAGCGCTGATTGCTGTGCATGGCAACGAAATTTTCCAGGCTGCCAGCGACAAGGGCGTCATGGTTGCCTTTGAAGCGTCAGTGGCTGGCGGGATTCCGATCATCAAAGCGGTTCGCGAAGGCCTGGCTGCCAACCAGATTGACTGGGTTGCGGGTATCATCAACGGCACCGGTAACTTCATCCTCACCGAGATGCGCGACAAGGGCCGTACCTTTGATGACGTGCTGGCTGAAGCCCAGGCGCTGGGCTATGCCGAAGCCGATCCGACTTTTGATGTCGAAGGCACCGATGCTGCGCACAAACTGACCATTCTGGCCTCGATCGCCTTTGGTATTCCGCTGCAGTTCGACAAGGCCTACACCGAAGGTATTACCAAGCTGACCACGGCTGACGTCAATTACGCCGAGACCTTGGGCTATCGCATCAAACACCTGGGTATTGCCCGGCGCACTGAACAGGGCGTCGAGCTACGTGTGCACCCGACTCTGATCCCGGAAGATCGCCTGCTGGCCAATGTGCACGGCGTGATGAACGCGGTCATGGTTCAGGGTGATGCCGTTGGGCCAACCCTGTATTACGGCGCCGGCGCCGGTGCCGAGCCGACGGCCTCAGCGGTAGTTGCGGATATTTGTGATGTGGTACGTACACTGACCAGCGATCCGAATAATCGCGTGCCGCATCTGGCGTTCCAGGCCAATGCGCTATCAGACCATCCGGTACTGCCGGTCGAGGAAGTCGAAACCGCCTACTACCTGCGCCTGCAAGCGCAGGATCAGCCAGGTGTGCTGGCCAAGGTGGCGACTATCCTGTCCGAGCGTGGTATCAATATCGAATCCATCATGCAGATGGAAGCCGAGGCTCAGGGTGGCCTGGTGCCGATGATCCTGTTGACGCACCGGGTCAAGGAAGCGTCGATGAATGTGGCAATTGCCGACATTGAAGACCTGGAAGATATCGCCGGACCCATCATGCGGATCCGGGTTGAACAACTTAACTAACACAGCTGTAAGCCACAAGCTTCAAGCTGCAAGCCGGTATAGCCCCGCTTGAAGCTTGTCGCTTGGAGCTTGTAGCTCAAACCGAAGGTTTGAGAAATGCGCTATATCAGCACCCGTGGCCAGGCTCCGGCCCTGAATTTTGAAGATGTGTTGTTGGCTGGTCTGGCCAGCGATGGTGGTCTTTACGTACCGGAAAACCTGCCGCGCTTCACCCAGGAAGAGATTGCTTCCTGGGCTGGCTTGCCCTATCACGAACTCGCGTTCAAGGTGATGCGTCCGTTCGTGACTGACTCGATCAGTGATGCTGACTTTCAGGCAATCCTCAAGGATACCTATGGTGTGTTCGCTCATCAGGCGGTCGCACCGTTGCGCCAACTGGATGGCAACGAATGGGTGCTGGAGCTGTTTCACGGCCCAACCCTGGCGTTCAAGGATTTTGCCCTGCAACTGCTCGGTCGCTTGCTCGACCACTTCCTGCTCAAGCGTGGCGAGCGGGTGGTCATTATGGGCGCCACCTCGGGTGATACCGGCTCGGCAGCCATTGAAGGCTGCAAGCATTGTGAAAATGTGGATATCTTCATTCTGCACCCGAACAATCGGGTATCGGAAGTGCAGCGCCGGCAGATGACCACCATTCTTGGCGACAATATTCACAATATTGCGATTGATGGCAACTTTGATGATTGCCAGGAAATGGTCAAGAACAGCTTTGCTGATCAAGGCTTTCTCAAGGGCACACGACTGGTCGCAGTCAACTCGATCAACTGGGCGCGCATCATGGCGCAGATCGTTTATTACTTCCATGCTGCCCTGCAGCTCGGTGGTCCGGCACGTTCGATGGCGTTTTCGGTACCTACGGGCAACTTTGGTGACATCTTTGCGGGTTACCTGGCGCGCAATATGGGCCTGCCGATCAGCCAGTTGGTGGTTGCCACCAATCGCAACGATATCCTGCACCGCTTTATGAGCGGTAATCAGTATGACAAAGATACCTTGCACCCATCCTTGTCACCCTCGATGGACATCATGGTGTCGTCCAACTTCGAGCGTTTGCTGTTTGATATGCATGGGCGCAACGGCGCCGCTGTGGCCGACCTGATGGCGAATTTCAAGCAAAGCGGCAAAATGAGTGTTGAAGACGAGCGTTGGACTGAAACGCGCAGGCTGTTTGATTCGCTGGCTGTAGACGATGACGCAACGTGTAGCACGATTGCCGAAGTCTTCCGCGATACCGGTGAGCTGCTTGATCCGCATACTGCGATTGGCGTGCGTGCAGCGCGCGAATGCCGGCGCAGTATGAGCATTCCGATGATTACTTTGGGTACCGCGCACCCGGTCAAATTCCCCGACGCTGTGCGTCAGGCGGCGGTGGGAGAAGAGCCAGATTTGCCGGCTCATCTGAGTGACCTGTTCGAGCGCCCGGAGCGCTTCACTGTGTTGGATAATGAGCTCTCAGTGGTGCAGGGCTTTGTCGCCGCACATGGTAATCGCGGCAAGCCGCTTTAATCGGATTGCGTGCAAGCGCTGCCACGGTCACGGCATGCCGTGACCCTACGCGGTGGTAGAGATTGGTTGGTGGGTCAAGAGGTCACGCGCAGCTTGTCACCGCGTAGGGGCACAACATGTTGTGCCCGCTGACCTGCGTCACGCCTGCATTCTATCTCGCAGCTCAATCAGAGCTGCATGATCACCCCTTGCTGCGGGCTCACGCGGCCAGCCAGAGTATCCTGGTAGGCCACAGCCATAGCCTCAGGGCCGGTTACCGGCTTGATCTCCATCCATTGCGCGACCGATTGCACCAGGGGCGCCCACAGGGCAGCAAACTGTTGCATCAGCACACCATTGCCCGACTCTTTGGCGCGCTGGGCCCAGTAGCCCGGGGCAAAAAATACTTCAGGTACTGGTCCGGGCAGGTCCTTGCTGTTGCCGCTGCGCTGATCCCAGTGGGCGGCGCCGACCAGTGAACTGAAGGTCAGCTGATTACCAAATTGCTGATGGATGCGTCCAAGTACATCACTGTTGCCGGCAAAATCTACCACCACGCTTCGGCGCGTTGAATCCATCTGTTCGATGTCGTCATAGCCGACCACGGCATCGTAATAACCGAGGCCAGCGACGAAGTCGCGGTTACTTGCTGAAGTCAGTCCGACAATGCGTTGTGGTTTAGCGCGCTTGCCTTTCTGATGATGCAGCATAAATGCCAGCCCAAGCGCTGTTTTGCTCGATGCGCTGGTCAGCAGGATGTCATCGGCATTGAAGAAATCATTGGCGGCGAGAAAGTCATCCAGCAAGAAAGATGTGATCAGCAGTGGACGCAACAACATCTGCAGCGCTTCGTGCTCGCGGCGATAGGCCGGATCATTGGCGGTAAATTGGTACTGGTTATAGGCCAGCGCCAGGTGGCTGCGGTGCTCGCTGACATCGACAAAGCTGCTATCGGTTAATTGACCGACCTGCACCTTCAGTTGCTTGCTCATGGGCAAGTAACCGTAAACCCGGGTGCCGACCTTGATATCGGGGTGCTTGGATGCAGTCACATCAGCAAAGCCCCAGACCGGAATCTGTCCCCACGGTGCCGGCGCGGGAAAAAAATCCCAATACTGAAAGCGTTTGCCAAAAGCGGCGTAGCTAACATTGTTAGCGGTAAAGGAAAAACGATCGATCGCCAGCAGTACCTCGCCATCGGCCAGATCCGTTGCGGTCAGCAGCGGCTGATCAATTAGTCCGGTTTGCGTGATGTCGTCCTGACGGACAACAAAAGCAGGGTTATTGGGTGCGCTCATAACAAGACTCCGGTGGCTCATTTATATTCAGTCTAGCCTGCCGGACAATGTCTTGGGGGTCTGCCAGCAATCAGCAGATAAATGGCAGGTGATAAGAGCTGCCGAGATTAGTCCGTGTTCGTCGGCGGATACTTTTGCGCGGCATGGTAGCGGCTGTCCGACAAGTGATGATTGTTGATGCGCACCCGCTTGCGGTGTTGCAAGCCCAGCAGAATCAAAGGCAGCACAATCATCACGCTACCGGTGAAGAACCATAGGTCCGGCACCTCGGCAAACCAGATCCAGCCGATTGCCACCGCCCACAGCAGGCCGGTGTATTCGGCGCTGGTGATCTGGTTGGCGTCGACCTGACGGTAGGCGAGCAATACGCTGATGTTGTAGCCAAGAATAAACACGGCTGAGCCCAGAGCGCTCGCCAGGACCCCCCAGCTCCACGCGCTGCCTTCCCAGAGCATAAGGGCGACGCACAGTGGCAGAATCATCAGGTAGTTCAACAGGAGCTTGTGGACTGTCGACTGTTTTGCTGGCAGCCGGCGTACTAACACCGCGTTAATCGCCAGGGTCAGTGCGGTACCCAGTGCCGCCAGCGCGGCCCAGGAAAAATCTACCGGGCGTAAAATCACCAGAATCCCGGCAAAGCCACTGAATACGGCTAGTAAGCTCAGCCCGGTCAGGCGTTCCTTGAAGAATACGACCGACAGCAGCATGACCATAATGGGTGCGGCATAGAAGACCGCGTTAGCAGTCGCCAATGGTAGATGGAGGAGTGCATAGACCATGCAAACCATACCAACCAGGTGCAAATGCGCGCGGGTAAAATGCATGCGTGCCCCGGCAAACAGGTTGCTGCGGTCAACCTGCTGCCAGAAGGGCAGCAGTAGCGCCAGAGTGATCAGGCTGCGCAGGAAAACGAACTGGAAAATCGGCGCATCATCTTCCAGCAGCTTGATGATGACATCAGACACCAAGGCGAGAGCATTGCCAATGACCAGGAGTAGGATGGCACTGTTAACGGTTTTACCAGACATGACGCAACTCTTGGCAGGAATGAAACAGGCCGCGAGTGTAAGCTATGATTGTTATTCGATAAAATGATGTTTATTTATTAGGTATTAATAAATTAGATAATGAAATTACCACCTTTGAAAGCCCTGCCGGTTTTTACTGCGGTTGCCCGCCTCAACAGCTTCTCGCTGGCGGCGGAAGAGTTGTCGGTCACCCAGAGCGCCGTCAGTCACCAGATCAAACAGCTGGAAACCTATCTGGGCGAGGCGCTCTTTGTGCGTACCGGGCGCTATCTGCAACTCACCGAGCAGGGACGTCAATATGCCGAGTCGATCGATGCTGCCCTGCGCCAGATCGGGAAGGCCAGTGAACAGTTACGCGGCCATGACCGGGCACAGCTGCGCCTCTCGGTCTTCAGCTCCTTTGCCGTGCGCTGGTTGGTGCCGCGCTTGCCAGACCTGCAGCAGGCTTACCCGCAACTGGAGCTGGCACTGGAAATGAGCAGCGATGTGCCGGAGCTATCCGACCGGGTAGCCGATTGCTTTATCACTGTGCGCCCGGACTCTAGCGCTTACAGCTATGATCTGCTGTACACCGAACGCCTGTTTCCCGTATGCAGCCAGCGCTTTTGGCAGCAGGTTTGCCAGCAGAGAGGATTGGATCCACTCAGCGCAGCGGCTAATAGTGAGCAGCTGACGGCCGAGAGCCTGGCAAGCTTTCCGTTGTTGTCGACGCATAGTATCTACAATCGGTCGGCAGGTGACTGGCAGGCCTGGTTCGCCGCTGCCGGGCAAGCCATTCCGGCCAGCGCACGCTTGCAGCACTTCAGCCACATGCTCCTGGCGCTGGAAGCGGCGCGCTACCATCAGGGCATTGCTCTGACCAACGATTACATGCTCAGCACTCGCGCTGATTCGGCCGATTTTGTGCGCCTGCCGGCCCATCATGTAGTGACCGGCGATGTCTTTTATTTTGCCTGGAAGTCCAGCCGGCAGCAGGAAACAAGCATCCAGTTATTGCGTCGTTGGTTGCGTCAGGAAGCTATCGAGTCCGGCTTGCGCAGTCACTCGGCGACATAACTTCACTTTGCGGTCAGCGTTATCAGTGTGCTATCACTGACAGTAACCTGATTAAAGAGGGCGTTATGCACAGACGTTGGTTAGCTTTTTCTTTGCTGATTCCTTTGATTGGCTTGGGCGGCTGCTCCGATTCGTCGTTTCCGTCCTTGGAGCCGCCGGGTAAGTCGGGCACCCTGAAAGTAGTGACGCGCAATAGTTCTACGTCCTATTATCTGGATCGCCATGAGCAGTCCGTAGGCCCGGAACACCAACTGGTGACCGATTTTGCTGCCGCTCAAGATTGGCAGGTGAAGTGGGTGGTGGTGGACTCAACCGCCGCAGTACTGGCAACCCTGGAAGAGGGTAAGGTGCACCTGGCGGCTGCCGGTCTGACGCACTTGCCTGAGCGCAACAAGCGTTTTCGTGCCGGCGCTGCTCACACTCAAGTGAGTGAGCAGCTGGTGTGCTCGCGCAGCATGCAGCCCTTGCCTGACAGCCTAAGTGAGATGGCGGGGCTGGATATCCGTGTAACGGCCGAATCCAGCTATGTACACACCCTGACTCGGCTGCAAGAGCAAGAATCTGAGTTGCAGTTCACAGTGGATGACGAGCGCACAACGGAAATCCTGCTTGCCGATGTCGCCATTGGCGATGTGGATTGCACTGTCGCTGATTCCAATATTGTGCAAGTCATGCGCCGGCAGTTTCCCGAGCTAAGTATTGCCATGGATCTGCGTGAAGGCGAGCAGCTGGGTTGGTATGTCGCACGCAATCAGCGCAGACTGGCCCGTGAAACACGACGCTGGGTCAATTCGGAGGCTGGTCAATATTCGGTCTCGCTGATGCAGCAGCGTTATTACAATTACATCGGCGATTTTGACTTTGTCGATTTCCGTGCCTTGAATCAGCGTATAGCGGATCGACTGCCGCGCTATATGGACTTGTTCGTTGCCGCAGAGGAAGAAACCGGCATCCCAGCTGACCTGTTGGCTGCACTGGCTTATCAGGAATCGCACTGGGACCCGCAGGCCGTCTCGCCTACTGGCGTGCGTGGCATCATGATGCTGACGCAAAACACCGCCAATGATGTCGGCGTCAACAACCGTCTTGACCCGGAACAGGCGATTATCGGTGGCGCGCGCTACCTGGCCGACCGTCATGCCCGTCTACCAGAGGATATCCCCGAACCTGATCGCACATTCCTCGCCCTGGCCAGTTATAACATTGGTCGCGGGCATCTGTTGGACGCCCGCCAGCTAGCCCGAGACTTGGGCAAGAACCCGGACTCGTGGGTTGATATGCGGCAGGTATTGCCCCTCAAAGCAGATGAGCGCTATTACCCGGATACTCGCCACGGCTATGCGCGGGGTTATGAGCCGGTTCACTTTGTACAGCGTGTTCGTAATTACCGTGATGTGATTGCCCCAGCCTTTATGGCCTACACCCAGCCCGACTGACATTGCCAGCTTTCTGGCATACTGGATGAACAGCAGCTCGGTAGAGGGAGAAAGCTATGGTGAATGCTAGCAACATACCCGTTAGCGGTAGCATGTCAGGTCATGAGACCAGCGTATTACTGCTCGACCTGGAAAACTGCCCGCATCACCTGAATCACTTGCCGAAAAGTCTGGAGCAGTTTGATCGGGTGATTATTTGTTATGCCCAGCGCGGGCCGAAGGTACCGCTCGACTGGTTGGTGCCCCTCTCGAAAGCCTTGCAGCAGGAACGCCTGACCATCCATAAGATGGACCAGACGGGCAAGAACTCAGCCGACTTTGGCATCTGTTTTTTTGCCGGCTTGCTGGCACAAGAACTGCCGGTAGATACCCACTTTGTGATTGTCTCCAATGACGGTGACCTGGATCACGCGATCAACTTGCTGCATCGCATTGGGCGCTCGGCTGAGCGGGTGGGATCGCAAAAAGTTGAGACCAATGGTGAGGCCGAGGATGGGCAGGCATTGGCACGTTACTGCAAGCACCTGATGACTTACCGTAAAAATCGCCCCGCCCGGGTGGATACATTGCGCAACAGCATTCAGAACAAATTCAAGGCCGAGCCGGGGCTTGCTGGGCGCTTGTATGACGCTCTTGTGCGCGAGGGCGTGATCACGGCCGATGAGGGAAGGGTGCTCTACAGCGATGAGGCGATAGAACGTTTGCTGCATTAACAAGGCTGCGCTACAAACAATTTGACTTAATCAACCACCTGCTATAACCCGAACGGGTGATGGGAGGTTGTAGCTTTGACTGCTGTACTTAACAGAAAACAGGGATCTGTTATGTCAGTCAGTGTCAAATCGCTGGTGCTGCGTCAATCGGCTAATATCGAAGCGGTTGCACCTTGCGATAACCTCTACCTCTTCAATCATCGAGCCAGTATTCTTACCACGGCCAGCCATCCTGAGCGTTTTTTTGCCCCTTACTCCGGTGCTCTGGCATTAAGCTTGTCGGGTCGCCCCTTTTTGTTGGAAACCTCTGCTGGCCGGGTCGAGGCGTCAATAGTTGCCATTGCGCCATTGGTGCGCCGTCGCCTGTGCGCACCGCCGGGCGGTATTGTGCTCTTGTATATTCAGCCGGGCTGCAGGTGGTTCGGTTATTTTGCCGCACTGCGTCAAGCCGGGTTTGCTGTGCTGTCAGAGTCTCCCTTTGGCCGGCTGAAGTCCGAACTGCAGCGGCTCTATCAGGGGCATGGCCAAGAGGCTGAAGCCATGGCGGTTTATGCTGCAGGCTTGAACTGGCTGGGCAGCAGCGGCTTTCAGCGTAGCCGGGTTGATGAGGAGATTTGCCATGACTTGATGGCGCTGGTCGATGCCGCACCGGATATTTCCCTGCAGGCGCTTGCTGAGCGAATGCATTGCCCCTATACCGGTATGTCGCGTCTGTTTCGCCAGACCGTGGGCTTGAGTCTGCGCGAATACAAGCAGTGGTTGAAGCACCGAGCGGTGTTCGCGTTGATGCAGTCTGGCATGTCATTAACCCAAATTGCCCAGTGCGCGGGGTTTACCGACTCGGCCCATCTATCGCGCATCTATCGGCGTACCTATGGTGTGCCGCCCTCACACAGCCGAAAGCGCAAGAACGTTAAATTCTTCCTGCTTGAATCGCCGTAGATTACTCCTGCGCAGTCGTGCGGCCGCGGCCGCCTGCCGTGCTTACAACAACAAAAAGTTGGCCAGGAATATGCACCCTGGCCACAGGGAGTAGTCGCATGAAAAACCTCTTGATGACGCGCAAGCCGCTGGTTGCCGCTTGTGCGGCCGCAGTATTGACCGGTTGCCTGGGTGGGAGTGGCTCTGGCTCTTCAGCCCCGAATTTTTCCAGTCTGGTCGGCGATATCCAGACGCTTTCCAATGATCCTGCCCTGGTCTCGGGCGGCAATGTGCTGGTAGAAGTCAGCTTGTCCGATTCGGCTTCGGCCGGAAATGTGGTGGTCGAGCTGAATGGCACCGATGTGACCTCAGCCTTTGCCCTGCGTGCTGAAGACCGGTTTATCGGTTTGGTTGAGGGCCTGGATCTGGGTGAAAATACCTTGCTGGCTTACGAGCGTGACCGGCCAGGCGCCTCGGCCGAGCTGGTCGTTACCAACCACCCATCCCACGGGCCTATTTTCTCTGGCCCCCAGCTGGATCCCTGGATCTGTGCCCAGCCCAGTAGCCAGACTGTCGAGGTGGAAAATCCGCGTGACGGCTCCACCGCCAACGCCAATACACGGGTCAGTGGTTTGTCTACGGTAGCCGATGATAACTGCGCTATCCCGCGTGAGGTGACCTATTACTACCAGCCGCCAGCGGAGCTGGACGAAAATGGTGAGCCTATCCCCTGCAACTTCACCTTTACCGGGGCCGGTGCTTGTTTTGTCCCTTGGGATGCTGATAACCCGCCCGCTGACGCTAATATTGCGCGTTTTACCAATGATCGTGGCGATACCGTGCGCAGCATATTGGCCGTTGAGCGTGGTGCACTG
Organism: Pseudomonadaceae bacterium; assembly: GCA_007692485.1. Lineage (GTDB taxonomy): Bacteria > Pseudomonadota > Gammaproteobacteria > Pseudomonadales > Pseudomonadaceae > Halopseudomonas. Next base: position 394 of record REBY01000201.1, on the reverse strand, counting down.
AACCGTGGTATCTATTCGCTGGCGGTGTTCCATGACCCCGAACAGCCCCACCATCCGGCTGATCCGCAGTTGGGTTGGAACAACAAGATGGTCTTTACCTTCGGTGGCAGCTCGGGCGGTAGCCGCTTCCAGTCGCCAGCCGGCACGCCCAACTTCAATCAGGCCGCGTTGGAAAAAGGCTATATGCTGGTCCAGTCCAGCCTGAATGACCATGGTACCAATGCCAACCATGCGCTGGGTGCAGAGACCTTGATGATGATCAAGGAACATGTGGTCGAAACCTGGGGGCCGATTCGTTACACCGTGGGTACCGGTGGTTCTGGCGGCGCCATTGTGCAGTTGACTATGGCTTCGTCCTATCCCGGCTTGCTGGATGGGCTGATTCCATCCTTGA
>REBY01000089.1 GCA_007692485.1 Pseudomonadaceae bacterium | reverse complement strand
TGCGTTCAGCCCTGAATCAGCCGCTGGATGCCGAGATTCAACTGCTCCAGGTCCGCGATCTGGAAAGTACCGAGATTATTCCTCGCCTGGCATCGCCCGATGATTTTGGGCGTGCAGGTATCGAACGGCCATTTTTTCTTACCGATCTTACCTTTACCCCGGTTATTGGTTCGGATGGGCGTGCCTTTATCCGGGTAACTTCCAGTCAGCCGGTTCGTGAACCCTTTGTAAACTTCCTGCTGGAAGTGCGTTGGCCGTCAGGTCGGGTGCTGCGCGAGTTTACTTTGCTGGTTGATCCGCCGACCTATCAGGCACGCCCGGTTACCGCACCGGCCGTAACGCCGCCAACGGCGAGCGCGCCGACCCCGACTCCGCGCGCCGAACAGCCCGCAACCCGTCCAAGCACCCCGGCTGCCCGGCCAGCCCCCAGCGCTCCGCGCGCTGCAGACCCTGCCGGTACGGTTACCGTAGGTCAGAATGACACCCTATGGGTCCTGGCTCAGCAAAACCGGCCGCAGAATGCTTCCGTGCACCAGACTATGCTGGCCATTCAGGATCTGAATCCGGATGCCTTCATCGATAACAATATCAATCGCCTGCGCAGTGGCCAGCGCCTCCAGATGCCAGATAGCGAGCAGGCCACCCAGCGCAGCCAAAGCCAGGCGGTTGCCGCGGTAGCGCAACAAAACGCTGATTGGCAGGATGCGCGGCAAACCGCCAGTCAACGACAAATCGATGCGCGCCAGCGTGATACCGCTGCGCCAGCGCCGACAACCACGGATACGGGTGACACCCTGCGTCTGGTTGCCGGTAGCGATGAGGCGACCAGCACCGCGACGGATAGTGCCGACGGAACTGATGACGGTGCTCTGCGTGATCAGCTTGACCAGGCCAAAGAGCAACTGGACGCCGCTGAGCGTGAGAAGGCCGAAATGGGTGAGCGTCTGACCGATGTGCAAGGTCAGCTGGAGACCCTGCAGCGCCTGCTCGAACTCAAAGATGCACAGCTGGCAGCCTTGCAGCAGGAATTGGGCAGCACGCCGGAAATGCCCGACATACTGCCGGAGGTCGACGCTGAGCTGGCTGATGTAGAAGCTGAAGCCCGTGAGCTGGATCTGACGGCATTGCAGACACTGGATGACCCGCTTACTCCTGCTGGCGATATGGATGCGGCGGGTGACAGTGAGCTGGCAGCCACTGACCAGGCTGTCGACGAGGAGGCCCCGGCCGCAGCCGCCCCGGCAGTGGATGGTGCCGATGTGGCAGCGGCTGAAGAGCCTACTGCGCCAGCTCCGGAAACAGGCACCCCGACTCAGGATACCGGCGCCGAAGCTATGCTGCAGCGTCTGCTACAGAATCCGACCCTGCTCTACACCGGCGCCGGTTTGGCATTGATTGTTTTGTTGCTGATCCTGATGGCGCTGTCTCGACGCAACGCGCGCCGTGAAGAAGAAATGGCCGATAACTTTATCGCCCAGGCCAGTCGTGAAGATGTATCTGATGCCGAGCAGGACGATGATTTTAACGTTGCTCTGGCCGATTATGACGAGTCCGGTGTGGATGAAGAAGATGCGCTGGTAGCTGCCGAAGGCCAGATTGCTTATGGCAAGCTGGATGAAGCGCGTGACACCCTGGTCAAGGCAATCGAGCAACAGCCTGAGCGCAGTGATCTGCGGCTCAAGCTGATGGAAGTTGAAGGTCTTCGCGACAATGCAGCCGGTTATGCCGAGCAGGCTACCGCATTGCGCGCCCACGGTGGCAGTGAGCCGTCATTGAATGCCCTGGATCAACGTTTCCCAGCGGTTGCCGCGGCAGCTGCTGCACTGGCCGGTGCGGGTGCAGTAGCCGCAGAACCGGATAATGAACCGGCTGATATCGATTTCTTCACTACTGATACCGTGGATGATTCCTCGGGTGACAGCGACGAACTGGATGCTGAGTTTGACCTGGCTGACCTGGCCGGCGAAGACGAGCTAGCCAATCTTGCTGATAGTGGTGACAGTAGCAAGTCAGACGACCTGGATCTGGACTTTGATCTTGATGATGGGCTGGGCGATGAGCTGTCACGCAGCGATCTGGATGCCGAGTCTGCCGGGCTGGATCTGGAGGCCGACGACCTGAGCGCCGAGATGGGTAGCTCGCTGGATGCTGATAAGGCCGACGTCAACGCCGACCAGGCTGTCAGTCTGGATGATGACTTTGACCTGTCTTTGACCGATGATCTGCCAGAGGATGAGTTGGATCTCTCGGCTAGCGAAACGCCTGCCAGTGATACAGATGCCATGTCTTTGCCGGAAGGTGACGACCTGATGCTGGACTGGTCTCTGGATGATGACGCGATGGCCGCCGGATCACCAGAGGCTGCGCCGGAGACCCTGGAAACGGCCAGTGCCGATGATGTTGAGGCCGACTCGAGCTTGTCCGATGAGGATTTGTTGGACTTTGAAGCTGAATTCAATGCTGCCATGGCGGAAGATGATGCTGCCGCCAGCCTGGATGCGGAAGCAACTGCAGAATCAACAGCCGATCCTCTGGAAACCACCCCAGAGCAGCCAGCCGCTGCAGATACGGAAGCTACCAAGGAGCAGCCTGCCGACATGGACGCCAGCATGGATGATGATGATTTTGATTTCCTGTCCGGAACTGATGAGACCGCAACCAAGCTGGACCTGGCGCGAGCCTACGTCGAAATGGGTGACCAGGAAGGTGCGCGCGATATTCTTAATGAAGTCGTTGACGAAGGTAACGAGCAGCAGCAGCAGGAAGCGCGCGGCTTGCTGGAGCAGCTTGATAGCTGATGTGCAATGAGTGAAGACGTAGTCTCAGCGGCCGCCCCTCAGGCGGCCGCTGTAGTTTCCAGATTCGCCGCCGGGGTTGAATACCGAGGCACTGCTTATCGTGGCTGGCAGCGCCAGCAGCCGGGTGTACCCAGTGTGCAGGAAACGGTGGAGAAGGCGCTGAGCCGGGTAGCTGATCACCCGGTAAATCTGTTCTGTGCCGGGCGAACGGATGCGGGCGTGCATGCTTCTGGCCAGGTGATCCACTTTGAGAGTCATGCTCGCCGGGAACCGCTGAACTGGATTCACGGCGCCAATGCCAATCTGCCAGCGGATATCAGTCTCAGCTGGGTGAAAAAAGTCCCGCAAGATTTTCATGCCCGCTTTTCCGCCAGCGCACGCCGCTACCGCTACGTCATATACAACGACCCGATTCGGCCGGCGCACTTGGCCCATGAAGTGACCTGGAACTACCGCCCGCTGGATCTGGAGTGCATGCAACAAGCGGCACAAACACTGCTCGGGCAACATGATTTCAGTGCCTTCCGGGCAGTGGCCTGTCAGGCTAAATCCCCGATCAAGACGATTCATCATCTCGAGCTGGTCCGTTTCGGGCAGTTTATCGTGCTGGATATTCGCGCCAACGCCTTTCTGCATCATATGGTGCGCAATATTGCCGGTGTGTTGATGCAGATTGGTTGTGGCGAAAAGCCCGTGTCCTGGGCGGCTGAGGTGCTTGCCGGGCAGGACCGTCGGCAAGGTGGGCTGACTGCCCCGGCCTACGGACTGTACCTGGTGGATGTGACTTATCCGCAGCAATTTGCCTTGCCGGAGCGCTATCTTGGGCCGCACTTTCTCTCCGGGCTGAATGAACGCCTGCCGCGCATCTGTTAAACTGCTGTTTTTATCCAGGTAATTACTGTTATGCCGGTGCGAATCAAGATCTGTGGCATTACCCGCGTGGAGGATGCGCTGGCGGCCGCCGAAGCGGGTGCTGATGCCATTGGTCTGGTGTTTTACGCGCCCAGCCCGCGCGCTGTCAGCCCCACTCAAGCGGCTGCGATTGTGCAGGCCTTGCCACCGTTCGTTACCACTGTCGGTCTCTTTGTGGACGCTACCGTCGATGAGGTAAACGCTGTCTTGGCCGAGGTGCCATTGGATCTGTTGCAATTCCATGGTGATGAGCCAGACGATTACTGCCGTCAGTTTCAACGTCCTTACCTGAAAGCGCTGCGGGTACGTCCGGGTGATGACCTGAACCAGCTCGCGCGGCAATGGCCTGCCGCTGCTGGTATCCTGCTGGACAGCTACAAGGCTGGCGTGCCTGGCGGTACCGGAGAAACCTTTGATTGGTCCGCGATTCCCGCTGAGCGCGACTGGAAGCTGGTGCTCGCCGGTGGTCTTGATGCGGCCAATGTGGTCGCTGGGATTACAGCAACGCTGCCTTGGGCCGTGGATGTCAGTGGCGGGGTGGAAGCCGCAAAAGGCATCAAGGACAGTGATAAAATTCAAGCATTCGTTCATGAGGTTAAGTGTGTCTGAGACAACTCCGATCAATTTTGCTGCGGTACCGGATGTACGCGGCCATTTTGGCCCCTACGGCGGTCGCTTTGTATCCGAAACCCTGATGGATGCACTGGAAGAGCTCGAGGCCTTGTATAACAAGCTGTCTGCCGATGCTGACTTCCAGGCTGAATTTGATCACGACCTGGCCCACTATGTCGGCCGCCCGTCACCCCTGTATCTTGCCGAGCGGTTGACCGGCAAGGTGGGTGGCGCAAAGATCTGGCTCAAGCGCGAAGATCTTAATCACACCGGCGCGCACAAAGTGAATAACACCATCGGGCAGGCCTTGCTGGCCAAGCATATGGGCAAGCCGCGGGTTATTGCCGAGACCGGAGCCGGCCAACACGGCGTTGCCACGGCGACGGTGGCTGCTCGTTTGGGTCTCAAGTGCCAGGTTTATATGGGTGCTGAAGACGTTAAGCGTCAGTCGCTTAATGTCTATCGGATGAAGTTGCTGGGCGCTGAAGTGATTCCGGTCACGTCGGGCTCAAAAACCCTGAAAGATGCGATGAATGAGGCCATGCGCGATTGGGTCACCAATATCGACGATACCTTTTACATCATCGGTACTGTGGCTGGTCCGCACCCTTATCCCAAGTTGGTACGTGACTTCCAGTGTGTGATCGGTCGCGAAGCCCGCGCCCAGATGCTAGCCCAGGCCGGTTGCCTGCCAGATGCATTGGTCGCTTGTGTTGGCGGTGGGTCCAATGCCATCGGCCTGTTTCATCCCTTCCTCGACGATGCGGATGTCGCCATGTATGGCGTAGAAGCCGGTGGCCTGGGTTTGGCCACCGGACAGCATGCCGCCCCGTTAAGCGCTGGTCGCCCGGGTGTTCTGCACGGCAACCGTACCTACCTGATGGAAGATGATGCCGGACAGATTATCGAGACCCACTCGGTATCTGCCGGGCTCGACTATCCGGGCGTTGGCCCTGAACACAGCTGGCTTAAGGATACCGGGCGCGTCAATTACGTAGACGCCACGGATGACGAAGCTTTGCAGGCTTTTCGTGAACTGACCCGTGTCGAAGGCATCATGCCTGCGCTGGAGTCCAGCCATGCGATTGCCCATGCAATGAAACTGGCCGCCAGCATGCGTCCGGACCAGCATATCGTCGTCAACCTGTCGGGTCGTGGCGACAAAGATATTCATACCGTTGCCGGCATTGACGGCATCAGCACCTGAAGAGTTGAACATGAGCCGAATTGAAGCCTGTTTTGCCGCACTGCGAGCGCAGGGCCGCAAGGCCCTGATCCCCTACGTTACCGCTGGTGACCCTAACCCCGAGATGACCTTGCCGTTGATGCACGATCTGGTCAGCGCCGGTTCCGATATCATCGAGCTGGGCATTCCCTTTTCCGACCCTATGGCCGACGGCCCGGTTATCCAGCAGGCGATGGAGCGGGCGTTGCTGCATAAGGTCAGCTTGACTCAGGTGCTGGGCATGGTGCGTGAGTTCCGCCGCAGCAATGACAGCACGCCGGTGGTGCTGATGGGTTATCTGAATCCGGTTGAGCGCATGGGGTATGCGGAGTTTGCTGCGGCCGCAGCAGAGGCTGGTGTGGATGCGGTGCTGACGGTGGACCTGCCGCCAGAAGAGGCCGACGAAGTCACCGAGCTGTTTCGTGCCAAGGGGCTGGACTGTATTTTCCTGCTATCGCCGACCACGACGCTGGAGCGTGCGCGCAAGATTTGTACCCATGCCAGCGGCTACGTGTACTATGTTTCTCTGAAAGGTGTGACCGGCTCCAGTACCTTGAACGTCAATGAAGTAGCGAGCAAACTCGAGCAACTGCGCACGGTAACCGATTTGCCAATCGGCGTCGGCTTTGGTATTCGTGATGGAGCATCGGCAGCAGCCGTCGCGGCAGTAGCCGATGGCGTGGTGGTCGGCTCAGTACTGGTTAACCAGATCGCCGCGCATGAGCAGGAGCCTGAACAGGCGCGCAAAGCGATCAGTACTATTATTGCGGATATGCGTGCGGCAATGGATCGCTGAACGAGCACTTTATATATTCGGAACCCGGACAACGATAAGGAATGGCAATGAGCAACTGGCTGGTGGACAAACTGATTCCCTCGATTGTGCGTTCGGAAGCACAGAAGAGCAGCGTGCCGGAAGGCCTTTGGCGCAAGTGTCCGTCCTGCGATGCCGTGCTATACCGGCCTGAGCTGGAAAAGAATCTCGATGTTTGCATGAAGTGCGATCATCATCTGCGTATCGATGCCCGTCGTCGCCTGGAGCTGTTCCTCGATGCCGACGGACGCAAGGAAATCGCCGGCGAGCTGGAGCCGATCGACAAGCTCAAGTTCCGCGATACGAAAAAGTACAAGGATCGCCTGAGTGCAGCCCAAAAGGCTACAGGCGAGAAAGATGCGCTGGTGGTTATGCAGGGCGCACTCAAGGGCATGCCGGTGGTTGCCAGTGCCTTTGAATTCAATTTCATGGGTGGCTCCATGGGTAGCGTGGTCGGTGCGCGCTTTGTGCGTGGTGCTGAAGCGGCCCTGGAACAGCGTATTCCCTATATTTGTTTTTCCGCTTCAGGCGGCGCGCGGATGCAGGAAGCGCTGTTTTCGCTGATGCAGATGGCCAAAACCAGTGCAGCGTTGGCACGCTTGCGCGAAGAGGGTATTCCGTATATCTCGGTCATGACCGATCCGGTCTATGGCGGCGTTTCAGCCAGCTTGGCCATGCTCGGTGACCTTAACGTTGCCGAACCCAATGCCCTGATCGGGTTTGCTGGGCCGCGGGTGATCGAGCAGACGGTTCGGGAAAAGCTGCCGGCCGGCTTCCAGCGCAGTGAGTTTCTGATTGATCACGGTGCCCTGGATCTTATTGTGCCGCGCTATCAAATGCGTGACCGTCTGGCCAGTGCACTGGCCATGCTGACCGGACTGCCGGCGCCTGCGCTAGCCGGCGAAGAATCCGTGGAGAGCGCTGCGCCCTGATGCCTTCGCGCACACTGGCCGATTGGCTGGCCCGGCTGGAGCAGCTGCACCCCAAGGAAATCGACATGGGGCTGCAGCGCGTCAGTCAGGTCGCTCAACGTTTGGGTGTGCTGCAGCCAGCACCTCTGGTCATTACCGTGTCCGGTACCAATGGCAAGGGTTCCACCTGTGCTGCAGTGCATACTTTGCTGCAAGCTGCCGGCAAGCGTGTTGGCTGTTACTCTTCCCCGCACCTGATTCGTTACAACGAGCGCGTCCGTATCAATGACCAATTGGCTACGGATGAAGCCTTGTGCGACGCTTTCTCCGCAATTGAAGCTGTGCGCGGCGAGGTCTCCCTGACTTATTTTGAATTTGGCACCCTGGCTGCGCTATGGCTGTTCCAGCGTGCGGGCCTGGACGCCGTTGTGCTTGAAGTCGGTCTGGGCGGCCGGCTGGATGCGGTCAACGTGGTTGATGCGGATATTGCCATCGTTACCAGTATAGGTCTGGATCATCAGCAGTTTCTTGGCGATAGTCGCGACTCCGTCGGTTATGAAAAAGCGGGTATTGCCCGTACAGGGCGTCCGCTGATTTGTGGTGAAACGGATTTGCCTGAGCGTTTTGTCAGCACCCTGGCAGCGATAGGTCCGCAGGTTTTTCAGCGCGGTAGGGAGTTGGACTGGCAGCCTCTGGATGTAACGGGTGGCTGGCAGGTGAGGGTGGTCGATCGCGAAGGCAGCAGCCAGGTGCTGGGCCCCTTTGCTGCGGTCAGCTTGCCCCGCGACAACTTGGTACTGGCCATTCAGGCCTGTGTGCTCGCCGGCTGTCAGTTTACCAGTGAGCAGGTCAGTCAGACCCTGCAGCAACTGCGTTTGCCCGGGCGCATGGATTGGCACACGGTGGTATGGCGTGGTCAATCACGACAACTGTGTCTGGATGTCGGGCACAATCCCCATGCCGCCAACTGGCTGGCCAGTACATTAGCCAGTCGTGAGCAGCCCATGCGCGCCGTTTTTTCTGCGCTGGACGATAAGGACGTAACCGGTATCGTGCAGGCCCTGCGCAGCTGTTTTGTCGATTGGGCATTGGCGCCTTTGCCGACGCCGCGCAGTCGGAGTGCAATCGAGTTGCAGCATTTACTGGACGGGCAGGGTGAAACGGCCCATTGTCATGCGAATGTAGCTGCAGCCATCAGTGCTCAGCTTGACGCCGATGATGAGAGTGCGATCATGATTTTCGGCTCATTTTTTACCGTCGCGGCGGCCCTTGAATGGATCGCCCAGAGGAGATGAATAATGGATAGCGGACTCAAACAGCGGGTGATTGGCGCACTGGTACTGATAGTGGCGGCGGTCATATTCTTGCCTATGTTGCTGACCGGGCAGGATGAAACCGTTGAGATTGAAATCGAGACGCCCGAACCGAGCAGCATGCAGGCACCCGAGTTGGCACCGCCGCCAAAGATTGAACCGCGTGACCCTGAACCGGTAGCCGAACTGCCGCCGCGTGAGCCTGAGCCGGTACCCTCGACACCAGCCACTGAGCCTGAGGCATTACCTGAGCCTGCTGAGCCAGAGCCGCCGGCAGAGCCAACCGCTACCAGGCCAAGTGAGCCGGCCAGTGTAACGGCCGAGGTCACCGGTGATTGGGTTATTCAGTTGGGCAGTTTTTCCAATGCGGATAACGCGCGGAGCTTTGTCAGCACCCTTAATGAGCAGGGCTATAATGCCTATGCGCGTACTGCGGATGCTGATGGCCGGAGCATTACCCGGGTTTATGTTGGCCCTTTGCAAACCCGTGATGCGGCCACCCGCCTGCGTGACGAGCTCAAGCGCAACCATGAGGTTGAGGGGTTTGTCGTTGCACATGACGAGAACACACAACGGCCTTGAACATTGTGTTTCGACCCTGCCAATGGCTCTGTTAGAATAATGCACTTTTCCAGCAGGGGTTTTGGCCGTGGCGCTTGAGTGGGTCGACTGGGCGATTATTGGCATCATCGCGGTATCTGCCTTGATCAGTCTGGCACGTGGTTTCGTCAAGGAAGCGCTGTCGCTGGTCACCTGGCTGGTTGCCGGCCTGGTTGCCTGGTTGTTTGGTGGCGCGCTGGCGGAACACTTCACGCCTTGGATTGAAACACCGTCGGTACGTGTGGTTGTGGCTTGTGTGCTGCTCTTCGTGCTGACCCTGATTATCGGTGGGCTGATCAATTACATGATTGGCCAATTGGTTGTTTTTACTGGCCTCAGTGGCACGGATCGCTTTCTCGGTATGATTTTTGGCGCGGCTCGCGGCGCCTTGCTGGTAGTGGTAGCGGTTGGCCTGCTCAGTTTGGGCCCGGTTGAAGAAGATGACTGGTGGCGCCAGTCAACGCTGATTCCGCATTTTCTCCTGGTTGCTGATTGGTCAAAAGCCGAGGCGCTGGGTTTTTTTGAGTAACTGGTCGCGCGTCAGGCGTGCGTCCCGATCGACACAAAAGGTGTAAGTCATGTGTGGCATTGTTGGCATAGTGGGCAAGTCGAACGTCAACCAGGCGCTCTATGATGCCCTGACCGTCCTGCAGCATCGCGGCCAGGACGCCGCCGGCATAGTAACCTGCGATCGCGGTCGCCTGTTTCTGCGCAAGGACAACGGTCTGGTAAGGGATGTGTTTCACCAGCGGCACATGCAGCGGCTGGTTGGCAGCATGGGCATTGGCCACGTGCGCTATCCGACGGCCGGTTCATCCAGTTCGGCAGAAGCCCAGCCGTTCTACGTCAACTCGCCCTACGGCATCACGCTCGCGCACAATGGCAACCTGACCAATGTCGAGCAGCTGTCACGGGAAATCTACGAGTCTGACCTGCGCCATGTCAACACCACGTCGGATTCTGAAGTCCTGCTCAATGTGTTTGCCCATGAGCTGGCTATGGGGCATAAGCTGCAGCCCACTGAAGAAGATATTTTCAAAGCGGTCCGCGCAGTGCACAAGCGCTGCAAAGGAGCCTATGCCGCAGTGGCCATGATCACCGGTTATGGCATGGTGGGCTTCCGCGATCCGCGCGCAATTCGCCCTATTGTATTCGGCAAGCGCGAAACCGAGCATGGCACCGAGTATATGGTGGCTTCGGAAAGCGTTGCTCTGGACGTGTTGGGTTTTGAACTGATTCGTGACCTGGATCCGGGTGAAGCGGTATACATCACCGAAAAAGGTGAACTGCACACCCGCCAGTGTGCCGAGCAGTCGGAGTTTTCGCCGTGTATTTTCGAGCATGTCTATTTGGCGCGTCCGGATTCGATGATCGACAAGGTGCTGGTGTACAAGGCGCGTCTGCGCATGGGCGAGAAGCTGGCGGAAAAGATTCTGCGTGAGCGCCCGGAGCATGATATCGATGTGGTCATACCGATTCCGGATACCAGCCGCACCTCGGCTGTTGAATTGGCGAATCACCTTGGGGTCAAGTTCCGCGAGGGCTTTGTCAAAAACCGCTATATCGGTCGTACCTTTATCATGCCCGGCCAGGCGGCACGCAAAAAGTCCGTGCGCCAGAAGCTGAATGCCATCGAGCTGGAGTTTCGCGGCAAGAATGTCATGCTGGTGGATGATTCCATTGTGCGCGGCACCACCTGCAAGCAGATCATTCAGATGGCGCGTGAAGCCGGGGCAAAGAATGTGTATTTCTGTTCAGCCGCACCGGCGGTACGCTACCCCAACGTGTATGGCATTGACATGCCCAGCGCCCATGAGCTGATTGCCCATGGGCGGACCACGGACGAAGTCGCCGAATTGATCGGTGCCGACTGGCTGATTTATCAGGATCTGGAAGACCTGATTGAAGCTGTCAGTGAAGGCAACCCTGACATTCATCATTACGACTGCTCGGTGTTCAACGGTGAGTACGTCACCGGTGATGTCAATGAAGCCTATCTCGGCAAGATCGAACAGGCACGCAATGATTCTGCCAAAACGCTGACAGATACCGGTAATGCGGTGATTGAGCTGCATAACAACTGATTGACCGTCAGCAGTACCTGGCAACCCTGATGGATGGCCCCTGGTGGCGAGTGGCAGCTTATGCTGCCTTGCCAGGCCCCATTGATTGGGACTAATTCAGAGGTTTTTTTATGAGTCATGAATGGGATGCCGGGCGGCTCGATAGCGAGCTGGAAGCCGCCGGCTTTGATACCCTGGCGGTGCGCGCCGGGCAGCGCCGCGGGCCGGAGGCAGAGCATGGCGAAGCGCTGTATCTGACCTCCAGTTATGTTTTTCGCAGTGCCGCTGATGCGGCGGCCTGTTTTGCTGGCGATGCACCCGGTAACGTCTATTCGCGCTACATGAACCCGACCGTGCGTACCTTTGAGGAGCGCATTGCCGCACTCGAAGGTGCCGAGCAAGCCGTAGCGACCGCTTCCGGCATGGCGGCGATTCTGGCTACCGTCATGAGCCTGTGCTCAGCCGGTGACCATATCCTGGTCTCGCGCAGCGTCTTTGGCGCCACAGTGACCCTGTTCGAAAAGTACTTCAAACGCTTCGGTATCGAGGTGGATTACGTCACTCTGGCTGATACCCAAGCCTGGCAGGCAGCGTGCAAGCCCAATACCCGGCTGTTTTTTGTCGAGTCGCCGTCGAACCCGCTGGCGGAATTGGTGGATATTGCCGAACTGGCGCGGGTTGCCCGCGAGCAGGGCGCCTGGTTGGCGGTTGACAACTGTTTCTGTACCCCGGCGTTGCAAAAGCCGATCGAGTTAGGTGCGGATATTGTTATCCACTCGGCGACCAAGTACATCGACGGCCAGGGCCGTTGCCTGGGTGGCGTTGTCGCCGGTCGGCGTGAACAGATGACTGAGGTCGTCGGCTTTTTGCGTACAGCGGGACCGACCTTGAGCCCGTTCAATGCCTGGGTCTTTCTCAAGGGCTTGGAAACCCTGCGTCTGCGCATGCAGGCACATTGTGCCAGTGCTTTGCACCTGGCAACCTGGTTGGAACAGCAACCGGGGGTGGAAAAGGTCTACTACGCCGGGCTGCCGACGCACCCGCAGCATGCCCTGGCCAAGCGTCAGCAGACCGGTTTTGGTGCGGTGGTCAGCTTCGAGGTCAGCGGTGGCAAAGCGGCGGCCTGGCGTTTTATTGATGCGACTCGTCTGCTCTCCATTACCGCTAACCTGGGTGATGCCAAAACCACGATCACCCATCCGGCAACCACGACCCACGGTCGCTTGACGCCGGAAGCTCGGGCCGATGCCGGCATCAAAGACAACCTGATCCGGGTGGCGGTTGGCCTGGAAGAGGTCGCGGATATTCAGGCGGACCTGGCTTTAGGGCTGGCGGCGGTAACCACCTGATGCAGGAACTCTTGCTGCATTGTCGTCCGGGGTTTGAGGGTGAAGTCGCTGCTGAAATGCAGCAACGTGCCGGTGAAGCGGGTATTGCGGGTTACCCGATCGCCAAAGCGGGTCAAGCGATGGCGCGCTTCGTTTGCCCGCAAGCAGGTGATGCCGAACGGCTGATGCGTCAGCTGGATTTTCGCTCGCTGATCTTTGTCCGCCAATGGGCTTTGGGCAGTTGGCTTGAGGTGCCGGTAGAGGATCGCATCAGCCCGATCATTACTGCCTGCGCACAAGGTCCGCTGGCTTCCGAGCTGTGGCTGGAAACGGCTGATACCAATGACGGCAAGGCTATGGCGGCGCTGCTGAAAAAGCTGCGTGCCCCCTTGCAATCGGCGTTGGAAAAAACCCGTTTTTTGCGCCCGAAGAAAACCGACCTGCCGCGTTTGCACCTGTGCTTTGACACCGGCGAGCGGGTGTTTGTTGGCTGGTCTTGGGCGAATAATGCTGCGCCCTGGCCTATGGGTATTCCGCGCCTGCGCGTACCTAAGGGTGCGCCGAGCCGTTCTACGCTCAAGCTGGAAGAGGCCTGGCATCACTTTATCCCCCGGGATGATTGGGATAGCCGGTTGGCTGCCGGGATGACGGCTGTGGATCTGGGTGCTGCGCCTGGTGGCTGGACCTGGCAACTGGTCAACCGTTTGATGCAGGTGACCGCAGTCGATAATGGCCCGATGGCTGCGAGCCTGATGGAGAGTGGCCAGGTCGAGCATGTTCAGGCCGACGGCTATATGTTCAAGCCCAAACGCCCGGTGAACTGGATGGTGTGCGATATCGTCGACAAGCCGGCGCGAAGCAGTGCGCTTTTGGGTCGCTGGTTGAGTCGTGGTTGGTGCCGCGAAGCAGTGATCAATTTCAAGCTGCCGATGAAGCGGCGCTATGAAGAAGTTATTCAGTGTCTGGAGCATGTTCAGGCAGAGCTGGATGCCGCTGGCGTTGAGGCCACGTTATCCTGCAAGCAATTATACAGCGACCGGGAAGAAGTCACGTGCCACGCGCGCATCAAGCGCTGACGGGCTTGGTATAGCCCGTCTGGCTTTGCTTTCTGTCAGATCGGTTCCAGCAAGGTAATCCGCTCTTCCTGCTGCAGTATAGCGGAGAAAGCGCCAATGCTTTGCTGGCGCGCGGCGGAATTTTCCCAGCGCTCCCAGGAATGCCGGTTCTGCCAGGTCACCATGATGATGCGATGGTTCGGGCGTTCCAGGTCCTGAAAAGACTCTCCCGAGATAAACCCCGGTGACTGAATAGCCTTCTGCAACATCTTGCGGGCAATCTCTTCGTAGGGTTGTTCGAGGCCTTCGGCGATGATGCGCTCGATCAGGACTTTGATCATGCTGGTTCCTTAATTCATGCTGTGGGGTGTACCCCTTGATTATAGGCCTTGTGTGCTGGCTTTTGCGCAGCATGACAAAGAATTTTTGCTGCAATCCTTACTGGTCGTTACCGTCGGCTTTGGCGATAATAGCCCCCTGTTTGCAAACGGATTGATGTGACCCAATGGCTGATCAACAACTGGATGCGCGCGGTTTGCTGTGCCCCGAACCGGTAATGCTGCTGCATAATGCCGTGCGTGATATACAGCCGGGTGAACGCCTGCAAGTGCTGGCCACCGACCCGTCTACCCAGCGTGATATCCCGCGTTTCTGCCAATTCCTCGGCCATCAGTTAGTGGCGCAAGAAGAGGTGGATGGCGAGTTTCATTATGTGATTGAGAAGGGTGTTTAAGCTTTCCTGAGTCAAGAGCATTGAAATGGCAGGACCGAGCCGAGCAGTGTTGCCTGCAACCGGTGGCTGGCAATGCTGCCGAGCACAGAGCTCAAACATGCTTTTACTGTGCCTGCCCCGGCTGCATCCCGCAACGCCCCAATACCTCCAGCCAGGCATTATTGTGTGCCTGTAAACTGGCCTGATAGCTATCCCACAGTGCGGTATCCGTGCCCTGCAAACTGGCGAGGTAATCCGCGCCGGCCTGCGTCTGGCCAGGCACCTCTTGCAGATTGGCCAAGGCAGCCTGCCAAGGTTGGCCGAAGCGCTGGATCAGCGCCAGATAAGGCTGAACATCCTCGACATAAATATTGCGGAACACATTCTGCAGAATACGCGCACGCTCAGTCACGGCGCCTTGGGGGCATAGCTGCGCCGCGCGGTCGCTGTTAAGCATCCGGGTCGCTTGGTCCAGGCTGTGCCGGGTCAGCGCCAGGCTGTGGATCAGCTCGCTGCCGTAGTCACTGCGGCGCAAGGCCTCGAACAAGGGGTCTATCTGTGCGCGGCCTGGTGGCAGATGATCGGGCAGGGCTTTACCAATGCGGGCAAACTCCTCAAGCGCAGAAACGGCTGCCTGATCGTTAATGGCCTGGTTGCCCTGCGGTATGGGTAGCGGCTGGTCGGCAAAGCGCAGGTAGTATTCGAATTCGCTGCTGCCATGCAGGGCATTCCAGAATACGCTGGGCAACTCGCTACGCTTGATCGCCGCCAGTGCAATCAACTGTTCGCGCATGGCGTCGCGATCGGGGTCGTCGGCAATCTGCACCAGGCAGGCATCAATTTCTCGCAGCAAGGTGGCGTCATGGCTTAGCAGGTGGCTGCTGGGCATCACCCGGCCCAGGCTGCTGTTACGCTCACTGATCAGGTGTTGCAGGGTCTGGCAGTGTCGGGTTTGAACCAGCAGAGTAAACAACCCCATGCGCTGTTGTTCGAGGGTCTGCATGCGCAGGCGGCGTTCGGGCATGCGGTATTGGCTCAGGCTGTTGCGGTCGAAAGCCTGCCAGTCCTGATCCAGTACCCTGGCCAGGCGTTGCAGATAATCATCCAGCTGCCGCTGGGCGGGTGGTTGCCGATCACAGCCACTCAGAATAAGGCCCAGAATTACCAGCACAATGCTGCCAAGTCGCCACATGGCTTTTCCCCGTTCAAGTTCAATGCTGAGTATGGCAGGTTGGTTGGCGGCCTGGCGCGCATAGCCGTTACCGGAGTTTTCGGCTTTCCGCCTGTCGACGGGTTCGGCTTACGCTGAGCAGGCGCAGTCCGAGGAAGAGGGCTGCCGCTGTCAGGCCGATAATCAGCCCAATCCAGAACCCGGCTGCGCCGCGCGCTGGGCCCCAGATATCGGTCAGCGCCAGGATATAGCCACTGGGCAGCCCGATCAGCCAGTAGGCTATCAGGGTCAGCAGCATGGGCATGCGCGTGTCCTGATAGCCGCGCAAGGCACCGGCACACGCGACCTGAATGGCGTCGGACACCTGATAAAGCGCGGCGAAGATAAACAGCCCACTGGCCATGGCAATGACGTTCGGGTCATTAGTGTAGATATACGGAATCAAGTCCGCCGCGAGAAATACCGCTGTTGCGGCCAGCAGGGCATAGATCAGCGCCACCAGCATACCGGCCTTGGCGGCAAACAAACCGGCACGCGCGCCATTGAGCCCGAGGTTATGACCCACGCGCACGGTAATTGCCAAACCCAGGCTGAAGGGCACCATAAATATCAGGGAGGTAAAATTCAACGCCAACTGGTGGCTGGCGACCACCAGCGTACCCAGTCGCCCGATCAACAAAGCAATCACGCAGAACATGCTGGTTTCGGCGAACAGGGCAATGCCGATCGGCAGGCCAAGGCCGAGTAATTCGCGCTGTTGTTGCCAGCGTGGCCGTTCAAAACGGGTGAATAACTGGCAAGCGCGAAAGATCGGGCTGCGTTTGAGATAG
This sequence comes from Pseudomonadaceae bacterium, assembly GCA_007692485.1. GTDB lineage: Bacteria > Pseudomonadota > Gammaproteobacteria > Pseudomonadales > Pseudomonadaceae > Halopseudomonas. The sequence continues at coordinate 21,007 of REBY01000089.1, read as the reverse complement.
ATGATCATGCACAGCAACATCAGCCACATCACCAGCGCGGTTGCAATGCCACAGCCTACAGCGCCAAAGGCGGGAAGCCCCAGCTTGCCGTAGACCAGCACATAGTTGGCCGGGATATTTACCAGCAGGCCTATAAAACCAATCAGCATGGTCGGGCGCGTGCGTGACAGCCCGTCACTGAGTCCGCGCAGGGCCTGATACAGAGCTACCGCGGGAAAGCCACAGGCGACAGCGACCAGGTAACCGATGGTCAGCGGAATCAGTTCGGCCTCGACCTGCATCCAGTGCAGTACGGGTTCCACCAGCAGCAGGCAGCCACCACAGAACAGGCCTATCCAGAGCCCTAGCCATAACCCCTGACGCACCAGCGGGCCCGTCTCGGCAAGTTTGCCGGCACCATTAAGTGTCGCCACCTTGGAGGTCACAATCATGAGCACGCCGGTGAGAAACAGGTAAGCGGGAATCCAGAAGGCATTGCCCAGCGCGACCGCGGCCAGGTCCTGCGGGCTGACCCGGCCAGCCATAGCCGTGTCGACAAAACCGAGCAGGGTATGCGCCATTTGCGCGGCAATGATCGGTAACGCCAGCCAGATCAGTGCGCGCAGTTCTGTTACACTGCGGCGCAAGCGTGACGGGCGCTGATCATGGTGGCTGAGGCTGGCTGGCATGGCTTTGGGGTCCGCAGAAAAGCGCACCATCCTATCAACTTGCTCCGACTTGTCTACCGCACCATGACGCACCATATTGCTGACCTGATTCGCCTGTTTGCCGATTGTTTTGCCGACAGCCATAACACCGCGTTGGTGGCCGGGGAGGGTGAGCCGGAATACCTGCCGGCGGGTGCCGAGCATCCGCAGCATCGGATTCTGTTTGCCCACGGCTTCTTCCGCAGTGCCCTCCACGAAGTGGCTCATTGGTGCGTTGCCGGACCGGAGCGGCGTTTGCTGGCAGACTTTGGTTACTGGTATGCGCCGGATGGCCGCTCGGCGCAGCAGCAACGGGCCTTTGAGCAGGTCGAGGTCAAGCCGCAGGCTTATGAGTGGTTGTTTTGTCAGGCGGCAGGGCATGCCTTTTGTGTCAGCCTGGATAATTTGCAGGGTGATCCCGGTGATGCCGCGTTGTTCCGGCAACGCGTTCATGCCCGGGTGCAGCAATTGTTTGCGCAAGGTATTCCCGAACGACCGGCCCGGTTTATTCAGGCCTTGCTGGATTTTTATCGTCCCGGTGCCCAGTTGCAACCGGCTGACTTTTCCCTGGCGGAGTTGAAATAACCCATGCGCATTCTGGCTGACGAGAACATTCCCTTGCTCGCGGAGTTCTTTGCCGAGCAAGGTGAGATTACCCGCTTGCCGGGGCGGGCGATCAATGCGGCCGCGATGGCCAACGCCGATGCCCTGCTGTTGCGTTCGGTCACCCGGGTAACCGCAGATATGTTGCGCGGCACCCCGGTACGCTTTGTGGGCACCTGCACCATTGGCACTGATCATCTGGATTTACCCGGCCTGGCGGCGGCGGGTGTACAGGTTGCCAGCGCCCCGGGCTGTAATGCGCGCGGCGTAGTCGAATATGTACTTAGCGTGCTACTGACGCTGAGTGAACGCACGGGGCTGGACTGGCGGCAACGCTGCGTGGGCATTATTGGTGTTGGTGAAGTGGGTAGCCGCCTGGCCGAGGTCCTGCGCAACCTCGGCGTGCGGGTGCTCTGTTGTGACCCGCCACGGGCCGAGCAGGGCGCGCACGGGATGCTCAGCCTGGATGCTGTGCTCGCCGAGTCCGATGTTATCAGCTGTCATGTACCTCTGACCCGGCAAGGTCCGCATGCCACCGGACATATGTTCAATCAGGCGCGATTGAAAGCCTTGCGGCCGGGCACCTGGCTGATCAACAGCAGCCGGGGGCCGGTCATCGACAACAGTGCCTTGAGTGCCGTGTTGGCTGAACGTAATGACCTGCAGGTGGCGCTGGATGTGTGGGAGCACGAACCCACGCTGGACGCGCAACTGGTCGCCCGCTGCGCCCTGGCGACGCCGCATATTGCTGGCTATAGCCTGGATGGCAAACTACGCGGCACCGCTATGATCTATCAGGCCTGGTGCGAGTTTACCGGCCAGCCCCCGCAGCACGAGTTGGCTGGCTTTGCGCCTGCGGCAGGCTGTAATGTCTTGCAGCTAGACCCGGATGCCTCTGCTGACTGGCAGTTAAGCCGGGCTTTGCGTTGGGTCTATGATGTCCGTGATGACGACGCCCGGCTGCGCGCCATGCTGGCCGAGGCCAGTGACCAGGCGGCCATTCGGGCCGGTTTTGATCAATTGCGCAAGGACTATCCTTTACGTCGTGAAACACCCTGTGTCCGGGTCGGTGGTGTTGCCACTGAAGCCGCTGCCGCCCTCCAGGCTGCTGGCTTTACTTGCCAGCCAGCATAACAATGGATCAACAGACGCTAATCGACGGTCGAGGTGTTTCGGGACCGACGACGATGCCAAGCCGTTGTCAGCTGACACCCACACTCAACGCATCGAGTTGGCGGCATGCCTGCTGTACCATATGCTCGGTAATCGCGACCTCACGCCCCTCGGTATCAATCACGAAACCGCCGCAAAACTGCGCAGGATGACGGCGGATTTTGTTGACCAGGGGCTTACGGTTGGGGCTAAGGCTGCTCAGGGGGTGGGCGTTGACATTCATGCGCTTATCCTCGAATCGCTTGGCTGACATGGCGCAGCTTAGGGGACGGATGTGACCGGCAGATGACAATGAACGGAAACCCAATGACAGACAGATTTCGCCTTGGCTTGTTGATTAACCCGCTGGCCGGTCTGGGCGGCGAAACCGCGCTCAAAGGCTCTGACGGGGTTGCGCAGTTGGCCTTGCAACAAGGTGCTACACCGCGCGCTACCCAGCGCGTGCGACAAACCCTGGAGCAGCTGCTGGATATGCGTGAGCGTCTGTTGTTGTGTGCCGCCCCTGGCCCCATGGGCGCCGATCTGGCACGCGAACTCGGTTTTGCTGTCGAGGAAGCAGGCCATCTCAACAGCGAGCAGACGCGCTCAACGGATACCGAATCCTGCGCCGCCGCACTGGTTGCGGCTGGCGTCGATTTGCTGCTGTTTGCCGGCGGCGATGGCACCGCGCGGGATATCTGCAACAGCATTCCGAATAATCAACTGGTGCTGGGTGTTCCCGCCGGGGTGAAAATCCATTCGGGTGTTTACGCGGTAAACCCGCGCGCTGCCGCAGAGGTGCTGCGGCTGCTATTGACCGGTGATCTGGTGCGTCTGACCCAAGCGGACGTGCGTGATATCGACGAGGTCGCCTTCCGTCAGGGCCAGGTGCGTACGCGGCTGTATGGCGAGCTGCAGATCCCGGAAGAGGGGCGCTTTGTTCAGCAGGTCAAGCAGGGCGGGCGTGAGCAGGAAACGCTGGTGCTGGATGATATCGCCGCCTGGCTACAGGAAGAGCAGGACGCTGACAGCGGCTGGATATTCGGCCCCGGTTCGAGTAACTACGGCATTCTCGAGGCCATGGGGCTGCAGGGCACCTTACTCGGCGTCGATGTGGTCCGCGATGGCGAGTTGATCTGCGCTGATGCCACCGAAGCTCAGCTGTGGGATCTGCTGCAGCAGGGTGGGGAGTGGCGCATTCTGGTCTCGGCGATTGGCGGGCAGGGGCATATTCTTGGGCGCGGCAACCAGCAGATTTCACCGCGTATCGTGCAGGCCGCCGGGCTGGATAACTTACTGGTCGTTGCGACCAAAAGTAAATTGAAAACCTTGGCTGGTCGGCCTTTTCTGCTCGACAGCGGTGATCCGGATCTGGATCAGGCATTGACGGGTTTGCGCCGGGTTATCAGTGGTTATCGCGAAGAAATGCTCTATCCGGCCAGTTGGCATGGTGGCTTGCCCGCGTCAGACGACCCTGCTGGATAGAAAAAGCGTGACCTGGTTGGCAAAACAAGCCTATTGCGACTTTCCAAGCCTAGCGTCTTGGCTTAATTTTTTGCCGTCGCAAGGAGTGCGACGGGAAGCCAGGTAGTGTCCTGCGCGCGGCAATCTGAACAATGCCAACTACAAAGGAACTGTTATGAAATCCATCATGTCTGCTATCGCCCTGAGTGGCACTCTGCTGTTTTCAGCCCTCAGCTTCGCTGATGAAGCCCCACTGGTCAGCGTCAATATCAATCAGGCCAGCGCTGGTGAAATTGCCGAAGTACTGCAAGGTGTCGGCCAGTCCCGCGCCGAAGCCATTGTTGCTTACCGTGAAGAGCATGGTCCGTTTGCGGATGCCGAAGCACTGACCGAGGTCAGTGGTGTGGGTCCTGCGACGATCAACAATAATCGTGCACGGATTGTGGTTGAGTAACGCGTCACTCATAAAAAGCCGGGCTTGCCCGGCTTTTTGTTTTCTCAGCTCTTCAACTTGCTCACCGCAGTCGTCAGCTGGTGTGCCAGTTGCGCTAACTCCTGACTGGTTTGCGCGCTTTGTTGGGTCTGTTGCACGGTTTTCTCGGTCACGTCGCGAATCTGGACCACGCTCTGGGTAATGGCGTCAGCGGCCTGGGTCTGCTGCTCCAGCGCCGAGGCGATTTCCTGGTTGCCGGTACTGATTTGGCTGACGGCCAGCGCAATATCCTCCAGGGAGCCCCCTGCGTCATTAACCTGGGCCACCGATTCGTGGGTCAGGTCAGTGCTGGCCTGCATGTCGCCTACCGCGTCGCGGGTGCCGGCTTGCAAGGCTTCAATCATGCGCTGGATTTCGTCGGTTGAGCTTTGTACGCGCTGGGCCAGTGCCCGCACTTCATCGGCCACCACGGCAAAGCCGCGACCGGACTCACCGGCACGCGCCGCTTCGATTGCCGCATTAAGAGCCAGCAGGTTGGTTTGTTCGGCAATCCCCTTGATCACATTGACCACGCCACTGATTTCATTGCTGTGGCCGGTGAGTTTTTCCATGTGCTGCGTACAGCGCTCGATGCTGGTGGCCAGTCCGGTGATGGTCTTGCTCACGCGCAGCACCTGGTCGCGCCCACGCCCGGCCAGCTCGTCCGCCTGAGTTGACTGGTCGCGGGTGGCGCCGGTATTACCGGCAATATCCTGCACCGTAGCGCTCATTTCGTTGACTGCCGCCGCGACCATATCGGTCTCGCTTTGCTGACTGATCATGCCGCTGTTGACCTGTTGCATCAGGGTGGCCAGCTGCGCGGTACCGCGATCCAGTTGCTCAGCAGCCTGGCGCACCGCCGCCACGGTTTGCTGCTGGGTTTCCTGCATGGCATTGAAGGCGCCGGCCATGGCGCCGACCTCATCACGTGAATCCACCCTTGCGCGCAAGGACAGGTCACCTGTGGTTTGCACCTTGAGCATGACATCGCGTAAGGCGGTTATGTGGCTGGTGATAAACGAGATCAGTAATTGCGAGATAGCCAGTACGGCGCACATCAGGATAAATACCGCCGCGGCATAAGTCAGCGCACGCTCCAGCAACAAGTCGACAAAGCCCTGGCGTTCAACCGCAAGGGCGCGTACTTCGCCATCACTGCGTAGCAACCAGTAGCCGAGCAATGCCGGATTGGTCTGGTCGGCGTGCCAGCGCGGGCTGGCTGCTGCCTGAGCCGCGCCGGCGACATTACTGTCGAGCCACCTGAGGCCGGGCAGGCGGGCATCGGCACCGGCCGTCTGTACCCATTGCTCGGCAACGGCCTGGCGGTTGTCATGGATATTCTGCTGTTCAACCCAGATCGCGACCAACACAAGCAGCAGGGTCACCAGATAGAACACACTGTTGACCGCCCAGAACTTGTATTTGAGTTGAATATTCTGAAGAAACGCCATGCCGGCTCCCGCTGCGGATTGACTGCTATTGAGGCGTTCATTGTGCCTGCTTTCAAGGGTTTATCGGTTGACGTCGGTCAAACTTGAATGGGGTTGCAAATCATTTTGCCGGCTGATCGGTTATACTCGCCGCGCATGGAAGGAAAACGTTATGACTAGCCCTTTGGCCGAACCCCTGATGATTGATCAGGATGCCACCTTGGCATCCTACTGCGCCCGTTGGCAGCAGCTGCCCTATGTGGCGCTGGATACTGAATTTGTCCGCACTGAAACCTTTTTCCCGATTGCCGGGCTGATTCAGGTGGGAGACGGCGAACACAGTTTCCTCATTGATCCCCTGGAAATCAGTGACTGGCGACCTTTTGCCGACCTCTTGACCAACCCGTCCGTGGTCAAGGTCCTGCATGCCTGCAGCGAAGACCTGGAAGTGTTCCGCAATCTGTGTGGCGCTGTACCTGCGCCGCTGTTTGATACCCAGATTGCCGCTGCCTATTTGGGCATGGATTTTTCCATGGGTTACTCACGGCTGGTGCAACAGATCCTGAATATCGAGCTGCCCAAAGAAGAAACCCGCTCCGACTGGTTGCAGCGGCCCCTAACTGACGCCCAGATTACTTATGCTGCCGGTGATGCCCAGCACCTGGCCGAGCTATATCAGGTGCTGGCACCGCGTATTGAAAGCGCTGGCCTGACCCAATGGTTGCTGGCCGATGCCGCCGATCAGGTCGCCTCTAGCAACCTGATTCAGGACCCGGAAACGGCTTACCGGCAGATCAAACAGGCCTGGCGACTGAAGCCGTCGGAGCTGGCGATACTGCAAGTGCTGTGTGAATGGCGCGAGCGTGAATCACGCGAGCGTAATCAGGCGCGCAACCGCCTGCTGCGGGAAAAGTCCCTGTGCCCGCTGGCCCAGCGGCAACCGGACAGCCTGTCTGCGCTGTCAGCCATTGATGACATGCATCCACGCACCGTGCGCCAGCATGGCAATACCATCATAGAGCTGATTCGCCAGGGCGCCCGGCGTCCGCAGGAAGAGTGGCCGGAACGGCTCGATGAACCCCTGCCGCCGGCAGCCAATAAGTTGATCAAGGCGTTGCGCCAGGTCGGCCAGCGGCATGCCGAGCGTTTGGGTATGGCGCAGGAGATCATGTTAAAAAAGAAAGTGCTGGAAGCGCTGATTCGAACCGGGTTTCCCCACGGCCCCTACAGCTTGCCTGCTGAACTGAGTGGCTGGCGTCGCGAGCTGATGGGCGCGGAGCTGCTCGACGTGGCCAATAACTTTGCCGAGAAATCCGCATGAAAGTCATTTGCTCGATTTACCGCAGCACGAAAAAATCCGGGATGTATCTCTATGTGCCGCGCAGCAAGCCACTGAACGAGCTGCCCGAGGCGCTGATGCAGCTCTTCGGGCGTGCCGAACACAGCATGGATCTGGTGCTAACTGAAACGCGCACCTTGGCTCGCGAAGACATCCATAAGGTGCTCGGCAACCTGCAGGAGCAGGGCTTTCACCTGCAAATGCCGCCGGAGGAAGAGCAGGATGATTATATCCAGCACCTGCCAGAGCATTTACTGCGCTTTAATGATCCGGTTTAGGTTTTCTTGACGGCAGCCCCCAGACTTGAAAGCGGCACTGCCAGCCCCTTGTTGCGGACCGTGAGATGCCAGGGCAGAAAATTGCTCCTGCATTTTCTGCACTTCTGCCATCCATGGCAGTCGGATGGCATCGAAGAGCTTACAGGGGTGAGGCAAGCGTCTGCGAAGCACTGCTTCGCGCGCAGCCGAACGCCCGACAATCTGTGATTGCGGGCCGGCCCGGAGGGTATTTACAGCGTGTCCGCAACAAGGGGCTGGTAGTGCCGCAGACACCAGCCGCTACTCCCCGCGATAAATACAACCGCAGGTGCAGGTTTCACGCAGGGTGATCTGGCTGAGTTCCGGCAGATCGGGCTTGAGCTTGTGCCAGATCCAGCGGGCAATCACCTCACTGGTCGGGTTTTCCAGCCCGGGCAAATCATTCAGATAGTTATGGTCGAGCTGATCGTAGATCGGCTTGAAAATCGCCTTGATGTCGGCAAAGTCGCGCACCCAGCCGGTATGCGGATCCAGCGGGCCACTGATATGGATCGCCACCTGAAAAGAGTGACCGTGCAATCGGCCGCATTTGTGCCCGGCGGGGACATTCGGCAAGCGGTGTGCTGCCTCGAAGGTGAATTCCTTGAAAATTTCCACGACACTGGGACCCTGGCTACCATCAAATGGGGTGGCAAGTGTACCCTAAAGCTGCCGCCAGCTAAATAATCACCGGAGAGCCCGATGGCCACAATCAACAATCCAACGCGCCTGCTTGCCAGTGCCCGCCACCAGGTCGGGTCCATGTTGCAGCGCCCGCTGCGGATTGGCGTCACCGGGCTCAGCCAGGCGGGTAAAACCACCTTTATCACCAGTTTGCTCAATCAGCTGGAAAATCACCAAAAAAGCCTGCTGCGTCAGCGCAAACCCTTTGATCGCTTGCTGTCCGTGCATTGGCAGCGTGAAGGTACCGAGCACGCCTTTCCCTACCTGTCCGCCATGCAAGCATTGAGTGGCGAACCAGCGCGCTGGCCAGAGTCAACCAGCGACCTGACCCGGGTTGAGCTGGAATTGCGCTATGCCCCGGGTGGCTTGCTGGGCCCAGTGCAGGGCGAACGGTTGCAGCGGGTTGAACTGATTGACTACCCGGGTGAATGGCTGCTCGACTTACCCTTACTGCAGCTGGATTATGGCCAGTGGTGTGAGCAAATGGCCCGTTGGCTGCAAACCGAGCCGCGCGCCAGCCTGATTGGGGATCTGGCGGCCCGCTTGCAAGCGATTGACCCGCAAGCCGCGGCTGATTCAGTCGACTTGCACGCCTTGCGTGCTGAGTGGACAGGTTTCTTACAGCGCTGCCGCGAAGCCGGTCTGGCGCGCAACCAGCCGGGGCGTTTTCTGCTCCCGGGGCGCGGCATTGCTGAGGCCATGTTGGATTTTGTGCCCCTGCTGGCCGGCAATCAGCACAGCCATGCGGCATCGGGGAGCGTCTGGGCTGATTGTCAGGCGCGCTTCAACTACTACCGCGATTTTATCGTCAAAGGCTTTTACGACCAGCACTTCAGCCGCCTGGACCAGCAAGTGCTGCTGGTGGATATGCTCGGCCCCCTGGCCGCCGGGCCCGAAGCGCTGGCCGATGTTCAGGGCGCCCTGGATGATTTGCTGGGCAGCTTTCGCTACGGCCGGGGCTCGTTTTTCGAGCGCTTGTTCAAGCCGCGTATTCGCCGTCTGGCCCTGTGCGCGACCAAGGTGGATCAGCTGACCGCAGAACAGCAGCGTGATGCCCAGCAGTGCCTGGAAGACTTGCTCACCGACAGCTTGACCGCCGTGCGTCACGGTGGCGTCACCATTCAGGGCTTCCCGCTGGCAGCGGTGCGCGCTACTCAGCAGGAAGGCGATACCCTGATAGCCGGGCGGCGTGAGGACCAGCGCATGCTGCGCTATCGGCCAGCGGAGATTCCTGCGCACTTGCCGCTGGATTTGCAGGTTGAGCCAATCACCTTGCCGCCGCTGCGACCACCACCTGGCTTGCATCGCAATGAAGTCTTTCCCAATTACCGTATGGATCAGCTGGTCGCTTGGCTGCTCGGGGAGAAACGCTGATGGCGGGCAAAGATAAAACCACCGACAGCACCGTGCTGGATACCTGGGAACGGCAGCCAAGCAGCCGACGGGCTACCGAGATTCTTGAAGACCTAGAGGCCGATGCCTGGTCTGAGCAGCCAGATCCATTGACCTCGCTGGGGGCCACCGAGCGGCTTGATGCGGCCGTTTTCAGCCCTTGGCCAAACCGGTTATGGCGACTCTTGCTGGCGGTGGCGGTTTTGGCAGCGTGCAGCCAGTGGCTCAGTTGGACGTTAACGGCGTGGGCCTGGCAGCCGGTGCTGGGCGTTATTCTTGCCACTTTGGGCGCGGTGCTGGCGGTGGTAGCTGCCCTTAGTTGGCGCGATCTGCGCCGTCAGCGTCGTCGTCTGACCCGGCTACAGCAACTGCGTGAGCAAATGGATCAGGCACTGATCACCGAGCAAACCCGCATGCCAGCGCAATGGTTGGCCGATTTGCGCCAGCTGTATCAGGCTACGGCACTGCAAGTGCCATTGGAGCAAGCGCTGGACGGGCTGGATGCAGCCCACAGTGCAGCGGAAATCCAGGGTCGCTTGAATCAGTTGTTTTACGCCCCGCTGGATCAGCAGGCGCGTCAGGTAATCCGCCGTGAAGCCAGTGGCACCGGGGTGCTGGTCGCAACCAGTCCCTGGGTTGCGGTGGATCTGTTACTGGTGGTCTGGCGCAATGTGCGTCTGGTCCAGCGGCTTGCACTCTTATACGGCTTGCCAGCCGGCCAGCTTAACCGCTGGCGCTTGTTACGCCAGGTACTGCGTAATATTGCCCTGGCGGGCAGTAGTGAGTTGGCGATTGGCGCCTTGAGTGACAGCCTGCTTGCCGGCATGCTGGAAAAGCTGGCGGCGCGGGTCGGGCAGGGGATTGGCGTCGGACTCTATAGCGCCCGGCTTGGACACTTCACGCTGGACCTGTGCCGCGTCGTGCCGCTGACCGATCGCAAGGCGCTGCGTGAAGACGGTATCGGTGTGGTCAAAGGGATCAAGGAAAGTGTGACAGGGCGAACGGATGAGCAAATATAAATCACGACGGCGCTGGTTGCTGGAGCGCTGGCTGCGGCAACAGGCTGATCAGCTTGGCAATCAGGCACAGATCCTTTGGGAGCAATTGCGACCAGCCAGTTGGCAGGCCCGCTGCGCGCGCCTGCCAAACGTTGCCACGCATGAGATCAGTCACTGGCAGCCTGACCCTGGCAGCAGTAATGCCGAGCTGCTGATACTGTTGCAGCCCTTGCCGGAACTGCAGCGGCGCTGGCTGGCGGTCCTGGTTGATGCGCCCAGCGCTGCACCCAATACCTTGCTTGAAGCCATAGCCCGCCTGCAGCTGGATTGGGCGCAGCGCATCACGCCCTGGCAAACGCACTATGATTATGCCGAACAGCTGCATCATTTGAGCGGCTTGCTGGATATTCCAGTGGCCGCCACCAGTGCTTACCTGGATAACGAAAAAGGCATTCTTGCCAGCATTGACCAACACCTGTTCGAGTCCCTGCCGTTGCGCCTGCGGGGGCCCATGGCCAATCAATTGCGGCCGGGGCAGGGCGGTTACCTGGGCTGGTGGCAAGAGCGTATGTTCGCGCGGGCCGGCGTGGCGGGCTATGATCTTGCCGATTTAGGCCCTGATGACTGGCCGGAAATACCTGCCGCCTGGTACGCCCTGGGTTGGCTTAGTGGTTTGCGCCTGGCCGGGCCGTCAATTACACCTCATTCGCCGCAGCAATGAGGCTAATAGCGCATGCAGCCATCCGTGTGCTTGGCCTATGATCGACCAAAACAGCCCAGGATAGCTCGATGACCTTTGCCCAACTACTGAGTGCGCTTGAATCCAGTACCGACAATACCGTGGTCATTCCCACTGACTGGGCCCAGGGGCGTGCCAGCTATGGCGGCTTGGTGGCTGCACTGCTATACGACGCCATGCGTCGCATGGCGGGTGCTGATCGGCCGGTACGTTCCCTGGCAATCACCTTCGTTGGTCCCGCCCAGCCGGGTGAGCCCCTGCACGTTGACAGCCAGGTTCTGCGCCAGGGTAAAGCCGTCAGCCAGATGTTGGGGATGGCGAAACAACAAGGTGAAGTGGTGTGCGTCATTCAGGGCAGCTTCGGCGCCGGGCGGACTTCGCAGGTGGATATCGCCGCACTGCCAGCGCCGTCCGTCAAGGCGCCGGATGATTGCCCCGCGATGCCCTATATCAAGGATATTACCCCGGAATTTATCAAGCACTTTGACATGCGCTTGGGCTTTGGTAGTTTCCCGTTTACTAACAGTCAGTCCCGGGAGCACGGCGGCTGGATGCGCTTTAAGACCGATGAGGGCGAGATTCATGAAGCCCACCTGCTCGGTCTGGTCGATGTCTGGCCGCCGGCGGTCCTGCCATTACTCAAGCAGCGCGCCCCCGCCAGCTCACTGACCTGGACCATCGAGTTTGTGCAGCCGGTACCCGATCTGGGTAATACCGAGTGGCTGCTGTACAAGGCCGATATCGAACATGCCCGTGACGGCTACGGGCATACCGCTGCCATGATCTGGCGCGCTGATGGCACTCTGGTTGCTATTAGCAGGCAAACCATCGCAGTGTTTGGTTGAGCTGCTATGCTGTGATTATTCTTTATTAACGGCTTGAGTCGCGCATGTTGAAAGCCTTGCTTCGCCGAATAACCGGCCTGATCAAGCCTGATGAGTTGATTGATCCGAGTAGGCAGCCAGTAGACCAGCGTCTGGTCCAGCGCGCGCGTATGCAACTCTTTGATGGTTTGCTCGCCAGAGCGCCACTGGCTGAGCTGCTTGAGCGCCTGGCGCTAGAGTGGGAAGCTTTGCGGCCGGGGCAGATGGCCTCGGTGCTGCTGATTGATCCAAACGACGGCAACTTCCGCACCCTGGCCGGGCCCAGTTTGCCGGCTGCTTACACCCGCATGCTCAATGGGGTGACTCCGGGTGAGGGCATAGGCTCTTGTGGTACTGCCGCGGCGCGCGGTGAAGCCGTCTTCGTCAGCGACACGCAAACCGATCCCCTCTGGCAGGACTTTCAGGAGCTGGCCCACGTTGGCGGCATTCGCGCCTGCTGGTCATCGCCGATCAGAAATGAAGATGGCAAGGTGCTTGGTACCTTTGCCGTCTACAATCGTGAGCCCACAGAGCCTGATTGCAACGAGCGTGACTGGCTGGAAGAGTTTTCCAGCCTGGCGGCACTGGTCGTCCAGAAGAGCCGTCTGGCGGAAGAGCGCGAGCTGATTGAGCAGCGCTTTGTCGCTGTGTTTGAGCATGCCGCCGTAGGGATGCTGCTGCTGGATCGGGAGGGGCGCTTGCTCAGTGCCAATCCGGCGTTTTACCAGAATACCGGTTACACCGAAGCAACCATGGCGTCTGTTAAGCCGCGCACTCTGTTACTGGATCAGACCGCCAACCGGCTGGAAGAGCTAATGCGCGACTTACGTCGTGGTCGGGTCGAAAGTTTCCAGCTGCAAAGCCGTTATCGACGCTATGACCAAAGCGTTGCCTGGATCAGCTTGACCGTGACCTTGCTGCGCGAGCGCGATGGCTCAGTGCAATGCTATGTGATGATTGCCGATGATATAACCGAGCACAAAGCGGCGGAAGAGTCCCTGCGCGAAGCCGCTGCGGTGTTTGATAACAGCCGTGAAGGCATGATGGTATTGGACGCTAGCTGGCGCACACTCAATGTCAATCCGGCCTTTACCCAGATTACCGGGCTGGGTTGCGAACAGGTCAAGGGCTTGCGGCCCATGCTGCGTGGCAAGGCATGCACGCCCTGGCAACTGACCCGTGACATGCTCAGGCAGTTGCGTCGCGATGGATATTGGCAGGGTGAAAGTCTGATCGAGCGCGCCGGTGAGGGTGAAATCAGTCTCTGGGTGACGGCGAATGCCGTGACCGACGCGAGCGGGCGAGTAACCCGCTATCTGGTCATGTTCAGCGATATTACCCGCCTGCGCCGCAGTCAGGAGCAGCTGCAGCTGATGGCACACTATGACAGCCTTACCGGGCTTGCCAACCGGCATCTGGTGATGCAGCGGCTAGAGTATGCCATTCGTCAGCGACAGGCAGACCACCAAGGGTTAGCCGTACTCTATATCGACCTGGACCGCTTCAAGGCGATCAACGACAGCCTTGGCCATGCTGTGGGTGACGAAGTGTTGATGGAAGCCGGCAAACGGCTGCAGATATTTGCTGGCCCGGATGATGTGCTGGCGCGCCTGGGCGGCGACGAGTTTCTTCTGTTGGCACCTGATCAGCCGCCCGAGAAAATTGTCGACATCGGTCAGGCTATTTGCGCAGAAATGCGCCGACCACTGGTATTGGCGGATGGGCGGGAAATCTATCTGGGTAGCAGCATTGGCTATGCCTACTTCCCACAGCACGGCTCTACGGCCGCAGATCTGGTGCGTAATGCCGATGCTGCCATGGATACCGCAAAATCACGTGGGCGTGATCAAGTCTGTGCATATAGCCGCGAGATGACCGAGGCAGCCAATGAGCGTTTCGAGCTTGAGCGTGCCTTGCGCAAAGCGGTGGAGAATGATGAGCTGAGCCTGCATTACCAGCCGCTCTTGAACGTTCGTAGCGGACGCACCATCGGAGTTGAAGCCCTGTTGCGCTGGCAGCACCCAACCCTGGGGATGATTGCGCCGGATCGCTTTATACCGCTGGCTGAACATAGCGGGCTGATCGTATCCATCGGCCGCTGGGTCTTGCAGCAAGCTTGTCGCCAGGCGCTGGCCTGGCACCATAAGGGGCTCGGTCTGGCGTTTATTGCGGTCAATCTTTCGCCGCGTCAATTTGTTCAGCAGGATGTCGTTGCGCTGGTAGATGAGGCCCTGCAAAGCACCGGCTTGCCGGCGCGGATGCTGGAGCTGGAGATTACCGAGTCAGCCTTGATGACGCATGCCGAACAAAGTGAGCAAACCCTGCGCCAACTGAAGAAGCTGGGCGTTGGGCTGGCGATCGATGATTTTGGTACCGGTTACTCTTCGCTGGCCTATCTGCGCCGCTTCCCGATTGACCGGCTGAAGATCGACAAGAGCTTTCTCGCCGGCGTTCCGGAACGTCCAGAAGACAATCAGCTGGTGACCACCATTCTGGATATGGCCGCAAACATGGGCTTGAGTGCGGTCGCCGAAGGCGTAGAAACCGACGCGCAGTGGAAGTTTTTGCAAAGCCGAGGTTGCGCGCTATGCCAGGGTTTCCTGTTCTCCCGCCCCCTGCCACCCGAAGCTCTCGAAGCCTGGATAGGATCAATGGGGTCAGAGTAAATTGAAACAGCTGTTGCAGGTGATACAAGCAAGATACCGGGGTTTCAATTTACTCTGACCCCATTGATCCTGATCTGGCTACCAAGGTGGCGCGTAGCGGCGCGGGGTAGCCTTCAACGGTCAAGTCCGGGTTCTCGGCATCGAGGAAGTTGGGCAGTGACTGAAAGCGCATCCACTCTGTGCTGCGCTGTTCATCGGGTAGCGTTCTGCTCACATCCACACAACGAATCGAATGGAAGCCGCAACGTGCCAGGAAGCGTTCCAGCATGGCTACCGAGGGCAAAAACCAGACATTACGCATTTGGGCATAACGGTCTTCCGGCAACAGGCAGTTGCGCTCGTCGCCTTCAATGACCAGGGTTTCCAGGACCAGTTCGCCACCGGGGCGCAAGCAGGCCTTGAGTTGCAGCAGGTGGTCGATAGGCGAGCGGCGGTGATAAAGCACGCCCATGGAAAATACCGTATCGAAGCCGCCAGGCGGCACCGGCAGTTGCTCCAGTGTCAGCGGTAGCTGCCAGGCAGGGTGTTCAGGTAAATACTGTTTTAGGGCATTAAACTGATGCATAAACAGCAAGTTGGGATCAACTCCCAGAGCCAGTCGAGCACCCGCACCGAGCATGCGCCAGAGGTAGTAACCGTTCCCCGAACCTACATCCAGCACCAGGCGGTTACGCAGATCGATATGCGGTGCTACCCGCTGCCACTTCCAGTCCGAGCGCCA
The DNA here is from genome assembly GCA_007692485.1 of Pseudomonadaceae bacterium. Taxonomy (GTDB): domain Bacteria; phylum Pseudomonadota; class Gammaproteobacteria; order Pseudomonadales; family Pseudomonadaceae; genus Halopseudomonas. The sequence goes on along the minus strand of REBY01000089.1, from coordinate 5,502 downwards.
TTCGCAATCAATATGCTGGTCAAACAGGTGGAAGGGGCCTTTGCGCCAGGGATGCAAACCCATCAGCGCATCGCGTAAAGGGGCGTGCTGATCTGCCGGCAGATCAGCTGCTTGGCCAACACGCACGGCCGCCGTTAAATCGACCTGGCTGGGCTGCGCTGCTGGCAAAGCGTGCAGGCTGGTTTGCCAGCGTTGCCAGTCGCCGTGCCGTTGCATCGCCTGCTGGCGCTCATCGAGTACGCTTTGCAGTGTGTCTGGCCAGGTGGCCAGCGGGGTGTCCGCCAGAGCGGTAAACAGGGCAGAATTATCAATCACGGCAGGCAATCATCGAGCAGAAGTTGAGGCATTGGAACCAGGTATGGCTGCGTGCAAAGCCAGCCTCTTGCAAGCGTTGCTGGTGGCATTCCAGCGTATCTGGCCGCATCACATGCTCTATCGCACTGCGCTTTTGTGCGATCTCAAGATCGCTATAGCCATTTGCGCGTTTGAAGGCGTAATGCAGGCGCTCCAGATTCTCCTGGGTGGCTGGATCGGCAAATTGCAGCTTCTCCGACAGGATCAGAATGCCGCCGGGCAGCAAGGCGTCGCGGATCTTGCGCAGCAGGGTCAGGCGATCGTCAGGCGGGATGAATTGCAAGGTGAAATTCAGCACCACTACGGAGCAGGGTGCGAGCGTCAAATCGAGGATGTCGGCTTGCCGGGTTTCTGCCGGTAGCAGGCTTTCCACCATAGCGTCCTGCGCCTGCAAATATTCATTGCAGCGCTCGAGCATGGCTGCGGCGTTATCCACGGCAATGATCCGGCAGCCTTCGACATGTACGTGGCGACGCATGGACTGTGTAGCCGCGCCCAGTGAGCAGCCCAGGTCATAGATCAGGCTGTTGGCCTGTGCGTGCTGGCCAGCGATCAAGCCAATGGATTCGATAATGGTCGGGTAGCCGGGTACCGAGCGCTTGATCATATCGGGAAACACGCGCGCAACATCCTGGTCAAAGACAAAGTCGCTGACCTTGGCCAGAGGGCGGGAAAACAGTTGGTCAATATCGCTCATGCGGCTACCCGGTAATGGTCTGGCGGCATTCTACCTGAAGATGCGCCAGGCTTCATTTTGCTGGCGATAACTCGGACCTGTTTCAGCTCCGGACGATGGAAAAAGCCTGTATGGGTGGTTGATTGGGTCAATAAAGTGACTTTGAGATGCTGCCTGTGGCTTCTATTGTCTTTTGTTTGACGTTTTTGTCGGCAAAGCTTCGATTTGACTACAAAGTAGTGGCATAATGAACTATACAGATCATGAGTGATCAGTGCGTTCCAGCGCCTTCAGGGAATGCAAGGACAGCATTTACAATGCTCGCTTGCGGGTATTGATCAACAAAGAGGATCGGGTATGGCAGTCAAACGCCAAATCATCACAGGCGTTGCCTCACTGGCAGCATTATATGTCGGCGTGAGTAACGCAGTCGGGCTGGGTGAACTGGAGCTGAAATCAGCGCTTAATCAGCCACTCAACGCGGTGATCGAGATTCCGGGTTCACAGGGCATTCAGGTAGACGATATTCGCGTCAGCCTGGCCAGTTCGGATGCCTTTCAGCTGGCTGGCGTTGAGCGCTCGCACTTTCTCACCGGCCTGCGCTTTACACCGGTCAGTGAAGGCGGACAGTTACAAATACGGGTGCAATCGCAGCAACCGGTGCGCGAGCCTTACCTGAACTTTCTGGTTGAGCTGCGACAGCCCAACGGGCGAATTTTGCGCGAATATACGTTGCTGCTTGACCCGCCAATGTATGACCCGCGAACCGGCCGGGTAGCGGCGGCAACTCCGGCCCCGAGTCAACGTCCGGTTGCTACGGCACCGGCCGCTCGAGTTGAACCTGCTGCGCCGGCACTGCCTGACCTTTCCCCCGCCAGTGACGCGTTGCGCTACACCACACAAGCCGGTGACACCTTATGGGATATCGCCAGCAGTCAGCGTCCGGCCCCACAGGCGGGTATCCGCCAAACCATGCTGGCGATACGTGCGCTGAACCCTGATGCCTTTGTCAATGGTGATATCAACCGTCTGCGGCAGAATCAGGAACTGGTCTTACCCACGGCAGATCAGTTGGGCGTTGAAACGGCAGTGGCGAGTCTGGCGGATGAGGCCATCGATGCTGAGGCCGCCGAACCTGCAAGAACGCCGCCGCGCGGCATGGAAGCGCCGACAGTGGTTGAAGCGCGCGATCCTGAGCGTGAAACCGAGTCGGCTGTTGCCGCCAGCAGTGAAGAGTCCGCGAGTCTGGAAGATCGTCTGCGTATCGAAAGCCTTCCCGAAGTCGCCAGCGATAGCGATACCCAGGGCATGCAGCAGCGTATGGCAGCGCTGGAGTCGCGTTTTAATGTTTTGCTCAGTGAGCTGGAAGATCGCGACCGGCAAATCGCCATGCTGCAAGCTGAGCTGGAAGTGATGCGTGCGGCGCGGGACGCTGAAGAGGGCGCGGCGGTGGCGGGTGTGATTGCTGGTGGGCAACTGGATGGTCCTGACCAGGGTGGCCCGACCTCGCCCGATGGAACTGACAGCCCGGACGCTGGCAGTCTGAGTGCTGACCCACTGCCAGCCAGTGAGACCAATGTGGTCGATACCACGCCGGCAACCTCGGAAGGCGGTTGGAATGCATGGCTGTGGTCGCCGCTAGCAGTTCTGCTGGCATTTTTGCTGGGCTTGTTTATCCGTCGTCGGCGTGAGCCACAACCGGCTGAGCCTGCTGTTGTACCTGTGGTGCCCAGCAACGACGAGCCGCGTATGCTGGCCCGCCCGGTCAAGCCGCAAGAGGCGCCGAAAGCGTCTGTGGACCCATTGGATGGTGTTGAACTCTACCTGACTTATGGTCGTTTTCCGGAAGCCAGGGTCATGCTCGACAAGGCGATTGGTGAAGATCCCGAGCGACTGGAACTGCGCTACAAGCAATTGCGCGTGCTGGGTGAGCTGAATGATGCGCCAGCGTTCAATGATTTGGCGGTAGAAACCGTTCAGCTCGGTGGTGACGCCGCAGCCATTGATCAATTACGCACCCGTTTTCCGGCCTTGCAACAGACGGCTGCGGAAAAAAATGATCAGGTTGAAAAGATTGATAAACTTGATCCGCTACTGGATGAAGATGCTTTCGACGTTGCCGAAGAGCTCGATGGTGACAGCGATGAAGGGCAGATGAATCTGAACGATTTCAGCCTGGATCCTGACTGGGACCTGATTGACGCATTGGAGCCCGAATCCACCCGCAAGCAGGATAATGGTAAGACGGCCAATGTTGAGGCAGATTTCGACGAAGACTTTGAAAGCAGCCTTGATCGTTTACCGGAAGTCGAGGAACTGGATGACCATGAGCCGGACGCGCAAAAGCAGAATGACAACGCTCGCCGCTGATTGAAAAATGCCCCGCAATGTCGGGGCATTTTTTATCCATCCGCAAACATTACATACCGTTGGCAAACTCGGGCAGGCTCATATCGATGGCCGCCCGCACTGGCTTGAGCGCATCGGCATAGCGCAACAGCACGTCCAGATTGTAATTCAACCGCTCACGAATCCGTCGGTCTTCTTCGTCCACCGGCAGCGGCATGTTCATAACCTTCTCAACACCGCGAACGATCAGGTGTTCGGGTATATAGCATAGCCGGCAGTTTTTGTAGCTGGAGGCGCGCAACTCGCTGATCGGATAAGCGCCACCCACCCCCGCTGAAATACCGCCGAGCATAGCCGGCTTGTGCGCCAGTTGCGCCTTGGTTGCATAGAGGAAGAAGTTCTTGATCGCCGGGCACGCCATGCCGTGCCATTCCGGCGCCAGCACGATCAAGGCATCGGCCTTGGCCAGTTGCTTCTCGAACATACCCCAGGGCCCCTGGTCTTCACCTGGCCACAAGGGCAGGGGATAGCTACCCAGATCAATTACGCTGACCTCCTGCTCGGCCAGGTCAAACTGGTTGATCAGGGTTTGGCGGATAAACCGCGCCACCTTGGCGGTCTGGCTGTTACTGCGGCTGCTGCCGGCGACAATGGCAATATTCAAGCTGACTTCTCCTTGGTAATGGGTTGATTACATCCTAGGTTATTTGGCGGCTGGTCGGGAACGTAAAATCGTCATCAGATATTCCACGACCGGTGGCTTTGACAGCGTATCGGGCTTGCGGCAAAGTACGCGCCCTTTGGCTCCCGGAGCCCAATGCAGAGGAATATGCTATGAATGCGGTGGTTGCTGCCGTCGTTGTCATGCTGGCGCTCAGTCTGGCGCGGGTGCATGTGGTTGTGGCGCTGATTATCGGTGCGTTAGTGGGTGGTCTGCTGGGTGGCCTGGGTATCGAAGCGACTCTGGAGGCTTTTCAGGGTGGTTTGGGTAAAGGCGCGACTGTCGCTCTGAGCTATGCCTTGCTGGGTGCTTTCGCCGTTGCGATTGCCAAGTCTGGCCTGGCCCATGCAGTGGCGGACAAAGCACTGGGGCTGGTCGAGCAGCAACAAGACAGTGCCTCCGGTTGGCTCAAGGCTTTGCTCTTGTTAGTGATTCTGGCGGTGGCCATTTCTTCGCAGAATATTTTACCCATCCATATTGCTTTTATCCCTCTGCTAATCCCGCCACTGCTCTATGTTATGGCCCGCCTGCAACTGGATCGCCGCTTGGTGGCGTGTATTCTTACGTTTGGCTTGATTACGCCGTACATGTTTCTGCCGGTCGGTTTTGGCGGCATCTTTCTGAACAACATTCTGCTTGCCAATGTGGCAGAGAGTGGAGCTGATATCGCCGCAGTCAATGTGATGCAGGCGATGGCCTTGCCGGCGTTGGGCATGCTGCTCGGGTTGCTGGTGGCCGCGTTTATCAGCTATCGCCGCCCGCGTCATTACGCCATGGACCCGGCTGAACAACGGGAGCGCGGTGAAGCCCGGTACAGTCCGTTGACCTTACTGGTCGCGCTCTTTGCTGTGGTGGTCGCCTTTGTCGTTCAACTCTGGCTGAACTCAATGATCATTGGCGCGCTGGCCGGTTTTGTGGTGTTTTCCCTGTCCGGGGTGGTGCGTTGGCGCGAGGCCGATGACGTGTTTACCGAAGGCATGAAGATGATGGCGATGATCGGCTTTATCATGATTGCCGCGTCCGGCTTTGCCGAAGTCATGCGCGAGACCGGCGCTATTCAGACGCTGGTTGGCAGCTCCGCTGAGCTAATCGGTGGTAATCGAGCGCTGGCTGCGCTGCTGATGCTACTGGTCGGGCTATTGATCACTATGGGTATTGGTTCGTCTTTCTCGACCATTCCCATTATCGCCGCCATATACGTCCCGCTGGCGATGGAGCTGGGTTTCAGCCCGCTGGCCATCGTTGCCCTGGTAGGGACTGCTGCAGCGCTGGGTGATGCGGGCTCACCGGCCTCGGATTCGACACTTGGGCCAACCGCTGGTCTTAACGTCGACGGCCAGCACAACCACATCTGGGATACCGTAGTGCCCACCTTTTTGCACTACAACCTGCCACTGATCGC
>REBY01000108.1 GCA_007692485.1 Pseudomonadaceae bacterium | reverse complement strand
GCGGGTGGTGGTGACCTGTTTTGCCAGCAACCTGGCGCGACTGCATGCGCTGGCGGAGGTCAGCCGCGATACCGATCGTTATGCCGCGCTGCTCGGCCGTAGTCTGTTGCGTATGCAGGGGGTGGCACGGCAGTCGGATTACCTGACGGCAACGGATAGTTTTATCGGACCTTGGGAGTTGGGTTTTCTGCCGCATAGCCAGCAGTTGTGGATCTGTACTGGCAGTCAGGGTGAGCCGGCGGCGGCTTTGGGCCGGGTGGCCAGTGGGCGGCATCCGCAATTGGTGTTGGAGCGGGGCGATACCGTAGTGTTTTCCTCGCGGTTGATTCCAGGCAATGAGGAAAGTCTGGCGCGGATTCGCGCAGATCTAACGGCCAAGGGTATCCATATTATTGATGACGATATGGCGCCGGTGCATGCTTCGGGGCATCCGCCGCAGGAGGATTTGCGGCAGTTGTACGGCTGGCTGAAGGCGCGCTATCTGTTGCCGGTGCATGGCGAGATTTATCACCAGGAGGCGCATATGACGTTTGGCCGCAGCCTGGGCTTGCAGGGGCTGGTGCCGAACAATGGCGATCTGATTGACCTGTCGGCTCAGCCGGCGCGGGTGGCGGAATTGCCCTGGGGGCTGGTGGAGCTGCCACAGACCTGATCCTTCCCGGCTGACGCCTCGTCCTCTGCCAACTCGTCGAGCTGGCAGAGGCTGCATTCATCCGGGTCCTGACGGTTGCCTTCGACATAGCGTACCCGACGCGAGGCTGAGCGCCGGTCGGCGCTCACGCGGAAGCTGGCGGGTCGGTCAGGCGTTTCAGTCGTCATGCTCTGGCCCCGTCAGGCATTATCTGCCTGTAATTGCGCACGGCCACGGGCAACCGCCGCGCGGACCTGGGCCGGGGCGGTGCCACCGATATGGTCGCGGGCATTGACCGAGCCTTCCAGGGTCAGCACCTCGAACACGTCCTGCTCGATCTGGTCACTGAACTGGCGCAGTTCGTCCAGGCTCATTTCGGCCAAGTCTTTACTTTGCTCGACGCCATACTTCACCGCCAGGCCGACGATCTCATGACAATCGCGGAAGGGCAGGCCCTTGCGTACCAGATAATCAGCCAGGTCGGTGGCGGTGGAGAAGCCGCGCAGGGCGGCTTCACGCATGACGGCCACCTTGGGCTTGATCGCCGGGATCATGTCGGCGAAGGCGCGCAGGCTGTCACGCAAAGTATCTACGGCGTCAAACAGCGGTTCCTTGTCTTCCTGGTTGTCCTTGTTGTAGGCCAGCGGCTGGCTTTTCATCAGGGTTAGCAGGCCCATCAGGTGGCCGTAAACGCGACCGGACTTGCCGCGCACCAATTCAGGTACATCGGGATTTTTCTTCTGCGGCATGATCGAGGAGCCGGTGCAGAAGCGGTCGGGTAGCTCGATAAAATTGAACTGGGCGCTGGTCCACAGCACCAACTCTTCGGAGAAACGCGACAGGTGCATCATGGCCACGGCAGCGGCGGCGCAGAATTCAATGGCAAAGTCGCGGTCGGAGACGCCGTCCAGTGAGTTGCCAGAGATGGCATCAAAGCCAAGCAGTTCGCAGGTGATGCTGCGGTCGATCGGGTAGGTCGTGCCGGCCAGCGCGGCACTGCCCAGTGGCATGCGGTTGACCCGCTTGCGGCAGTCGAGCAGGCGTTCGGTATCGCGCCGGAGCATTTCATACCAGGCCAGCAGGTGGTGGCCAAAGGTTACCGGTTGTGCGGTTTGCAGGTGGGTAAAGCCGGGCATGATGACCTCAGCATGCTGCTCGGCTTGATCCAGCAGGCCGCTTTGCAGGCGTTCCAGCTCGCTGAGAATGATGTCGATTTCTTCGCGCAGCCAGAGGCGGATATCGGTGGCGACCTGATCATTTCGCGAGCGGCCGGTGTGCAGTTTCTTGCCGGTGATGCCGATACGCTGGGTCAGGCGGGCTTCGATGTTCATATGCACATCTTCCAGCTCGACCTGCCAGTCGAATTCACCAGCTTCGATTTCGCCCTGGATGGCGCGCAGGCCATCAATGATGATGTCGCGCTCGTCGTCAGTCAGTACGTCAACTTTGGCCAGCATAGTGGCATGCGCAATCGAGCCCTGGATGTCATGTTTGTACAGGCGTTTGTCGAAGTCCACCGAGGCGGTGAACCGGGCAACAAAGGCATCTACCGGCTCGCTGAAGCGGCCACCCCAGGATTGGTTGGTCGTTTTATCTTGGCTCATTGCGCTGCATCCGCTGTTGATTTGACTAAACAGCTACTATACCACTTCACTCTTGCGCATTCGCGCCCCGCTGGCGGACACTGCAGCTATGAAGAACGGACTCTGGACCCTACTCAAGCGACCCTATGCGGGAGATGATTTCTTCCTCCCGGACCTGTGCTCGTCGATTGCGGTATTTACCCTGGTGATTCTGGCCGAGCTGGTGGTTTTGCTCTGGGTGCTGGCTGATCCGGGCGGCAGTGGCTTCAATTGGATGCGCCTGGCCATGGCATCACTGTTTGTGCAGTGGGTGGTGCTATTGTCGGCTGCTCTGCTCTGCCGCTTACGCCCATGGATGCGCCGGCAGCCGCTGGGGCTGTCAATTGCCGCCTGTTATGCGGTCGTGGTTGGCCTGACCCTGGTGTTTACCATTATGGCCAACTGGGTCTTATTGCAGGGCCTGGTGGGTGTGCCGAGGGTGGACGGTGCCCAATTGCTGCGCCATGGGCTGATTGCCTTGATCATGACCAGCTTGCTATTGCGTTATTTTTACTTGCAGCAGCAATGGCAGCACCAGCAGCAAGCCGAGCTGCTGGCGCGTCTGCAGGCCTTGCAGTCGCGTATTCGGCCACATTTTCTGTTCAATAGCCTGAACAGCATTGTCAGCCTGATTGGCACTGCGCCAGATAAGGCGGAAAACGCTGTGCTGGATCTGGCTGACCTGTTTCGTGCCAACCTGACCGAGGTCGAGGGGATAGCTACCTGGCGTGAGGAATGCCGTTTGTGTGAAGGCTACTTGCGTATTGAACAGTACCGACTGGGTGATCGTTTACGCGTTGAATGGCGCGTGGATGACCTGCCGGATGCCACACCCATGCCGCTGTTGACCCTGCAGCCGATTCTGGAGAACGCGATTTTCTATGGTGTGCAGCCCAGCCCGGCAGGAGGTGATGTACTGATTTGCGGACGGCGAGAAGGTGCGCGGGTTGAACTCGAGGTCAGCAACAGTGTCTGTGCTGAAGAGCCTGCTGGTGAAGGTGCGCATATGGCACTGGATAATATTCATGCCCGTTTGCAGGCGCTGTTTGGTGCCGAGGCACAACTGGATGCCTGGCAAGATGGATCGCGCTACTTTTGTCGTGTGGTCTACTCTTGTAGACAAGGACCCCCAATGCGGAGTAATCATTAAGGCATGAAAGTATTGATCGCCGATGATGAGCCTTTGGCCCGTGAACGCTTGCTTCGCCTGGTAGATGCCTTGCCGGGTTACCAGGCCTTGAGTGACAGCGCTGCCAACGGGCATGAGGTGTTGCAGTTGGTGGCGGAACAACAGCCCGATATTGTGCTGCTGGATATCCGCATGCCGGGTATGGATGGCTTACAGGCAGCGGCCAAGCTGTGTGAGTTGCCCCAGGCGCCGGCAGTGGTGTTCTGTACCGCCTATGGTGAATACGCGCTGGAAGCCTTCAACGTCAGTGCCGTGGGTTACTTGCTCAAGCCGGTGCGTCGCGAGGATCTCGCCGAGGCACTGGACAAGGCGCAACGACTCAACCGCATGCAGCTGGCAAATCTCGGCCGCCCGCCAGGTGAGGTGGATATGACCCAGGCCCGTAGTCATATCAGTGCGCGCACGCGCAAAGGTATCGAGCTGATTCCGGTCACCGAGGTGATGTATTTTATTGCCGATCACAAGTACGTCACCTTGCGCCACGAACAGGGCGAGGTGCTGCTCGACGAGCCGTTGAAAGCGTTGGAAGATGAGTTTGGTGACCAGTTTGTGCGTATTCACCGTAATGCCCTGGTCGCACGCGGGCGTATTGAGCGCCTGCAGCGTGAAGGCAGTGGCCATTTTCAGCTGTTCCTGAAAGAACTGCCGAATGAACCACTCACCGTCAGCCGCCGGCATGTGCCCGGTGTGCGCAAGCTGATGGAGCGGCTGTAGGGGCGCCAGCCGGTCGCATGGATGCTGACTGCCGCATGACGTATCATGGCGTTAACACTGTTAGCGAGATACCCATGACACGAGTATTGCGAATTGCCACCCGTAAAAGCGCCCTGGCCCTGTGGCAGGCCGAATTTGTCAAAGCGCGCCTGGAAGCATTGCACCCCGGTCTGCAGGTCAACCTGGTTCCCATGGTCAGCCGTGGTGACAAGCTGCTTGACTCGCCGCTGGCCAAAATTGGCGGTAAGGGGCTGTTCGTCAAGGAGCTGGAAACGGCGTTGCTCAATGATGAAGCCGATCTTGCCGTGCACTCGATGAAAGACGTCCCTATGGCTTTTCCGCCCGGTCTGGAGTTGCCGGTCATCTGTGAGCGCGAAGAGCCTACCGATGCGTTTGTTTCCAATCACTATGCGCATGTCGACGAGCTGCCGGCAGGGAGCGTGGTGGGTACCTCCAGCCTGCGCCGGCAGGCTCAGTTGCTGGCCCGGCGCCCGGATCTGGTCGTGCGCTTTTTGCGCGGCAATGTGAATACCCGGCTGGCCAAACTGGATGCTGGCGACTATGACGCCATTATCCTTGCTACCGCTGGCCTGATGCGCCTGGGCTTTGATGCACGTATCCGCTATGCCATGCCACCGGAGGAAAGTTTGCCGGCCGGTGGGCAAGGGGCCGTGGGCATTGAGTGCCGCAGTGAAGACAATGAACTGAAAGCCTTGTTGGCGCCGTTGAATGATCACGACAGCACCTTGCGCGTGCGTGCCGAGCGCGCCCTGAATACCCATCTTAATGGTGGTTGCCAGGTGCCGATTGCCTGTTACGCCATACGTGAAAATGGCCAGCTGTGGCTGCGCGGCCTGGTAGGTGATCCGATGGGGACTACCATGCTGCGCGCGGAAGCACGCGGGCCGGAAGATGAACCGGCCGCGCTAGGCATTGCCGTGGCGGAAGACTTGTTGCGTCAGGGCGCCAAAGCCATTCTGGATGCAGTATACGAGGAGGCTGAGGGCCGGTGAGACGGGTGCTGTTGACCCGCAGCAGTACTGATAATGCGCGGCTGGCCGCCCAGTTACAGGCACATGGCGTTGCCAGTCGCAGTTTGCCGCTGTTGGACTTGCAGCCGCTGGCGGAAACCCCGCAGCAACGCAGCCTGATGCTGGATCTGGATCGTTATCACGCGGTTATGGTGGTAAGCCCGACAGCTGCGCGGCTGGGGTTGCAGCGCCTTGACTGCTATTGGCCGCAGCCGCCGGTTGACCAGTATTGGTTTGCGGTTGGGGCGGGTACCGCCGCGCCACTGATAGAGTACGGTTTGCCGGTACAGTATCCGCAGCAGGGCCAGGACAGCGAAGCGGTGCTGGCCCTGCCGGTCTGGGACAAGCTGTTACAGCAAGACCGATTGCGTGTGCTGATCTGGCGCGGCGAAGGTGGGCGCGAGCATCTGGCCAATCAGGTTCGGGCAGCTGGCGGCCAGGTCGACTATCTTGAATTGTACCGACGACGGCCGGGCGTTGGCCTGGCAGCGGGGTTGGCAGCCGCTGAAGCGGCCGAGGTAAGTGATATTGTGTTGCTCAGCAGTCAGGCGCTGCAATACTGGCAGCAGGCAGCTGCTGAGCGCTGGCCGGGCCAGGCACGCTGGCGCTGCTGGGTACCGAGTGAGCGCGTAGCCGAATTGGCGCGTGCCGCAGGTTGTACCGATGTGCGCGTTTGCGCAGGGGCTGATGATGCGGCGTTGATCGCGGCCATCAGCGCCGATCATATGAGCTGACAAGGGGACGGGCGTGGAATCAAGCGACAAGAACAAGGACGCCACCGCAACACCAGCGGCGGCAGACGCAGAACCCACCACCGACGCGGGCAAAATTGCCGGTGCGGCAGACCAGTCGACGACGGAGTCGACTTCCGCCGGCACTGCCAAGACAGCGGCCAAGCCCGGACCGGCCGAGGAAAAGGTTTCGGTGAAAACACAGAAAACGGGCTCAGGTTCAGGTTCGAGTGGTAAGCCACCGGCTACAGCCACCAGCAAAGGTGGTACTGGCGGTCGCGGCCTGGGCCTGTTGGCGTTGCTGGTGGCATTGCTGGCGCTGGGGCTGAGTGGCTGGCAATGGTGGCAGCAGCAGTCAGTGGATACTACAGAGGCTGGCTGGGAGTCTGCGATAGAGGAGCTGAGCAGCCAGCAGGAGGGCGCGCAGCAGTCCATGCGCAGCGAGCTGCAGGGCCTGGCAAGCAGTAACGATCTGGAGCAGTTGCAGCGCCTGGCCGCCGATTTGCAGCGCAGCCAGCAAAACCTGGGGCAGCGCCTGGATACCCTGCAAGGCGAGGAAGATGACCAATGGCAATTGGCAGAGGCGCAGTATTTGCTGCGATTGGCCTCGCTGCGCTTGATTGCTGCCGATGACGTGGCGACCGCGCGCCAGTTACTCGACGCTGTTGACGATATCCTCAAGCAACAGCCGGACAGTGGCGTATTCAGCCTGCGCGAAAGCCTGGCGCAGTATCAGGCCGAACTCGCCGAGCTGGGTGAGGTTGATCGCCCCGGCATATACGTGCGCCTCGGTGCTCTGCGTGAGCAGGTCAATCGTCTGGTGGCATTGCCGGTACCGGTGTTTGATCCGGATGAAGTGTCGGTAGAAGAAGAGTATGCCGACCGGATGGAGCGTCGGACCCGTTGGGAGCGCGTGCTGATGCGCCTGGAGCGTTATGTGCGGGTTGATTTCCAGCGGGGCAAGGTGGTTACTCCGCTGTTGGATGCTGCCGAGATGCAGCGTATCCGGCGCACGTTGCAACTGACGCTGGAGCAGGCACAGTGGGCTGCATTACGCGGTGAAGAAGCGGTATTTGAAGCCTCGCTAGAGCAGGCGGACAGTATTCTGCGACAATTTTTCGAGCTCGATAACAGCCTGGTGCAGGCCATGCAAAGCCAGCTGCAAACCCTGGCGGAGCAGCCGGTGAGCCTGTCTCCGCCGGAGCTGGCCGATCTTGAGCAAGCGCTGGCTGCGTATATCAAGCAGCGTACTGAGCGGGATAATGGCGCCGAGCCTGAGGAGGCGCCATGAGCAAAAGCTACCTGGCCGTGCTGGCGGTTCTGCTGGTCGCAGCCCTTTTGGGTATGGCGGTGGCAGAAGACCCCGGCTATCTGCTGATAGCATGGCGCAATGTCTCTTTGGAAACCAGTGTCTGGGTCGGGCTGGCCTTCCTGCTCGCGCTCTGGCTGACTTTATCCCTGTTGCGCGCCCTGGTGCGCCTATTGAATGCTTCCGGGCGCAAGATCAATCCTTGGTCGCGGCATAATCGCCAGCGTCGTGCGCACCAGGTGACAACCCGTGGCTTGCTGGAATTTGCCGAGGGGCACTGGAAAACTGCCCAGCGCCTGCTACACCGTGCGGCACCTGCAGCGGACCAGCCTCTGATCAACTATCTCGCGGCAGCGCGGGCTGCCCATGAGCAAGGGGATTATGCCGGGGCCGATGAACTGCTGCGCGAAGCGTATGAAAGTACCCCGAAAGCCGAGGTAGCAATTGCTGTGACCCAGGCCCAGCTACAGTTGGCGCGCGGGCAGTACGAGCAGGCGTTGGCTACCCTGACCCGTTTGCGCAAGCGCTATCCCAAGCATGTCTTTGCACTCAAACTGATGAGTCGTTTGTATTTGCGCTTGCAGGACTGGGAGCGTTTGGAGGCATTGCTACCGGAACTGCGCAAACAGAAAGTGTTGCCAGCAGACGACCTGCAGCAACTGGAGCGTGAGGTGTACAAGGCGCTGTTACAGCAGGCGGGTGAGCGCGGGAAGCATCAGGCGCCGGGTGATATGCATCCGTTGACCAGCTGCTGGCAGCGAGTACCCAAGGGGCTGCGTCAGGATCAGGACATGCTCGCGGTCTATTGCGTGCAGTTGCGCTTGCTGGGCCTGGATACGCTGGCAGAGGAGGCGCTGCGCGCCGAATTGCGCCAGAACTATAGTGACCATCTGATGCATCTGTATGGGCTGTTGGAGGGGGCTGATCCGCAACGCCAGCTGGCGACCGCAGAGAAATGGCTCAGTGCCCAACCGCATAATCCGGTGTTGTTGCTGGCGCTAGGCCGCCTGTCATTACGCAACCAGCTGTGGGGTAAGGCACGCGAGTATCTGGAAGCCAGCTTTCACAGTAAAAAAGACATCCAGACCTGCGCTGAATTGGTTCGGCTACTGGATCAGTTGGGTGAGGTGGCGGCCAGTCAGCAGGTGCTGCGTCAGGGTTTCGAGCTGATGGCTGGCGACTTGCCGGCCTTACCCCTGCCTCAGCGGGCGCTGCCTGCGGAATGATGTCTGGGCGCCGTCAGCTTAATCGCGCGGCGCGTAGGCAAACACATCTGCATGCATATTGGCTGCCGGCATGCCGGCGGCAACCAGCGCATCCAGGGTGCCATAGACCATGGGCGGCGAGCCGCTGGCGATGACATGATAGGGGCTCAGGTCAATGCCCAGATCTTCGATCACCGCTGCCGGCAACAAGCCCTGACGCCCCGTCCAGGCGGGGTCATCACTGACAACCTTATGCATGAACAGATTGGGCATTTGCGCCCACTCCGCCCAATAGGGTGCCTGATAGAAATCCTTTTCTTCGCGTACCCCCCAGTAAAGGTGGATCGGCGGAGTAAAGCCAAGGTGCCGACAGTGTTCAATCAGACTTTGCATTTGCGCCAGGCCGGTGCCGGCGGCAATCAAAATCAGCGGGCCGGGCGGTAAGTGAGCCAAGTGGCAGTCGCCAAAAGGCATTTTGAGCCGCGCCAGGCGCTCGCGACGAATTTGCTCGACCATGGCCAGGGTCTGCTGTTCGCGGGTCAGAATGTGCAGCTCGATCAACCGCTCTTCGGTGGGCGTGGATGCGATCGAGAAGGCCGAGAGCTGTTCATCGCTGCGTTCCAGCAGCAAATACTGGCCAGGGTGGTAATTGATCCGCTTGCCAGCGGGGGCGCGCAGGCGGATTCGCCAGACGTCTGCCCCAAGGTCTTCGGCGCTGTCCAGTTGGCAGGCCAGGCTATGTACCGGCAGTTCATCGGGTGCGAGCACACCCTCCCAATAAAGTTCACAGTCTTCTAGCGGCTGGGCAATGCAGGTGTAAAGCTCGCCCTGTTCAATCTCACTGTCAGCCATGCGTGCTCTACCGCTGATCAGGTTGGCAGTGCAGACATGGCAGTTGCCATTGCGACAGCTTTGCGGGGCATCGAAACCTAGCCGGCGTGCCGCATCCAGAATGCGTTCGCCGGGTTGCAGTTCGATCACATGCCCGGAGGGCTGCAGGGTTACTTTCATCACTCGATTCCCAGTTCGGCCCAGAGGTTGTCGATACGGCTGACGACATCAGCATCCTGTTTGATCGCAGTGCCCCACTCGCGGTTGGTTTCACCTGGCCACTTGTTGGTGGCATCCAGGCCCATTTTGCTGCCGAGGCCGGAAATAGGTGAGGCAAAATCCAGGTAGTCGATCGGCGTGTTGTCGATCAGCACGGTGTCGCGCTTGGGGTCCATACGCGTGGTGATCGCCCAGATCACGTCTTGCCAGTCACGCACATTCACATCATCGTCGGTGACAATGACGAACTTGGTATACATGAACTGGCGCAGGAAGCTCCAGACGCCGAGCATTACTCGCTTGGCGTGGCCAGGGTACTGTTTTTTAATGGATACCACGGCCATACGATAGGAGCAGCCTTCCGGCGGCAGGTAAAAGTCGGTGATTTCCGGAAACTGCTTTTGCAGGATGGGTACGAAGACTTCATTCAGCGCCACGCCGAGAATAGCCGGCTCATCCGGTGGTCGCCCGGTATAGGTGCTGTGGTAGATCGGGTCTTCGCGCCGGGTAATGCGCTCGATGGTAAACACCGGGAAGCGGTCGACTTCATTGTAATAGCCGGTATGGTCACCGAAGGGACCCTCATCGGCCATTTCATCGGGGTGGATCACGCCTTCAAGAATAATCTCGGCACTGGCCGGTACCTGCAGTTCAGAGCCGCGGCATTTGACCAGGCGCGTGCGTTCGCCGCGCAGCAGGCCGGCAAAGGCATATTCGGACAGGGTATCCGGTACCGGAGTGACGGCGCCGAGAATGGTTGCCGGATCAGCGCCAAGGGCGACGGCAATCGGGAAGGGCTGGCCGGGGTGCTGCTTTTTCCATTCATGGAAATCCAGGGCGCCGCCGCGATGGCTAAGCCAGCGCATGATCACCTTGTTGCGACCAATTACCTGCTGGCGATAGATGCCCATATTCTGCCGCTCTTTGTGCGGCCCCTTGGTGACCACCAGGCCCCAGGTGATCAGCGGGCCGGCATCGCCAGGCCAGCAGGTCTGCACCGGAATGCGCGACAGGTCGACGTCGTCACCCTCTTCAATGACGGCTTGGCAGGGCGCATCGCGGACCACTTTGGGCGCCATCGACAACACTTTCTTGAAGATCGGTAACTTTGACCAGGCATCTTTCAGCCCCTTGGGCGGATCGGGCTCCTTGAGATAGGCCAGCAGTTTGCCGATTTCGCGCAGTTCGCTGACGTCGCTGGCGCCCATGCCGAGCGCCACGCGCTCGGGGGTACCAAAAAGGTTGCCGAGTACCGGCATGCTGTGCCCGGTGGGATTTTCGAACAGCAGCGCCGGACCACCCATGCGCAGGGTGCGGTCACAGATTTCGGTCATTTCCAGCACGGGGGAGACGGGTGTCTGGATGCGCTTGAGCTCGCCGCGCTGTTCCAGACCTTTGATAAAGTCGCGTAGATCGGAGTATTTCATACCAGCTTCAAGCCTCAAGCGGCAAGCGGCAAGCTGTATGGTGGCAGCTTGCCGCTTGGGTTTGACGAGAGTCGCATTATGCCGACTACACGCTAGTCACAACAGGGTAAATTGCTACAAGTTTGTGCGGACAGCTTGCGGCTGGCTGCTTGTAGCTTGCCGCTGTTACTAGTTCTTGCTGCGCTTCATCGACTGGAAGAACTCGTCGTTGGTCTTGGTGTCTTTCAGACGGTCGAGGAGGAATTCAATGGCTGCGATGTCATCCATGGAGTGCAGAATCTTGCGCAGAATCCACATGCGTTGCAGCTCATCTTCGCTGGTCAGCAGCTCTTCACGACGGGTACCCGAACGGTTGATGTTAATCGCCGGGAATACACGCTTCTCGGAGATCTTGCGATCCAGATGGATCTCCATGTTGCCGGTACCCTTGAACTCTTCGTAGATCACTTCGTCCATCTTCGAGCCGGTGTCGACCAGCGCGGTGGCGATAATGGTCAGGCTGCCGCCCTCTTCGATGTTACGCGCGGCGCCAAAGAAGCGCTTGGGCTTCTCCAGGGCATGGGCGTCAACACCACCGGTGAGTACCTTGCCGGAGCTAGGGATCACCGTGTTGTAGGCACGGGCCAGGCGGGTGATGGAGTCGAGCAGGATGATCACGTCTTTCTTGTGCTCAACCAGGCGCTTGGCCTTCTCGATGACCATCTCGGCGACTTGTACGTGGCGGCTCG
>REBY01000135.1 GCA_007692485.1 Pseudomonadaceae bacterium | reverse complement strand
GCTGTCACGCCAGGTGCTGGAAACAGCCGGTTGTGATCTTGACCTGTCGGCCAGCGCCTTCCCTTATCTGGAGGTGCGTGAAGGCCGGGTTGCCAGCATTCCCGCGCGACTGTTGCGGGTCGGCTTTGTCGGCGAGCTGGGCTATGAAATCCACGTCCCGGCGCGCTATGCCGTGCAGTTGTGGGACAGCCTGATGGCCGCCGGCGCCGAACACGGCATCCGCCCCTTTGGCGTTGAAGCCCAGCGCCTGCTGCGACTGGAAAAAGGCCATGTGATCATCGGCCAGGATACCGATGGCATGAGCCATCCGGGGGAAATCGGCATGGACTGGGCGATTGCGCGCAAGAAGCCGTTTTTTGTCGGCAAGCGCTCGATCGAGATTCTCGAGGCCCAGCCGGCCAAACGCCGCCTGGTCGGCTTCCTTCTGGCTGCGGGCAGCCCGCAACCTCTGGAAGGCCATCTGGTGCTGGCAGGTGACGATATCAGCGGCAATGTCACATCCTGCGAGTATTCGCCCAACCTCAAGGCGATTATCGGTCTGGCTTACTGCGCCCCGGCGCAGGCCGAGCCGGGCCAGCGCTTGCCCATCCGCGTCAGCGGCGGGCAGATAGTCGAGGCCGAGGTGGTCAAGCTGCCCTTCTATGATGCCGACAACCAACGTCAGGAGCTGTGATATGTCCGCCATTGAGATCCACGCCAGCAGCCCCCTGCAGGATCATCCTGGCGCCAGCGCCAGCCCGAGGAATCAAACGGACGCCGGCTGCCTGCTCAGCGACTGGAGCCTGCTGCCCCGGGTCGGTTTTCGCGGCACGGATACCCCGACCACCCTGACCGGGCAGGGCTACCAGCTACCGGAGCAGCCCAACCAGGCCAGCCGCCAGACCGATGGCAGCCTGTTGCTGCGTCTGTCGGCCAAGGAGTGCATGCTGCTGGCCAGCAGTCAGGCCAGTGCCGCGCGTATCGAACAGCTGGAACAGCGGTGGCAGCAGAACAGCGCCCGGCACTATCTGCTGCCACGCATGGACAGCCACGCCTGGTTCCACCTCCAAGGCCCGGCGCTCCCACAACTACTGGCCAAGCTGTGCGCCATTGACCTGCGCACGGTCCGCTTTACGCCCGGGCAACTGGTGCAGACATCGGTCGCGCGTAACAATGCCATCGTGGTCAACAGCGGCGGGGCCCAGCAGTCGCAGTTTGAACTGCTGTGTGACCGCGCCACCGCGCGTTATATGTGGGACGTACTGCTGGATGCCATGGCAGAATTCAACGGTCAGGTGATCGCCGCCGATACGGATCTGGCGAATCAAGGAGACATTGATTAATTGCACTGAACCGCAAAAGCCTGGTTGTCGCTGACCGGTTTTGGACCGTTAGATGCCAAGGATGGCATCTACGAGCCCCCAGGGATGGGTTCACGGCGTGTCCAGAACCGGTCAGCGACAACCGGGCTGACGCCCGGAACCCGATTAATCAGTGTCTCCAAAACATAACAACAGGAGAGGGCATGACGACCGCCAACGACTACCGGGTACCGGCGCTGGAGCGCGGACTGCAGATTATCGAACTGTTCCACGCCGGCCAGCGCCAGTTGAGCACCCAGGAGATGGCCGACGCCCTGGGCGTCAGTGTCTCGGCACTGTATCGCATCGTGCAGACCCTCAATCAGATGGGCTACCTGCACAAACTGGGCAAGAACCGCTATGAACTCGGCAGCGCCGTGGTCAGCGCCGGCTTTCGTTACCTGGCCAGCCGCGACATCGTAGATATCGCCCAGCCACACCTGAATGCCCTGCGCGACCGCACCTCACTGTCCTGCCACCTGAGCATTCGCCAGCAGACCGATAGCCTGTATATCTACCGCGCCTTCGCCGACCAGCGGCTATCGGTAAATATCCCCATCGGCACCCGCATTCCCTGCCATGCCAGTGCTATGGGCCGGGTGCTGTTGTGTGCCCTGAGCCCAAGCGAACTCGACACCCTCTACCAGCAGGTGCGCCTGGATGATGTGCCCGGCGATGCTCCCAAGACCCTGCCGGCCCTGCGCCAACTGCTGATCGAAGACGCCGAGCGCGGCTGGGTCATGCATGGTTCGGATTATTCCACCGCCATTGCCACCGCTATACGCAACCATCACAACGAAATCGTTGCCGCCATCAACCTGTCTGCGCCTGAAGCCGTGCTGGCGGAGCCGGCCACACAAGCCGCCTACCGCGAAGAGTTGCTGCTTACCGCCGACCGTATTAGCGCCGAACTCGGTGCGGATGTGCGCTAGAGCAGTCTTTTTTTCTGTTGAACGCATTCAGATCAAGAAACGGGCAAGCGAACCTTGCTAGAGTAAAGGTACTAAAAACTGCCAGGCATCAAGGCCGATGATTGACTACAGCAAAAAACGCTTTCTTGTGGTTGACGACTTTTCCGAGTTTCGCAGCTCGATCAAAGGTGTTCTGCGCCTGCTGGCCGTCCAGCACATAGACACTGCTGCCAACGGCGAAGAAGTGCTGGAGCTGTGCCGGAAAAAACGTTTCGATATCATCCTGCATGACTACAACCTGGGCGCCGGGAAAAATGGCCAACAGGTGTTGGAACAACTGCATGACGAAGGTCTGCTGGATCCACACAGTATTTTTGTCATGGTCACAGCTGAGAATACCCAGGCCATGGTACTTGCTGCTCTAGAATGTGAGCCCGATGGTTATCTGACCAAACCCTTCAACCGAGCCACGCTGCAACAACGGCTTGATCGCATTGTGAAAAAAAAGCAAGCGCTGGCACCCATACTTGATGCGGTGCAAAAAGATGACCATCTGGGCGTGCTGCGCGCAGCTAAAACCATCATGCAAGCAAGCCCGCGCCTAGGCAGCGAATGCCGTCGTTATATGGCTGCAGCACTCTACCGGCAAGGTGAATTTACCACCCTGGAAAGTTTACTCGAAGGCATCAACAAAGAGCGTCTGGTCGGCTGGGCGGCTCTGTTATTGGCTGACATATGGCATCAGCAGGGTGAAGACAAGAAAGCCGAAAACCTCTATCAGGCATCGATCCGGCAATTCCCCATGCTGCCCGACCTGCTCGATGGCATGGCCAGCCTGCGAAGTGATCAGGGCGATTACAGCGGCGCCGAAGAATGGCTCCTGCGTGGGGTACAACTGTCGCCTAATACTCTCAGCCGGCAGGTTCGCCTGGCCCGCCATGCACTACTCAACAGGCGCCCTGCGGTGGCGTCCAAAGCCTTGCGCCAAGCCGTCAGCCTGGGGCGTCATGCGGCCAACTTCAATCCTGAGTGGCTCCTGCAACTGATCTTCAGTCTCCTACCTGGTGACAAGCCAGCGGAAGGCAAAGTCCTGCAGGAAATCCGTAACTTGCTGGATGATCTGGATAAATCCCAGCGCACGCATTCCTATCTGCCCGCAGCCAGCGCCCTATTGCGTGCCGATCTGAAGCCGGATGCCAGCAACAGCGATACTGACTGGGCCGCACTGGCCCAACCCCTGCTGGAGCAGGAGCAAGTACCCGAGCTACTTACCAGCCTGCATCTGGGCAACCTGCTCTGTCGCCGCGGCGCCAAAGCGCAGGGTCACAGCCTGCTACAGCAGGTCCTGGCCTTTTATGGTGATCATGGGCAAGTGCGTGCCTGGCTGGAGGTCGAACTGGGAGAAAGCTCGATAGCAGCCCATGCACAAGCTTCCGACTTGTGCCGGCAAGCGGTGGCAGCGCATTTTTCCAGCGAGCAAATGCGGGCCAATGAACTGTTTGCAGCTGCCCGGCAGTTAGCCCCAGCCAATATTACCCGTGCCTTGGCTGAAGCCAGGCTGTTGTTGCAACAGCGCAGCAATGGGCAAGCCAGTGGCGAAGACCTCGCCAAATGCCTGGAGCCCTTGCAGCGAATGCCTCTGGCTGACAGCCGCTATCGTGCCTATCAACACCTGCGCCAACATACCGAGGAGCTCTGGTGAACGACAAGCAGCCTGACAATTTCGATTTTTCCAGCCTGATGGCCGCGACCGTTCATGACATGAAAAATGTCATGAGTGTCATTCAGCAGGCCTACACCACCTGGCTGGCCGATCTGCCCGAGGAATACCGCGAGCGTGCAGAGCGCAGCCTGATCGAAAAAGAGACCCTGCACCTGCAAAGTATGACAGTACAGCTGCTTGGTCTGTACAAACTGGAAAAGTCCCAGCTGGCCTTTACCCCCGGCTATCATCTACTCGACGAGTTCTTCGAGGACCAGATCAGCCGTCATGCCGAAGTTATCGCTACCAGAGGCCTAGAAATTGACTTTCAGCTCGACGATCCGGACCTGGAAGGCTATTTCGACTGTAACCTGCTTGAAGTAGCTCTGGATAACGCCATCGGTAATGCTCAGCGCTTTGCCAATAGCCAGATCCAGCTCACCGCCCGACGTGAAGCCGGCGGGACCTTACTACAGGTCAGTGACGACGGCCCCGGCTACCCCGCGCACATGCTGGGAGAGCTCAGTACTGATGCCAGTAGCATCAGTCTGGGCTCTGGCAGTACCGGTCTGGGTCTCTACTTCACACGCCAAATCGCCCGCCTGCATGACAACGAACAGGCTGCACGGGTCAGTCTGAGCAACGGCGCCCCCCTGGTCGGCGGTAACCTCAGCATCTGGTTACCCTGAGCACAGCAGCATCAAGCAAGCCTGTCCAGCACATGCTATTGCCGCTGCAGCACTTTCAAAGGACAATGAAATCATAATGCTATCACTCGGCATCTTGCAGATTGACTACACTACATCAATACCAAGCCAGCCCATTTCCGCCGAGCAAGGCCCGCACACGCATGATTGACTACAGCAAGTATCAGTTCCTGGTTGTCGATGACTTTTCCGATTTTCGTACATCGGTCAAGAATATGTTGAAGCAGATGGCCGTCTCGCATATCGATACCGCAGCCAATGCCAAAGAGGCACTGGAGCTGTGCCGCCTGAAGCGTTATGACATCATCCTGCATGACTACAATCTGGGCGCGGGTAAAAACGGCCAGCAGGTGCTGGAAGAGATACACGAACGCAAGCTGATGACCCCGCACTGTATTTTTGTCATGGTCACCGCAGAAACCAGTCAGGCTATGGTCATGAGTGCGCTTGAGTGCGAGCCGGACGCCTACCTGACCAAACCCTTCAACCGCGCCAGCCTGCAGCAACGCCTGGACAAGCTGGTGCAGCGCAAGCAGGCACTAAAGTCAGTTCTGGATGCCGTGCATAAAGCCGATCACCAGGCCGTGGTAGAAGCTTGCCAGACGGTCATGCGTGAACAGCCTAAATACCGCCCACAATGCTTGCGTTACCAGGCCAACGCGCTGCAAGCGCTGGGACAGGACCGAGCCCTGGAGAAAATGCTGACAGCCATCATGGCCGACCGGCCGCTGCCCTGGGCCCTGGTTGCTCTGGCCGACCTGTACCGTCGCATGGAGCAACTGGACAAAGCGGAAAACCTGCTAGAGCAGGGCGTTCGCCTGTTCCCCATGCTGCCAATGATTTATGACGGCCTGGCAGCGATCTACCAGGACCGCAATGATCTACCCAAAGCCCAGCAATGGCTGGAACAAGGGCTGCGTATTTCGCCCCATGCCCTGCACCGTCAGATCGTGCTGGGTACGGTAGCGCGCCAGAACCAGGACGGTGAGGCGGCCCTTAAAGCCTGGCGCCAGGCGGTAGAGCTGGGTCGCAACTCGGTGTTTCATAGTGCCGAGAATCATCTGAATCTGGCCGCTACGCTGAATGATCAACTCAGCGAAAACCCTGATCCCAAAGTGACTCTTGAACTACGCCAAACACTGAATGAAATGCAACAAACCTGGTCGGAAGATACTGGGCTACACGTACGCAGTAACCTGCTGCAGGCCAGCGCCCTGCAAAAGACCGGCAAAGGCGGTGAAGCCAGTGCTTTGCTGAGCAAGGCCCAGAGTCAATTGGCCCAGCTGGATACCTTTTTCAGCCCGCAGGCAGCGCTGGAGGTTGCCGATAATCTGCGCGCACTCGGCCAAGCCGAACAGGCCGAGCAGATGCTGGCAAGCTGCGCGGAAATGTATGGCGACGATCCGGCTGTCATGCAGCAAATTGCTGACAAGACCGATAATCCCGCCCTGCTGGATACCAGCAAACGCGCCGCTGATTTCAACCGCCAGGGCATTCAGCATTATCAGCAAAAGGCTTATCCGGAAGCGCTGGAGGCTTTCCGTCAGGCGCAGAAACTGCAACCGCGCAATATCAGCTTTGCCCTGAATACAGCGCAATCCTTGTTGCGCCTGATTGCCAGCGAACCCAATGCTGCACTACAGGAAGAGTGCCGCAATTGCCTGCAACAGGTGCGTAGTATTCCGCCCAGCGACAGCCGTTACGAGCGCTACCTCAAACTGAGCAAGCACGTGGAGTCCGCGTGAGTATGCCGCCAGAGCCACAAGCGGATGGCATGGACTTCGCTACCGTTATGGCCTCGACGGTGCATGACATGAAAAACACCATGGCATTGATGCTGCAAACCTACGACACCTGGCTGGAGCGGCTACCGCCGGAACTGTCCGAAGCGCCGGAGCGCGGCATTATCCAGTACGAATCCATGCGCCTGCACGGCATGCTGGTACAGCTGCTCGGTCTCTACAAAATGGAAACCAATCGCCTGCCATTGAACCCCGGCTATTACGATGTCGAGGACTTTTTGCAAGACCAGTTGGCACGCCATGATGACATCTTGCGCTCACGCCATATCGAGAGCGACTACCAGATTGATGAAGACGGCCTGATGGGGTTTTTCGACAACGACCTGATCAGCTCGGTCGTCGCCAACGTGATCAATAACTCAATCCGATACGCTAAAAGCGCCATCAGCTTACGTGCCTGGATGGAGCAGGAAAAACTGGTCATCAGCATCTGTGACGATGGCGATGGCTATCCCGAGGCCATGATCGAGCAGCAAGCCAACTATGCCGCCGGCATCCGTATGAGTACTGGCAGCACCGGTCTGGGGCTGTATTTCGGCCAGCAAATCGCGCAATTGCATCAACGCAATGATGAGCGCGGATATATTGAGCTGCGTAATGACAGTCCCTTGGGTGGGGGCGAGTTCCGCCTCACGCTGCCCTGAGCACTGAGCCGGGCAGGGTCAACGCGGCATCAGACGCACGCCCTCCAGCTCGCTGAGTGGTTGCGGATGGCCGAGGTGATACCCTTGCACATAATCCACTCCCAATTCCGCCAGTACGGCGAGAATCTCCGCATTTTCAACGAATTCGGCCACTGTTCGCAGCCCCATCTCATGGGCAATGGTATTGATCGAGCCCACCATGGCCCGGGCAATCGGATCACCCACGATTTCCTTAACGAAGCTGCCGTCGATCTTCACGAAGTCCACCGGCAAGTTCTTCAGGTAGCCGAACGATGACAAGCCGGAACCAAAATCGTCGAGTGCAAACTGGCAACCGATATTTTTCAGCGTGCGCATAAACACCACAGCCCGATTCAGATTGGCAATGGCGCTGGTTTCAGTGATTTCGAAGCACAACACACTCGTCGGCACTCGATGATGTTCGATAGTCACCAATACGAATTCGAGAAAACTCTCTTCGCTCAGTGACGCTGCAGACAAGTTGATCGAATAGCTACCCAACTGCTCCGGGCAGCGCCGGCTGAAATCGCCCAGCCAGGCGAGAAAATTGCCCACCACCCAGGTATCTATTGCGGTGGCCATATCGTAACGCTCGGCGGCTGGCATAAAAGCGCCCGGCGGAATTATGCTGCCGTCAGCATCCAGCATGCGTACCAGCACTTCGTAATTCTTACTCTTGTCCTGCTTTTGCATAGCCACGATCGGCTGCACGTAAAGCCGCAAGCGATCAGCATCCAGCGCGTGACGGATACGGCTGACCCACTGCATTTCGCCGCGCCGCTGTTGCAGTTCCTGATCATCGTCCTTGAAGATATGCAGCCGATTGCGCCCACCGTCCTTGGCAGCGTAGCAGGCGCTATCGGCCGCACTGAGCAAGGCGGCCAGGCTTTCAGTGTCATGGTCCAGCTGAACCAGCCCAATGCTCACACCCACCGCAAAGGTTTTGCCCTGCCAGCTGAAACGGAAGCTCTCCACCAGGGCTCGAATACCATCAGCAACCGGCAGCGCTTCCTCCAGCGAGCAGCCCATCAGCAATAGACCAAACTCGTCACCACCCAGCCGGGCCAGCACATCGGTATTACGAATCCGCGTCTGGAACAGCTTGGTCAGCTGGCGTAATAGCTCATCACCGGCGGCATGGCCACAGGTATCGTTGACGATCTTGAACTGATCCAGGTCCATATAGCAGAGCACATGTTCGCCGCGCTCCAGCGCCGGACGATCCAGCAGTAGCAACGCCTGACGCTCGAATTCAGCCCGGTTATTCAGCCCGGTCAGGGTGTCGTGCGCGGCCTGGTGCGACAGCTCACGTGCCAACCGTCGGGTCACGGTCACATCGCGGAAAGTCAGCACCGCACCGATGATATGCCCCTCGGCATTGCGAATCGGCGCCACCGCATGCTGCACCGGCACCTGCTCGCCATCACTGCGCTGCAGCATGGCCGCGCTGCCATCCAAGGTTTGCGTGTGCTTGTGATAGCGAGTCAACAGCCGGCGCACCGGATTACCCAGCGGCTCGCCGGAAAATTCGTCTACCAGTTGGTAGATATCGTCCAGCCGGCGGCCAATGGCAGCTTCCTGCTGCCAACCGGTCAATTGCTCAGCCACCGGATTCAGGTAACGAATGCGCGCGTCTGGCCCAGTGGTAATGACTCCGTCACCAATCGAAGCCAGGGTAACCTGAGCAAGCATTTTCTCCTGATACAACTGCTGCTCCATGCGTCTGCGCTCAGTCACGTCACGCAAAGTGCAGGTCAGAGTCTGCGCGGTATCGTCACTGCAACTGACCGTCAACTCGGCGACGAACTGGTCATGCGGATGACGGCTGAAGAGCACTTCCTGCTTGCTCTGGGTGCCCCGCGCTGGCACCGGCAATACCTGCCAACCCTGCTCCGCAACCAGCTCCTGCAACGGGCGTCCAATCAACTCCGCTGCCGACAAACCCAACAGTCGCTCGGCACCCGGATTACAGCTGGCGAGCACGCCATCCGGGTTGCAGGTAACAATGCCATCGCGGATATCGCGCACAATCGCCTGAGTTCTGCCCACTGCCTGATTCAGTGCCTTGATCACCTTGTTGTACTGGCTGGCAATCTGCCCAACCTCGGTAAAAGGCTCAACCGGTACTTCATGGCGAAACTGGCCATCACGCTGGTGGGTCGCCATGGCCTCGAGCAATTCAATCAACTCGGTGCGCGCGCCGTGCTCGGACACATTGAGCCCGGTCAATTCATCGTCCGGCGATACCCGTAGCGGGTAAATGCGATTGATCAAGGTCAACAGGATCCAGGTCAGCCCGAAAGCCCAGAGCCCTGACACCAGCACAGCTTCAACCTGCACCCCCAACTGTTCCATGCGGGTCAAGCCAGTGCCGAGTTTCTCCAGATCGGCAAACAGCGGCAGCGCCAATACCCCCCAGATACCGCTAGCCAGGTGCACCGGCACGGCACTGACCGCGTCATCAATACGCCAACGGTAGAGTAAGCGGTCAGCCAGATACATGACCGCGCCGCCAATCAAGCCGATAAGGAAGGCTGCACCGGAGTCGACCACGTCCGCGCTGGCGGTCACCGCCACCATCCCGGCAATCAGCCCGTTGAGCGGGTACACCGGATCCACATGCCGCCAGCGCAGCCAGGACAAGCCCATACCCCCCAAAATACCCGCCACCGCCGCCAGCACGGTATTGGCAATAATGCCCGGCACCCGACCATCAAAGGCGAAGGTGCTACCGCCGTTGAAACCGAACCAGCCAAACAGCAGCAACAAGGCCCCGAGCATCGCCATCGGCAGATTGGAACCCGTCAGGCTGCGCCCATCACGGTCCTGTTCAAAGCGACCCTGGCGTGCGCCAAGCACCAGGATAACCGCCAGCGCAACCCAGCCGCCGACTCCATGCACAACAATGGAGCCGGCAAAATCGGCATAACCCCGGGCGGCCAACCAGCCCTGCCCCTCACTGAAAGCACCACCCCAGGCCCAATGCCCAAAGAAGGGGTAAATCAGACCGGCGGCGATCATGGTGACAATGATGTAACCCCCAAAGCGCATGCGTTCAGCCGCCGCCCCAGAGACAATAGTGGCTGCCGTGGTGCAGAACATGGCTTGAAAGAGGAAGAAGGCGGCCTGCCAGGTATCGTCAAAGGAGAGCAGGGCAAAGCCGGTGCCGAACCAGCCGCCCTGGCTGGCACCGAACATGATGCCAAAACCGAACAACCAATAGAGGGATATGGCGACACTGAGGTCGGCCATATTCTTCACCGCCACGTTGATCGCGTTCTTGCTGCGCGTCAGGCCGGACTCCAGGCACAGAAAGCCCAGCTGCATGTTGAACACCAGGCCAGCACAGAGGACAACCCACAACACATCAATCATGGCCACCGACATCAGGACACCCGCTCAGGCTGCTCATCCGGCGCACTCGTCCGGTGCCACATACCCAACCCGGCACCGCATCAGTGCATGCACCACCCCGAAAAGAAGCAAAATGCCATTATTCTGGGCGCAGAGTGGTTTGGGGAATAATCCAGCACAATTCGTACCATAAAGCGGCAAACGCCAGGCGCCTTGCTGACCCGTTCAGGTTAACCAAGCACTTTACTTTGATGTAAAAGTAAATCTGTTGTAGGCTTGAGATATATGGCTGCGTAAAAGTCGCTGTTTCAGCGGCATTTTTGCTTGATAAGCAAAAGAAGGACCAGCTAATTACTACTGTAATATTTAGCCTTCATGTAATTGCCCGCCCCCTTTGCCGGCGTGCTACGGAGCTTAACCATGCATATGATGCACGATCTCTACCTGGCCCTGCGCCGCTTGCAACGGGCCAGCGAAATTCACGCCAAGCGCCTTGGTCGCAATAGCGGCCTGACGCCGATCCAGTTGCTGATTCTGCACAGCATCAAGGCCATGGGCGAGGGCACTTTGGGCGATCTGGCCAAGCGCGTCAGCGTATCCCAAGCCACCCTGAGCACCATTATTGATCGCCTGGAAAAGCGTGACCTGCTGCACCGTATCCGCAGCAAGAGCGACAAGCGCAAGGTACATCTGGCGCTGACCGAGACGGGCCTGGCGGCCATTCAGGCCGAGCCGGCACTGCTACCCAGCGAGTTTCTCGACAACTTCAGCGAGCTGCCTGACTGGGAACAACTGATGTTGCTGGCCAGCTTGCAGCGCGTTGCTGGTCTGCTGGAACATGGTCAGGACGGCATTGGTCCCAGTGCTCTCTTCGAGCGCGACCACGTCGCTTAAAGAGCCCCTGAAAACTACCTACGTTGCCTCAGCTGCGTTAAAAGCAGGCAAAAAATGCTCATTTACAACACGTAAACTGCGCTTTTTCGCCTGCTTTTGCCTTGCTGAGCCTGCCTCGCCTACGCTTTCAGAGGCTCTTTAACATTTCATTTGGGTTTTGAATAACTGCACGAGCTCCCGGTAGCTCGGTTGGTGCTATCCGGTGCTGGACCGTTAGATGCCAAGGATGGCATCTACGAGCCCCCAGGGAAGGGTTCACGGCGTGTCCAGCACCGGATAGCACCAACCGGGCTAAAGCACACAACCTGATTAATTCCCTGTTTCACTTGCAGCCTTAGCTGGCATTTCTTAGCATGTTTGAAATATCAAACATTTGCGTG
>REBY01000017.1 GCA_007692485.1 Pseudomonadaceae bacterium | reverse complement strand
GCGCTTGGCGGGGGTGGAGGTGGCGGGGGTGGGGGTGGCGGTCCTGTCGCGGATGACCCGAACGATGCCATTCTGCGTTTCCCCGATCCGGACGATAACAGCGCCAAACTTTTACCCTTGGGTACCGAGTACCTGTTTACCGGCGGTTACGAGCTGAGCTACGCGCATGTAGCGCATGAGCGCGGTATTACCGGGGCTGGCCAGCGTATTGCTCTAATCGACAGTGGCCTGAATGCTGAACACTCGCAGTTTTCTGGTCGTATTGCCGGCCACTTCAACGTCTTCAATCAGAGCACCTTGGCCGCTGACAGTAACGACCAAAATGGTCACGGCACTCACGTAGGCGGTATTCTGGCAGCCAATAGGGATGACGCAGGAAGCGTCGGCTATGCTCCGAGCGCCCAGCTACTTAATGTGCGTTTTACCGATGACCTGGACGTGATTAGCGCTAGCGATGCGCAAATTGCATCCGGGATGAATTGGGCCCGGCAGCAGGGAGCAATCTGGTTCAACAATAGCTGGGGCGTTAGCCAGACAACTAACGATTTCAGTCGCGCCGCCTTTGTCGCCACTTACCCGGAACTGTTAAGCGCCTTCCGTAATGGAGTGCTGGATCAGCGCGTCTATGTCTGGGCAGCGGGTAACGAGGCAATTAGCAATGCCCAGTTATTCGCCGCGTTGCCCGTACACTTTCCGGAACTGAGCGCTAACTGGCTGGCCGTAGCCAACGTGGATCGCGTTACCGGGGAGTTGCACAGCAGCTCGAATGCCTGCGGCAATGCGGCGGCCTGGTGCCTGGCAGCACCGGGAACAGCGATCCAATCAACCTGGATCAACGGCCCTGATAGCTATGCCATCCTGACTGGCACCTCCATGGCGGCGCCGGCGGTTACCGGCGCCCTTGCCCTGGTCAGCGAAAGCTTTCCGACCTTGTCCAGCAGTCAGGTAGTGCAACGTCTGCTGATAACAGCCGAACGCAGTGGCGTCTATGCCAACAGTGATCTGTATGGGCAGGGCCTGCTGGATGTGGAGAGAGCTACCCGCCCCCTTGGCGAACTGCAAATGGTGTCATCCAGTACCCACGCCCTGCCGCTAGCCAGCAGCAACCTGCAGTTGGGGCCCGCCTTCGGCAGTGGCAACCCGCTTGCAGGTGTGCAAGCCTTTGCCAGCGACAGCCAGGGTGCCGGTTTTCTGGTCGACCTGGGCCAAGCTGTCTACTCCCCTGCTTATCGCCACGCCAGCACCAACGCGATGCAGAACCTGGGGGCTGGCCAACTGAACATGACTGCCAACGATAATGGCTGGTATTACCGTGCGGCCGATGGTCGTCTGGCCAGCCAGGTCAGCACCCTGGCCAGTACGGCAGACTACCAATTGCGCTGGGGGCAAGTTGACCATCTGGATGTACTAAACGGAGAGCACGCCTGGCTCGGTCGTAGCCAGCTTCACGTCAGCCAACATGCGCCTTACTGGCGCCAGCGAACTGAAGAGCGCAGCACCGCTCTGCATCAGGTCTACCAGCAGGGCGCGCTGTCCTGGCACCTCACGGCCCTTGGCTCGGAGATGCGTCAGGGTCTGCTGGGCGGCGCCAGCCTGGCCCTTAGCGAACACTACAGCACCCGGCTGGAGTGGGGCCAGATGATCAACCATGACGGTTTGCTGGGTAGCCGCGGGCGTGGTTTTTATGATCTAGGCAAAGGCAGCCAGACGCGCTTTGTCAGCCTGTCCGGCCAATGGCAGCAAGGCGATGTACGGCTTTTGCATAGCGCGCATTGGGGCCGCAGCCGAGGCGAAGGCCAGGGCTTGCTCGACCGGCTGGGCAATGTCGATAGCAGTAGTTGGCAATTGGCTGCCCAGTGGCAAGACTGGGGCCTGGCACTGCAGCAGCCCTTGCGGGTCGAGTCAGCCCGCAGCCAAGTTATGCTCGCGCAGGACTATGCCGGTAACCAGTTTGACTTGAGGCCAGTCAATCTGGACCTGAGTCCCGACGGCCGGCAACTGGATCTAGAATTGTTCTGGCGGCGCGAGATGGGCCGCAGTAGTGACGTGCGCCTGTCCTGGATTGGCAGCCGCCAACCCGGCCATCAAGCCAAGGCAGCGCCCATGCAAGCCGTACTGATGCACTGGCAGCAACAGTTCTGAGAACAGTGGCAGGTGCCGCAATGGCACCTGCCAGGCAAGGCTCAGTCAGCATTCAGATAGGAAGAGCGTGTCAAACCCAGGCGCAGGGTATCAAGGATCTTGGCTCGTTCACTCGGGCTCAAGCGAGCGCCCGCCACCTTGTCACGATACAGCGTCAGCAACTCACCCGGGGCAAAGTGGACATAGCGGAGCATATCCTCGATGGTGTCGTGGGTTTCGATACCACCGTGCTCGACGCGTCCGCCCTCGCGCAGATAAACATTGACCGAGTCAGTGTCGCCAAACAAGTTGTGCATATCACCGAGAATTTCCTGATAAGCACCGACCAGGAAA
Organism: Pseudomonadaceae bacterium; assembly: GCA_007692485.1. Classification (GTDB taxonomy): domain Bacteria; phylum Pseudomonadota; class Gammaproteobacteria; order Pseudomonadales; family Pseudomonadaceae; genus Halopseudomonas. The sequence continues at coordinate 9,316 of REBY01000017.1, read as the reverse complement.
ACCCCGAGCAGATAATCCTCACCCTCACGCAAGTCATGCACCGGCAAGGTGTTCTCGATCGACTGCTCATCGACGTAATGCCGGATCTTGCCGTCCGAGTCACAGGTAAGGTCCTGCAGTACCGCGCGGCGCAGGGGTTCTTCATCCAGGCGATTGAGCGGCATGATCGGCAGTACCTGATCAATCGCCCAGGTATCCGGCAGGCTCTGGAATACCGAGAAATTACAAATGTACTTGTCGGCCATCTTGTCATTTAACTCGTCCAGCACTTGCCGGTGCGAGCGCTGACGGGCTTTCAACTGGGCATGCAGGCGGTTGCACAAGGCAAAGTAGCACTGCTCAGCCAGGGCCTTTTCTGCCAGCGTCACCTTACCCTCGGCATACTGGCTGGCCACGTCACTGATGTAATGGGTCGCGCGCCAGTAGGTTTCAGTCACCAGCTCAATATCGTCACGATCGAGCAAGGCAACCAGGTTGCGCACCACCGCCGGCAAAGCCTCAAGGTCATCAATCGGGGGCACGGTATCGTTGTAACGCTCGACATCGGTCACCTGCACCACCAGTACAGCGTGATGCGCGGTCAGCGCGCGGCCACTTTCCGAGAAAATATGCGGATGCGGCAAGCCCTGCTGGTCGCAGAAATCCTTGAGCATACTAACAATGGTTTGAGCATACTCGTTAACGTCATAATTGATTGAGCTGGCGTTGCGCGAATGGGTACCATCGTAATCCACCCCAAGACCGCCGCCGACATCAATATGATCGACCGGCAAGCCCAGTGCACGCAGCTCACCAAAGTAACGGATCGCCTCGCGAAAGCCGTGTTGATAATCGGCCAGATTGGCAATCTGCGAGCCCATATGAAAATGCAGCAGACGCATACCATCCTGCAGGCCGGCATCGGTAAAGCGCTGTACCACCCGTAGCAATTGCGCAGCCGACAGGCCAAACTTGGATTTCTCACCGCCGGTATCCGCCCACTTGCTGGAAGCCAGGGATGACAAGCGTACACGCAGGCCGATGTTCGGCGTCAGCCCCAGCGCCGCCGCCTCTTCAATAACCAGATCGACTTCAGACTCTTTCTCGATAACAATAAATACTCGGTGTCCGAGCTTCTGCCCCAGCAAGGCCAGGTGGATAAACTCACGATCCTTGTAGCCGTTGCAGACAATAGTCCCACCCTTGGGTGACAGCGCCAGCACCGCCATCAGCTCGGGCTTGGAGCCCGCCTCAAGCCCAATCGACACGTTCTGTGTGGCAATGATGTTTTCCACCACAGCTTCTTGCTGATTGACCTTGATCGGGTAAAGCGCGGTATAACCGGCCTGATACTCCAGCTCGGCAATATTCTGGTCAAAGGCACCGGTCAGTTGTCGCACCCGGTGTTGCAGAATATCCGGGAAACGGATCAACAAGGGCAAATCCAGACCCGAGTCACGCAGCTGCTGCACCAGATGATGCAAATCAACCTCGGCACCCTCCTCGCCTTGCGGCGTCGCTTGCACGTGCCCCTGATCATTCAGGTTGAAGTAACCCGCACCCCAGTGGCGAATACCGTAGACACTGCGACTATCAGCAACAGTCCAGGCGGAAGCATCTTCCTTGCGCGATCGTCGGGGGCTGGGCATGGGCAATAATTCCTTAAGCTGGATAATTCGATGCGCAAGGATAACGTAAATACCCTCACGCCGCTGCCCGTGCTGACACAACAGCCATCTCAAGTCAGCGCATAGCCGCGTATTTGCGCGTTGGATAAGCGTGGCAAAGCCATAGGCGCGGGACTATGGTTATTCTCTGGTCCAAATCAACTATAGAGAGTCAGTCATGCAGGAATATTTCAGTCTCAAAGGGCGCACCGCACTGGTTACCGGTGGTAGCCGGGGTATCGGCCGTATGATCGCCAAAGGCTTTGTCCAGGCTGGCGCTCGCGTCATCATCTGTTCGCGTAAACTGGCCGAAGGTGAAGAAACCGCCAAGGAATTGAGCCAATACGGTGAGTGCATTGCGCTGCGCGCAGATCTGTCCTCGGAGGAAGGTGCCAAAGCATTGGCTACCGAGTTGCAGCAACATACCGAACAGCTGGACATTCTGGTCAATAACGCTGGGACTGCCTGGGGGGCACCCTTGGAAAGCTTTCCGGCAGAAGGTTGGCACAAGGTGATGCAACTGAATGTTACCGCAGTGTTCAGCACCATCCAGCAACTGTTGCCGCTGCTGCGCAAAGGCGCCCATGCTGACAACCCCACACGCATTATCAATATTGGCTCCGTTGCTGGTATCAGCACCTTCGGCGAGCAGGCCTATTCCTACGGCCCAAGCAAGGCCGCCGTGCATCAGATGTCACGCCTGCTGGCCCGCGAGCTGGTCAGTGAGCACATCAATGTGAATGTCATCGCGCCCGGCCGCTTCCCGAGCAAAATGACTCAGCACATTCATAGCAATCCTGAAGCGCTGGCCGAGGATTGCGCCGTTATTCCGATGCGTCGCTGGGGTAAGGAAGAGGAAATGTCCGCGCTGGCGATTATGTTGGCCAGTGCTGCAGGCGCGTATATGACCGGCAACATCATCCCGATTGATGGCGGTTTTACGCTGTAAGCCGCTACTCCGATCGATTAACTTTGGTGCCCTGCGACGTTGCCAGCCACCGGTGACAGACACGCTACAAGCACATCCCTGTGCGCTCGGCGATAGCCATCCCTGGCTATAGACGGTCTGTCACCGGTGGCTGGCAACGCCGCATACAATTTTTGTGCACTCGTCAATATTATCCTGACATTGCACCCCTACTTTAGGCCACCAAAACCAACTTACCCACCACCTTGTCAGCCGCCAACTCGGCAAATGCATCTTCTGCTGCCTTGAACGGATAGGTTCCTGCCACCAAGGGCTTGAGAGTGCCATCCGCAAACAGGGGCCATAATGTCTGCTCCATACGCGCCAGCAACTCCGCCTTGAAATCAGCACTGCGCGTGCGCAACGTCGAACCCGTCAGCTGCAAACGCTTGACCAGCACCTTGGCCAGATCCAGCTGAGCCTCACGACCACCCATCAGACCGATCATCACCCACCGGCCATCCAGCGCCAGCAAATCAAGATGCTCAGCGGCATAGGTACCACCCACCGGATCCAGAACCACATCAAAAGGACCAAAATCCTTCAATTGATCAATTCCCTGCTGACGCAAAACACCACCAGCTGCGCCCAGTGCACAGGCCTGCTTCAGCTTGTCCTCCGATCCCAGGCTGACCCAGCACGGATTGCCCATAGCACGACACAGCTGGATAGCGGCCGTACCCACACCGCTGGCGCCAGCATGCACCAGCACTTTCTCACCCGGCTTGGCAGCACCCAGCTCAAAAATATTCAGCCAGGCCGTAGCAAAAACTTCCATGATGGCGCCGGCTTGGGCCCAATCGAAACCATCCGGTACCGGCAACAGATGCCGCGCGTCTACGACTACCTCGTCAGCCATACCGCCACCGGCCAGCAATGCAATAACGCGGTCACCCACCGCCCAGCGGGTATCACCAGCGGTCTCAATAACCTCGCCGGCACACTCCAACCCGAGCACCGGCGAAGCGCCCGCCGGCGGCGGGTACATACCAGCCTTTTGTAACAAATCTGCACGGTTCAAACCGGCAGCCTTGATCGACAGGCGAACATGCCCGGAATCAAGGGCTTGCGCGGGTTGTTCGACCCATTCGAGCTGTCCGCCCTTGGCTTGCAATCCTCTCACGCTGCCTCCATAGTGTTTTCAATAATCGGTAGATTTGGCATTGGCCGACAATACCCCACCAGTAGCGGATACGATACCTACCATGAATGCTTTGAATACCCTGCGTACGGCCTTCCTGATCAGCTTGCTGGCCTGCTCCAGCCTGCTGCAGGCCAACGACGACCCAGCCAACGGGCTTGATCTGGAAGCCCTTCAACCCACGCGCGAGCAGATGGTTGCCAGTCTTAACATTGTCGAGTTGTTGCGTCGTCACCACTACAACCGCATCCAGTTGAATGATGCCTTGTCCAGCGACATCTTCGACATCTACATGAAACAGCTTGATCCACAGCGTAGCCTGTTCACGCAACAAAATGTCAGCGAGTTTGAGCATTACCGCTATCGCATGGATGATCTGCTGCTGGAAGGCAACCTGGAAATCGGTTTTGCCATGCACGCCCAGCAATTGCAACGAGCGGATCAGCGCATCGGCTTTGCCCTCGATCTGATTGAAAGCGGCATCGACCAGCTTGACCTGAACAGTGACCAGCAAATTCTGGTCGATCGTGAAACCGCGGAATGGCCCGCTGATGAAGATGCGCTGCGCACTCTCTGGCGTCAGCAGTTAAAAGACGAAGTACTGCGCATGACATTGGCCGGCCGCGAGCTTGACGCGATCAGCGAGCAGCTGGAAACGCGCTACAACAGTCAGCGCACGCGTCTCTACCAAACCCGTGGCGAAGACATCTTCCAAAACTATATCAATGCTCTGGCTCAAGCTTATGATCCGCACACTCAGTACATGTCACCGGAGAATGCAGAGAATTTCGACATCAACATGAGCCTGTCCCTGGAAGGTATTGGCGCAGTGTTGCAAAGCGACAATGAATATACCCGTATTGTCCGGCTGGTGCCGGCTGGCCCGGCTCAGAAGAGCCAGCAACTGGAACCGGCTGATCGCATCATCGGGGTTGCCCAAGGCGAAGAAGAAATGGTCGATATTGTCGGCTGGCGCCTGGATGAAGTGGTCAAAATGATCCGCGGACCAAAAGGGTCAGAAGTACGCTTGGAAGTCATCCCCGCCGCCAATGCACCGGACGATATGAGTAGCCGTGAGATCAGCCTGACGCGTGAAGCAGTCAAACTGGAAGATCAGGCCGCCCGCTCGAGCATTCTCGACTGGCAGGATGGCGATCAGGAGTATCGCGTCGGCGTCATTCAAGTGCCCGGCTTCTACATCGATTTCAAAGCCTATCGCCGTGGTGACGATGATTACCGCAGCACCACTCGTGACGTGCGCCGCCTGCTCAGTGAACTGCAGAAAGAGGGTGTTGACGGTGTGGTGCTGGACTTGCGCAACAATGGTGGTGGCTCCTTACAGGAAGCCACAGAGCTGACCGGCCTGTTTATCGACCAAGGGCCTACCGTATTGGTGCGCAACAGCCAGGGCAAAGTGCAAGTTCTGGATGATGATAATCCGGGCATCAGCTACAAAGGTCCGCTGGCGGTCATGGTCAACCGACTATCCGCCTCTGCTTCGGAAATCTTTGCCGGTGCAATGCAGGATTACGGCCGCGCTCTGATCATCGGTGAGCCCACCTTTGGTAAGGGTACTGTGCAGTCTATTCAGCCGCTGAACCATGGCGAACTCAAGCTTACCCTGGCCAAGTTCTACCGGATATCCGGGCAAAGCACCCAGCACCGCGGCGTAGTTCCGGACATTCTCTACCCGTCGTTGCTGGACAGCCGTGAAATTGGCGAAAGCAGCCTACCCCGCGCTTTGCCTTGGGACACTATTGCCCCGGCGGAATACAGCGCCGACCTGCAACTGGCGCCCTTTATCCGCCAACTGGCTGATCGCCATGAAGCACGGGTAGCTACAGATGCCGAATTCAATTACACCCTGGCTCGGGTTGAATTGAACAAGCGCATGCAGGAGCGCGAGTACTTGCCACTCAATAAGGCCCTGCGTCAAGAACAGCAAAAAGGTTTTGAAGCTGAAATGCTTGCGCTGGAAAATCAGCGCCGCAAGGCCCGCGGCGAAGAGCCTCTGACCGAACTGGAAGAGCGCGACCCGCTGCGTGAGTCCATCCATGCGCTGAATCAGGAGGATGAAGACGAGGACGACGCTTTCCTGTCTGAAACCGGGCGTATTCTGATTGACCTGCTGGAGCTGCGTGAGCGCCTGGCTCAAGCTGGCTAGGCATTCACCAAGTGGCTGGCAGTCATTGACTGCCAGCCGATCCAAACCATCCCGAGCAATCGGGATGGTTTTTTTACGCTTGAGTCCAGCACGGAAACCCAGCATAGTCAGGCTATATCCAGCTCGCCAGTGTGGAGTATCCAGTGCGCCTGACTAACCCTATCCTGTTGCTTCTGATACCCATAACTGCTTCTGCAGCACCACCAGACATGCCCATTCTTTGGGGCTACTCACCGGCTGATCCGGCACCCTACGTCATCAAGCAAACCGATAACAACCTGGCCCGTGACAGCCTGACGTTCCGTATTGGTAGCCTGGTGGCTGAAACCTTTGGCAGTAACGTCGATTTTATTGCCACGCCCAACAACCGGATTACCGAGTACTTGCAACAGAAGCGCATCGAGCTGTTGTGCAATACCCAACCTGACTGGCATGACAATCCGGATGCTTTTCTGTGGACCCAGCCGCTGTATACCGATGCCGATGTTATTGTCAGTCTCGCACCTAATACTCCCCGCGTGCTGGATGATCTCAATGGAAAAGTACTGGGTACCACGCTGGGTTATCAGTATACCGGGGCGTTAACACGCGCCTTTGAGAACCAACTGATCAACCGACATGATGTACGCGATATCAGCGTGCGCATGACCATGGTTCAGCGTGGGCGCCTGGATGCCAGTATAGAGCTGCGCCGTGCAGCGCTGTACCACCTGCGACGGCAAGACACCAAGGATCTGCGGCTCAGCGACTGGACTGTAGAAGATTTTGCACTGCGCTGCGCTATCGCTGGCCAGGATCAGCTGCGCCGATCCAGATTGCGCGACAGCATCAATTCACTGGTGGCCGAGGGTGCCATCCAGCGCCTGGTAAGCAGTTACGATTAAAGTCATAGTTACCCACAGATACTGTGGATAAGTCTGTGAACATGTCTGGGGGAAAGTACTGTAATGGCCATAAATCAAGGCGCGAAGACAAACTGAACAGTTTTTGAGCAGATTGAAAAATCTATCAAAATCATGCACATAGCACTAAACGTTAGTTTGAAACAAGGGTTGCGGAGGATCATTGAAAAGTGTTACCGCCATTTGTGCATAAGGGTAACACTTGGGCAGCCACAGGCCCTGGAAAGAGGGATAACACCGGCCAGGTAGAATGCCTGGCCGGTAACACACCGGCTTACTCTTCCATCGAATCGATGCTGAGCAACTCCATTTCGAACACCAGCACGGAGTTCGGCGGAATGGTCGGGCTCGGGCTGCGGGCACCATAGGCCAGATCGCTAGGAATGGTCACAGTCCATTTGTCACCGACCTGCATCAGTTGCAGGGCCTCAACCCAACCCGGAATAACACCACTGACCGGGAACTGAGCTGGCTCACCACGCTCCAGTGAACTGTCAAAGACGGTACCGTCGATCAGACGACCTTCGTAATGCACGGTAACGACATCATTCGCAGATGGACTGGCAGCCTCTTCGTCCGCTGCCTCGATCACTTCATACTGCAAACCGGAGTCCGTAGTGGTCACACCATCACGCTCGGCATTATCGGCCAGATAGTTCTCGTTGGCTTGTCCAACTTCACCAGCCAGTTCTGACATACGCTCTTCAGCACGGTCTTGCAATTGGGTAAACGCCTCCATCAAGGCATCATCGTCCAGTCGCGGCTCGTTACGCTCTAGCGCATCTTGCAGACCCAATGCCAAGGCATCAACGTCGATATCTTCCAGCCCTTCCTGCAACAGGCTGTCGCCCATGTTCAGGCCAATTCCGTAAGAGGCTTGCTGGATTGGCGTAGAAAGGTCTGTTGTTGCCACATCCGTGGCATCGTCGGCACAACCGACCAGGGTGATCATACTTATGGCAATGCTGGCTGCCAGCAGATTTCGCTTCATGCTTACCTCGATAAACAGGCCTGTAACAGGCAGGAATAAAGGCCTCAGCTTAACAGGGCTGGCAGTAACCGACCACATCAGATTGGGAATTAACCCGGATGGGGCAATTCCTCGGCAAGGTAGTGAAATCAAAGCGGAATGCAAACGAAATCATTTAGCCAACGTGCTGGCATACAACACCGTTCAGGCCAAGCTGCTTAAGGGAGGAGATAGCTTACTGATGGTAAATAACACAGCAATAGCGGCAATTACTTTGCCGGACCCAGAAAGTAAAAAACCTTCGACCAGGAACCGATCAAAGGCTTGAAAGATGGCGCAGTGGACGGGACTCGAACCCGCGACCCCCGGCGTGACAGGCCGGTATTCTAACCAACTGAACTACCACTGCGCTAACTTCTCGAATGGTGGGTGATGACGGGATCGAACCGCCGACCCTCTGCTTGTAAGGCAGATGCTCTCCCAGCTGAGCTAATCACCCATTTGCTCTCGAAGTGGGGCGCATTATGGGCACCTTTTGCGCCTCTGGCAATACCTTTTTCAAATTTTTTTCAGGTGTAATTCAATGCCTTACCCCAACCCCACAAATCTTGCTGACTGACCTGATAGCCGGGGCGGGGATTGCGCCTGAAGACTGGCGACGCGACGGCGAGTCAGGCACTATTTGCTGTCCTGCCGTTCGCAGGCAGTTCTTATCCAGGTATTTTTCAACGCAACAAGGAATGCTTCATGTGGTTTCGCAATGTGCTGTTCTACCGTTTCAACCAAGCTGTACCCTTTACTGAAGAGCAGTTGCTCGCTGCCCTGGACGAGCGCCCTGCCCGCCCCTGCGGCAGCCAGGAGCAACTGACGCTCGGCTGGACCACACCCTTTGGTCGCCATTCGGAAAACCGTTTGCAAGTCGCTGAAGGCATCTGGTTGATCGCCATGCGCAAGGAAGAACGTATTCTGCCAAGCAGTGTTATCAAGGACGCCCTGAGCGAAAAAGTAGAAGAAATCGAAGCCCGTGACGCGCGCAAGGTGTATCGCAAGGAGCGTGACACCCTCAAAGATGAGATTGTCCAGTCGCTGCTGCCTCGCGCCTTTACCCGCAACCGAACCACCCTTGCCTGTATCTCTCCAGCCAACGGCTGGCTGGCGGTCGACAGTGCCAGCCACAAGACTGCCGAGGACCTGCTCAACTTATTACGGGAAAGTACTGGGAGTCTGCCTGTGCGGCCACTCACAGTAAAAATCGCCCCCGCTGCCTGTATGACCGACTGGGTACGTCAGGGCTCAGCCCCGGAACAACTGGTTATCGGCGATGAGTGTGAGCTCAAGGATACCCATGAAGATGGCGGCGTAATCCGCTGCAAGCGTCAAGACCTTGCCAGTGATGAAATCCAGCAACACCTCACTGCAGGCAAGCAGGTCTGTCAGCTAGCACTGCAATGGGAAGAAAAGCTTAGCTTTACCCTGGATGACAAACTGACCGTAAAGCGTTTACGTTTTGAGGATGTGCTGCGTGA
>REBY01000184.1 GCA_007692485.1 Pseudomonadaceae bacterium | reverse complement strand
CGAGACAGCAGGATGTGCTCGCGAGTCTGCGGCATCGGGCCGTCAGCAGCGGAACAGACCAGGATAGCGCCGTCCATCTGCGCAGCACCGGTGATCATGTTCTTCACGTAGTCAGCGTGACCGGGGCAATCAACGTGCGCGTAGTGACGAGTCGGAGAATCGTACTCTACGTGCGAGGTGTTGATGGTGATACCACGGGCTTTTTCTTCCGGCGCGTTATCGATCTGATCGAAAGCACGGGCGGAGCCGCCGTATACTTCTGCACAGACCTTGGTCAGAGCCGCCGTCAGGGTGGTCTTGCCATGGTCAACGTGACCAATGGTGCCCACGTTCAGGTGCGGTTTGCTGCGTTCAAATTTTTCTTTAGCCACGGTTGATAACCTCTTTAATTAGCTTAGGTTCAAGTTAGCCTTGCTTCTTGATGATTGCTTCGGCGATGTTCATAGGGGCCTCGGCATATTTGGAAAACTCCATGGAGTAACTCGCACGTCCCTGGGACATGGAGCGAACATCCGTGGCGTAGCCAAACATTTCACCAAGCGGAACCTCTGCGCGGATCACCTTACCGGAAACGGAATCTTCCATACCTTGTACCAGCCCGCGACGGCGGTTCAGGTCGCCCATGACGTCACCCATATAATCTTCCGGAGTAACGACTTCGACCTTCATGACCGGCTCGAGCAAAACAGCACCACCCTTCTGAGCCAACTGCTTGGTGGCCATCGAAGCTGCGATTTTAAACGCCATTTCGTTCGAGTCAACATCATGGTAGGAACCGTCATAAACGGTTGCCTTGAGACCAAGCAGCGGATAGCCGGCAACAACACCGTTCTGCATCTGCTCCTCGATACCTTTTTGGATCGCCGGGATGTATTCACGCGGAACCACACCACCAACGATTTCGTTAATAAAGGTCAGACCTTCAGCCTCATCACCCGACGGCTCAAAGCGAATCCATACGTGACCATACTGGCCACGACCGCCGGACTGGCGGACAAATTTACCTTCGATTTCACAGGTATTGCGGATCATCTCGCGATAAGCCACCTGCGGCTTGCCGATGTTGGCTTCCACATTGAATTCACGCTTCATGCGGTCAACCAAGATATCGAGGTGAAGCTCGCCCATACCAGAAATAATGGTCTGACCTGACTCTTCATCAGTACGTACGCGGAAAGACGGATCTTCCTGGGCCAGTTTACCCAGAGCAATACCCATCTTTTCCTGATCGGCTTTGGTTTTCGGCTCAACAGCAACCGAAATAACCGGATCCGGAAACTCCATGCGCTCCAGAATGATTGGCTTGTTCAGGTCGCACAGGGTATCCCCGGTGGTCACATCCTTCATACCAATCAGCGCAGCAATGTCACCTGCACGCACTTCTTTAATTTCTTCACGTGCGTTGGCGTGCATCTGCACCATACGGCCGACACGCTCCTTCTTGCCCTTGACCGAGTTCAGCACCGAGTCACCGGATTTCAATACACCGGAGTAGACGCGGGCAAAAGTCAGCGTACCCACGAAGGGGTCAGTAGCAATCTTGAACGCCAGCGCGGCGAAAGGCTGCTCGTCGTCAGCCGAGCGGGTGTCCGTCTTCTCGTCGTCATCCGGGTGTACGCCGCGAATAGCCACCACCTGGTCAGGCGCTGGCAAATAATCAATAACCGCATCCAGAACCAGGGGAACACCCTTGTTCTTGAATGAAGTACCGCACACAGCCGGAACAATCTCGCAAGCCAGAGTACGCTGACGCAGACCCGCCTTGATCTCTTCCAGGGTCAACTCACCCCCTTCGAGATACTTGTTCATCAACTCTTCGTTGGCTTCAGCTGCCGCTTCAACCAGCTTCTCGCGGTACTCATTGGCCTGATCAAGCAACTCGGCCGGAATCTCTTCCTCGCGGAAGGTGGTACCGTTGTCTTCGTCATTCCAGTAGATCGCTTTCATGCGCAGCAGATCAACCTGACCTTCGAAGTTTTCTTCAGCACCAATAGCCAACTGAACCGGAACAGGCGTGTGCCCCAGGCGCTTCCTGATCTGCTCAACCACCCGCAGAAAGTCAGCGCCCTGACGGTCCATCTTGTTGACATAAACTATACGCGGCACGCCATACTTGTTGGCCTGACGCCATACAGTTTCGGACTGCGGCTCAACACCCGAGGTACCACAAAACACCACGACAGCACCATCGAGCACGCGCAGTGAGCGCTCTACTTCGATAGTGAAGTCAACGTGACCAGGGGTATCGATGATGTTGACGCGATGCCTTTGGTACTGCTTCTCGGAACCCTCCCAAAAACAGGTAGTAGCAGCTGAGGTAATGGTAATACCACGCTCCTGCTCCTGCGCCATCCAGTCCATGGTCGCGGCGCCATCATGCACCTCGCCCAGTTTATGGTTGACACCTGTATACAACAGGATCCGTTCCGTGGTCGTGGTTTTGCCCGCATCGACATGCGCGCAAATACCGATGTTACGGTACAGATTGATCGGGGTTATACGAGCCACGATAGCCACCTGAGTCGTTTAGAAGCGGTAATGAGAGAAGGCCTTGTTGGCTTCAGCCATACGGTGAACGTCTTCACGCTTCTTGACTGCCGCACCCTTGCCTTCGGCCGCATCAAGCAGCTCACCAGCCAGGCGCAAAGCCATAGATTTTTCGCCACGCTTGCGAGCAGCATCAACCAACCAGCGCATCGCCAGAGCGTTGCGGCGGGAGGGACGCACTTCAACCGGAACCTGATAGGTGGCACCACCTACACGGCGAGATTTAACTTCAACCAAGGGGGCAATAGCATCCAGAGCCTTTTCAAACACTTCAACCGGATCTTCGGTCTTGGTGCGCTCTTGTACCTTGTCCAGCGCACCGTACACGATACGCTCAGCGACTGCTTTCTTGCCGCTTTCCATTACATGGTTCATGAATTTGGCGAGGATCAGACTACCGAACTTGGGTTCTGGCAGGATCTCACGCTTTGCCGCTACACGACGTCTTGGCATTGATAAGCCCTCAAACGGTCTTCAGGTTAGCCCAGGACTGTAACTGTTAGGTTACGCCTGACCTTACTCTTATCGACTCAGGTTAAATGAATTCAATTTACTTAGGGCGCTTGGCGCCGTACTTCGAACGACCCTGCTTACGGTCTTTGACACCCGAGGTGTCCAGCGAGCCGCGAACAGTGTGATAGCGCACACCGGGAAGGTCTTTTACACGACCGCCACGGATCAGCACGACACTGTGCTCTTGCAGGTTGTGACCTTCACCACCGATGTAGGAAGACACTTCGTAACCGTTAGTCAAACGGACACGGCAAACTTTACGCAGAGCCGAGTTCGGCTTCTTCGGCGTAGTGGTATACACGCGAGTGCACACACCACGACGCTGCGGGCAGTTCTGCAGTGCCGGCACGTCGCTCTTCTCAGCGACGCGCTTGCGCGGCTTGCGAACAAGCTGGTTAATTGTTGCCATCTAGCAAAACTCCAAATTAATGTCTTGAAGACAAAATTAAAAATGGCAGGACATACTGCCCCGCCAATTTTAGGGGTACGGAATTCTATAGAGCCCGCCCCCGCTCGTCAAGTTGCCGGGTACCGCAGTACCCGGCAGACTCTCAGTTGTTGCTCGAGTTGAGTGCGTCGGACAGTGCTTGCTCAACATCACTGGCACTGACTTTGACCGGCACATCAACCTGGCGCTGACGCTTGCGTTCGGCGTGGTAAGCCAAGCCGGTACCCGCAGGAATCAGACGACCAACCACCACGTTCTCTTTCAAGCCACGCAGATGGTCGCTCTTGCCAGTTACTGCCGCTTCGGTCAATACGCGGGTCGTTTCCTGGAACGAGGCCGCGGAAATGAACGATTCGGTCGACAAGGATGCCTTGGTGATACCCAAAAGCACGCGCTCGTATTTGGCCAGGAATTTATCCTGCGTTGCCAAGCGCTCGTTTTCTTCCAGCACCTGCGTCAGCTCGACCTGATCACCTTTGATAAAGTTGGAGTCACCAGAGTCGCTGATTTCAACCTTGCGCAGCATCTGGCGAATAGTCACCTCGATGTGCTTATCGTTGATCTTCACACCCTGCAGGCGGTATACGTCCTGAATCTCGTTGACGATATACTTGGCCAACGCACTGACGCCCAACAAACGCAAGATATCGTGCGGGTTGCTCGGACCATCGGAGATAACCTCGCCTTTCGTAACCTGCTCACCCTCAAACACGTTCAGATGGCGCCACTTCGGAATCAGCTCTTCGTAAGGATCGCTGCCGTCGGTGGGCGTAATCACCAGGCGACGCTTGCCCTTGGTTTCCTTGCCGAAGGAAATCGTGCCACTGATTTCAGCCAGAATCGAGGCTTCTTTCGGGCGACGCGCTTCAAACAGATCAGCAACGCGCGGCAGACCACCGGTGATGTCACGGGTTTTCGAGGTTTCCTGCGGAATACGCGCAACCACGTCACCAATATTCACCTTGGCGCCATCGGTCAGGTTGACCAGGGCGTTGGCCGGCAGGAAGTACTGTGCCGGCACGTCGGTGCCCGGCATCATCAGTTCCTTGCCATTCTCATCAACCAGCTTCACTGCCGGGCGAATATCTTTACCCGCTGCTGGACGATCCTTGGGATCAATCACTTCCAGATTGGTCAGACCGGTCAGCTCGTCAGCGGTACGCTTGATGGTAATACCATCGTCCATACCGAAGAAGGCAACGGTACCAGCGATCTCGGTAACAATCGGGTGAGTGTGCGGATCCCATTTGGCAACCACGCTACCGGCTTCCACCACATCACCTTCTTTGACCGAAATCACGGCACCGTAAGGCAGCTTGTAACGCTCGCGCTCGCGACCGAACTCATCGGCCAGGGCTAGCTCACCTGAACGCGATACTGCAACCAGCGCGCCATCGGTGCGCTCAACGTGCTTCAGGTTATGCAGGCGAATAGTGCCGCCGTTCTTGACCTGAACACTGTCAGCAGCAGACGTCCGGCTGGCCGCACCACCGATGTGGAATGTACGCATGGTCAGCTGGGTGCCCGGCTCACCAATCGATTGCGCCGCGATGACACCAACAGCCTCACCAATGTTGATCTGGTGACCACGGGCCAAGTCACGGCCATAACAGGTCGAACAGACGCCATAGCGAGTATCACAGGTGATCGGCGAACGAACCAAAACCTCGTCGACGCTGTTACGCTCAAGGAATTCAACCCATTGCTCGTCGATCAGTGTGCCGGCCGGAACAATGACCTCGCCATTACTGGGCTTGACCACATCACGGGCAACCACACGGCCCAATACACGCTCACCCAGCGGCTCGACAATATCACCACCTTCAATGTGCGGGGACATCAACAGGCCGTTCTCGGTACCGCAATCCACTTCGGTAATGACCAGATCCTGGGCAACGTCGACCAGACGGCGAGTCAGGTAACCGGAGTTAGCCGTTTTCAGTGCCGTATCGGCCAGACCCTTACGGGCACCGTGCGTGGAGATAAAGTACTGAAGTACGTTCAGACCTTCACGGAAGTTGGCGGTAATCGGCGTCTCGATGATCGAGCCATCGGGCTTGGCCATCAGGCCACGCATCCCGGCCAACTGACGAATCTGTGCTGCGGAGCCCCGAGCACCAGAGTCAGCCATCATATACATCGAGTTGAACGACTCCTGCTCAACATCATTGCCATCGCGATCCTTGATCGTCGTTGACTTGAGGTTGTCCATCATGGCCTTGGAAATTTCATCGTTGGCCTTGGACCAGAGGTCGATCACCTTGTTGTACTTCTCACCCTGAGTCACCAGACCCGAGGCGTATTGATCTTCGATTTCCTTCACTTCATCAGTCGCCGCATCAATGATGCGGGCTTTCTCGTCCGGAATGACGAAGTCATTCACGCCGATTGAAGCGCCAGAGATAGTCGAGTAGGCGAAACCGGTATACATCAGCTGGTCAGCAAAGATAACCGTTTCCTTCAGACCTACCACGCGGTAGCACTGGTTGATCAGCTTGGAAATCGCTTTCTTTTTCAACGGCTGGTCAACCAGCTCGAAGGGCAGACCTTCTGGCAGAATCTGGAACAACAGGGCACGGCCAACCGTGGTATCAACGATACGGGTTTCTGTAGTCCAGCTTTCATCTTTGTGCTTGATGGTTTCAGTGATGCGCACCTTGACCAGTGCATGCAATGAAGCCTGACCACTACGGTAGGCCATTTCCACTTCATTGATACCGCTGAAGCGCATACCTTCGCCCAAAGCATTGATATTGGTGCGGGTCATGTAATACAGACCCAGAACCACATCCTGCGATGGTACGATAATCGGCTCACCGGAGGCCGGCGAGAGGATGTTATTGGTCGACATCATCAGCGCACGCGCTTCCAGCTGAGCCTCAAGGGTCAGCGGAACGTGTACAGCCATCTGGTCACCGTCAAAGTCGGCGTTGTAGGCAGCACAAACCAGCGGGTGCAGCTGAATCGCCTTGCCTTCAATCAGCACCGGCTCGAACGCCTGAATACCCAGACGGTGAAGTGTCGGCGCACGGTTCAGCAGTACGGGGTGCTCACGGATCACGTCAGCGAGGATATCCCATACTTCTGGCAATTCGCGCTCGACCATCTTCTTCGCAGCTTTGATGGTGGTCGCCAGACCACGGTGCTCAAGCTTGCCGAAAATGAACGGCTTGAACAGCTCAAGCGCCATTTTCTTCGGCAGACCACACTGGTGCAGACGCAGGGTCGGACCTACCACGATCACTGAACGACCGGAGTAATCCACGCGCTTGCCGAGCAGGTTCTGACGGAAACGACCCTGCTTGCCCTTGATCATGTCAGCCAGGGATTTCAGCGGGCGCTTGTTGGTGCCGGTGATGGCACGACCGCGACGGCCGTTGTCCAGCAGCGCATCAACCGACTCCTGCAGCATGCGCTTTTCGTTGCGCACGATGATGTCAGGCGCCGACAGATCCAGCAGACGCTTCAGACGGTTGTTACGGTTGATCACCCGGCGGTACAGATCGTTCAGATCCGAGGTCGCAAAGCGGCCACCGTCCAGGGGGACCAGCGGGCGCAGATCCGGCGGCAGAACTGGCAATACGGTCAGCACCATCCACTCAGGCTTGTTACCCGAGCCATGGAAAGCTTCCATCAGCTTGAGGCGCTTGGACAGCTTCTTGATCTTGGTTTCTGAGTTGGTTTGCGGGATTTCTTCACGCAAATGGCCAATCTCATGCTCCAGATCCATCGCCGTCAGCAGCTCATATACTGCCTCGGCACCCATACGGGCGTCGAATTCGTCACCAAACTCTTCCAGCGCTTCAAAGTACTGCTCGTCATTCAGCAGCTGACCTTTTTCCAGCGTGGTCATGCCTGGCTCGATAACCACAAAGCTTTCAAAATACAGAACGCGCTCGATATCACGCAGGGTCATATCCAGCAGCAAACCAATGCGGGACGGCAGTGATTTCAGGAACCAGATATGTGCAACTGGCGAAGCCAGTTCAATATGGCCCATGCGGTCACGACGCACCTTGGCCAGAGCAACTTCTACGCCGCACTTCTCGCAGATTACACCGCGATGCTTGAGGCGCTTGTACTTGCCGCACAGGCACTCGTAGTCTTTGACCGGGCCAAAAATCTTGGCACAGAACAGACCGTCGCGCTCCGGCTTGAAGGTACGGTAGTTGATGGTTTCCGGCTTTTTCACTTCGCCGTAGGACCAGGACCGGATCATGTCCGGCGATGCCAAGCCGATTCGAATAGAATCGAACTCTTCAATCTGTCCCTGGGACTTGAGCAGGTTCAATAAGTCTTTCAAGGCCTATACTCCTCGCAATGTCTCAAGGGCGGCCCGTGCCGCCCGAGACGTGGGCAATGCTTACTCTGATTCCAGTTCGATGTCGATCCCGAGCGAGCGGATCTCTTTGACCAGTACGTTGAAGGACTCGGGCATGCCGGCCTCCATGCGGTGGTCGCCATCGACGATGTTCTTGTACATCTTGGTCCGGCCGTTGACGTCGTCCGACTTCACGGTCAGCATTTCCTGCAGGGTGTAGGCGGCGCCATAGGCTTCCAGTGCCCAGACCTCCATCTCCCCGAAACGCTGACCACCGAACTGCGCCTTGCCACCCAGTGGTTGCTGGGTAACCAGACTGTAGGAACCGGTAGAGCGAGCATGCATCTTGTCGTCAACCAGGTGATTCAGTTTCAGCATGTACATATAACCGACAGTCACCGGACGATCAAAGGTGTTGCCAGTACGGCCATCAATCAACATCATCTGACCGGTATCAGGCAGGTCAGCCAAGCGCAACATATGCTTGACCTCACTTTCCTTGGCGCCATCAAATACGGCAGTCGCCATCGGCACACCTTCACGCAGGTTGTTAGCCAGCTCGACAATTTCTGCATCGCTGAAGGTATTGAGGTCTTCTTGACGACCACCAACTTTGTTGTAGACCTCGTCAAGGAATTCGCGTAGATCGGCAACCTTGCGCTGCTCGTCGAGCATCCGGTTGATCTTCTCGCCCAAGCCTTTGGCAGCGAGGCCAAGGTGGGTTTCCAGAATCTGACCAACGTTCATCCGCGAGGGAACACCGAGCGGGTTGAGCACGATGTCGACCGGGTTACCGTTGCTGTCATGCGGCATATCTTCTACCGGCATGATGACTGAGATAACACCCTTGTTACCGTGACGACCAGCCATCTTGTCACCCGGCTGGATGCGACGCTTGATTGCCAGATAGACCTTGACGATCTTCAATACGCCCGGTGCCAGGTCATCGCCCTGCTGCAACTTGCGCTTCTTGTCTTCAAACTTCTCATCTAGCAGCTGACGACGGTCGGAGAGATAAGCCTGAGCCTTTTCCAACTGCTCGTTCAGGTTATCTTCGCTCATGCGCAGCTTGAACCACTGACCATGTTCGATTTCATCGAGCATCGCGTCAGTCAGCTTGGCGCCTTTCTTCACGCCAGCACCGCCTTCAGCTGTTTGCCCGACCAGCGCTTCACGCAGACGTTCGAAGGTAGCGGTTTCAACAATGCGGAACTCTTCCTGCAAGTTCTTGCGAATCTCGCCAAGCTGTTCTTTCTCGATCGCCAGCGCACGGGCATCACGCTCAACACCGTCACGGGTAAAGACCTGTACGTCAATCACGGTACCCTTGGTACCGGTAGGCACGCGCAGGGAGGTGTCCTTAACGTCAGACGCTTTCTCACCGAAGATCGCACGCAGCAGCTTTTCTTCCGGCGTCAGCTGGGTTTCACCCTTGGGCGTCACCTTACCAACCAGAATATCGCCAGGCCCTACTTCAGCACCGACGTAAACAATACCGGCTTCATCCAGCTTGCCCAGCGCTGCTTCACCAACATTGGGAATATCCGAACTGATTTCTTCCGGCCCCAACTTGGTATCACGTGAGACACAGGTCAATTCCTGGATATGGATCGTGGTAAAACGATCTTCCTTGACCACACGCTCAGAGACCAGAATCGAGTCTTCGAAGTTGTAGCCATTCCAGGGCATGAAGGCCACGCGCATGTTCTGACCCAGAGCCAGCTCACCCATATCGACCGACGAGCCATCGGCGAGAATATCACGACGGCTGACCACATCACCCTTACGCACCAGCGGACGCTGATTGATGCAAGTGTTCTGGTTGGAACGGGTGTATTTGGTCAGGGTATAGATATCCACCCCAGCTTCACCCGCTTCGATTTCATCCGGGTTGACCCGAACCACGACGCGACGTGCGTCGACAGAGTCGATCACACCACCGCGCAGGGCGGTGACGCAAACACCGGAATCCTGAGCAACGTTGCGCTCCATACCCGTACCTACCAACGGCTTCTCAGCACGCAGAGTCGGTACCGCCTGACGCTGCATGTTCGAGCCCATCAAGGCGCGGTTGGCATCGTCATGCTCGAGGAACGGAATCAGCGACGCAGCAACCGATACTACCTGGCGTGGCGATACATCCATCAGGGTCACTTCATGGGGTGCCTTGACGGTAAATTCGTTCTGGTTACGCACAGCTACCAGATCATCCACCAGCCGGCCGTTTTCAACGGTAGCACTGGCCTGGGCGATAATGTGGTCAGCTTCTTCAATCGCCGACAGGAACACGATCTCATCTGTGATCAGGCCTTCCTTGACGCGGCGATACGGGCTTTCGAGAAAGCCGTACTTGTTGGTGCGTGCATAGGTTGCCAGCGAGTTGATCAGACCAATGTTCGGTCCTTCCGGCGTTTCAATAGGGCAGACGCGACCGTAGTGGGTCGGATGCACGTCACGCACTTCAAAGCCGGCACGCTCACGGGTCAGACCGCCTGGCCCAAGGGCCGACACGCGGCGCTTGTGAGTGATCTCGGACAGCGGGTTATTCTGGTCCATAAACTGTGACAGCTGGCTGGAACCAAAGAACTCTTTGACCGCAGCAGCCACCGGTTTGGCGTTGATCAAATCCTGCGGCATCAGGCCTTCGCTTTCAGCCATGGACAAACGTTCCTTGACCGCACGCTCAACACGAACCAGACCGACGCGGAACTGGTTTTCGGCCATTTCACCGACCGAACGAATGCGACGGTTACCCAGATGATCGATATCATCGACCACACCTTTGCCGTTACGGATGTTGACCAAGGTTTTCAGCACATCAATGATGTCTTCCTTGCTCAACACGCCTTCACCTTCGATCTCTTCACGACCGATGCGGCGGTTGAACTTCATGCGGCCAACAGCCGACAGATCATAACGCTCGCTGGTAAAGAACAGGTTGCCGAACAGAGTTTCAGCCGCATCCTTGGTCGGCGGCTCGCCGGGACGCATCATGCGGTAGATTTCCACCAGAGCCTCAAGCTGCGTGCTGGTGTTATCAATGCGCAAGGTATCGGATACGAAAGGACCACAGTCAATTTCGTTGGTATACAAAGTTTCCAGTCGAGTGACTTTGGCCTTGACCAACTTGTTGACGACTTCAGTGGTAATTTCTGCGTTGCACTCGGCAATGATCTCGCCAGTTGCCGGATCAACCACAGGCTTGGCGATAGTACGACCGACCACGTAATCGAAAGGCACTTCGAGGCTATTGATGCCGGCTTTTTCCAGCTGTTTGATATGGCGCGCAGTAATCCGGCGGCCGGTCTCAACAATGACCTTGCCCTTGTCATCCTTGATATCGAGTGTGGCAATCTCACCACGCAAGCGCTCTGGCACCAGTTCCAGCTCAAGGGTTTCTTCCTTGACGCTGAACACGTTGGTGTCATAAAAAATATCCAGAATCTCGTCAGTCTGGTAGCCCAATGCGCGTAGCAATACACTCGCTGGCAGCTTGCGACGACGGTCGATACGGACGTAAACACAGTCCTTTGGATCAAATTCGAAGTCCAGCCAGGAACCGCGGTAAGGAATCACGCGGGCGGAGTACAGCAGCTTGCCGGAGCTATGCGTCTTGCCACGGTCATGGTCAAAGAACACACCCGGGCTACGATGCAGCTGGGAAACGATAACCCGCTCGGTACCGTTGATGATAAAGGTACCGTTCTCGGTCATCAGGGGGATTTCCCCCATGTACACTTCCTGCTCCTTGATATCCTTGATCGCCTTGTTTGACGACTCGCGATCAAAGATGATCAGGCGAACCTTCACGCGCAGCGGCACGGCGTAGGTCACACCACGCAGAATACATTCCTTGACGTCAAAGGCGGGATCGCCCAGACGGTAGCCAACATATTCCAGTGCCGCATTACCTGAATAGCTGATAATGGGGAAGACAGATTTGAAGGCGGCATGCAAACCGATGTCGC
>REBY01000093.1 GCA_007692485.1 Pseudomonadaceae bacterium | reverse complement strand
CAGGCACAACAACTGCAGCAGGTGGTTCTGCACCATATCGCGCATGGCTCCGGCGTGATCGTAATAATCACCCCGGTTTTCTACCCCGACCGTTTCCAGCACGCTGATCTGCACATGCTCGATATGGGCATTGCGCCAGAGCGGCTCGAACAGCGCATTACCGAAACGTAATGCCAGCAAGTTCTGCACAGCTTCCTTGCCCAAGTAATGATCAATGCGAAAAACCCGCGACTCACTGAAGTGTTCGCCAATCTCATCATTGATTCGCTTGGCCGTGGGCAGGCTTTCACCCAGAGGTTTTTCCAGCACAATGCGCGCCTGTTCATTGGCCAGGCCTACCGAGGCCAGATGTCGTGCCGTGGCGGCAAACAGATTCGGTAGCGTCGCCAGATAGAACACACGCACTCGCCCTGGTTGTTGGCCGAGCTGCTTGGCCAGGCGGGGGAACTCGACCCGCTGGCTGGCATCCAAACTGAGGTAATCCAACCGCTCGGCAAAGCTGGCCCAGACTGCCTCACTGAAATCACCGGGCGCCAGGTGTTGGCTGATCTGGCGCTGCACCCATTGACGATAACCGAGGCTGTTTTCTTTGCGCCGCGCCAGGGCCAGAATTCGTGTACTGGTATGCAAGTGGCCTTCGCGGTGCAAGTAGTAAAGGGCGGGCAAGAGTTTGCGTAGCGCCAGATCTCCGGTGCCACCAAAAACTACGATGTCGCAAGCGATTCCCGGTTGCGCTGCCATCCACCATCCCCCTTGTGTAACAGGCATTGCCGAGCGTTTTGTAGTATAACTACAAAACACCCGTTCCATTTGTCTAGCAGACTACCACGAAGCCACTGTGAATCTACTTCAACACATCGCTGCCAGCCGCCCTGTCTTGCGCAAATCCGAGCTCAAGGTCGCCGATCATGTGCTGGCCCAGGCCGCTCAAGTCATGCACTCATCGATGGCTGACTTGGCGCAACAGGTCGGCGTCAGCGAGCCGACGATCGTGCGTTTCTGCCGTGCAATTGGCTGTAGTGGTTTTCAGGACCTGAAATTGAAACTGGCGCAAAGCCTGGCCGCTGGTGCCAGCTTTGGCCAGTTCTCGATCAGTGAAGAAGACGATGTAGAGCAATTGTCACAAAAGATCTTCGATACCACCCTGGCTACACTGATGGATGTGCGTGAACGTCTCGATCCAGCGGCCATGGAACTGGCCATTGCTGCACTGGCGCGCGCACGCCGGGTAGAGTTCTATGGCTTCGGTGCATCCGGTGCCGTGGCCAGCGATGCCCAACACAAGTTTTTCCGCTTGCAAGTATCGACCGCCGCCTATTCTGACCCGCATATGCAAGCTATGTCAGCGGTCACCCTGGGCCCGGACGATGTCGCCGTGGCCATCTCGCAAACAGGTCGGACCAAGGATTTGCTGCATTCCGCCGGCCTGGTCGGTGAAACCGGCGCCACCCTGATCAGTCTGTGCCCAAGCCAGACCCCCCTGGCCGACCTGGCTGGCATTCATATCCCCATCGACGTGCCGGAAGATACCGATATCTATACGCCGTTGTCTTCGCGCATTGCACATCTGGTGGTGATTGATGTGCTGGCTATGGGTATGGCCATGCGCCGCGGGCCTGAGCTGGTCAACCATCTGAAAAACGTCAAACGTAGCCTGCGCAGCTTGCGCCTGTCGAACAAGGCAGCGGGCCGCAGTGCGGACGCCAGCGACTGAGACGACAGCATCCAGCCTGGATTTCCGTATTTCTGGCCGGCAGCCCGGCTTACCATTAGTCGGCACACGGACTTGCGCCAGAGAGATTGTCTGGCCGACACCCCGCAGCGGTGCCATAATTTCGCCATTATCCAGGTCAGACTATGTCGATGATGTTGGCCATCTCACAACTACATATACCAACGCTCTTTCTCATACTGATCGCCACCAGTCTGACCATGACCGCGTGCACTCTCGCCATGTGGCGACGTGACCGGCCAGAGGGGCTGGGCTACTGGACCGCCGGAATCGCCCTGCTTGGGCTGGCATTCGTGCTTATCGGGCTCCGCGACCAGATCAGCGACCTATTCTCTATCTTTCTCGCCAACACCCTAATGATCGCCGTCTTCGCGCTCTACGGCGAAGGTCTCATGCAGTTTCAACAACGCCCGGCCAACCGCTGGCTGCTGTGGTGGCCAGTGGCAGTGGCGCCGCTGCTACTGATAACGGAATCTTTGCCGCTGCGCGTCGTCTCGATGTCAGGATTATTACTGTATCAATCCTTACTACTGCTGATCATCACCTTACGCCTGCAACCACCACCAACGGGGCGCGGGCAGTATTTTATTGCTGCGGCCTTCGGCATGATTTTCCTCACCGCGCTCTACCGCGGCACAGGCACGCTGCTGAATCCGGATATCATGCCAAGTGTCATGGCAGCCAACACCATCCAGGCGGTGTCTTATCTGACTGCCATCATCAGCACCATACTGCTCGGGATTGGCATGATTTTGCTGATCAAGGAGCGCACCGATGCGCAAACGCTACAACTCGCCCTGCATGATGAGCTGACCAGCTTGCCCAACCGACGCTATATCCTTGAAGTGTTGGAACGTCTGGTCGCCGGGCTACAGCGCGAGCCACACCCCCTGAGCCTATTGATGGTGGATATTGATCATTTCAAGCACATTAATGATACCCAAGGCCACGAGACAGGTGACCAGGCGCTACGCGTGCTGGCCAATACCTTACGGCTGGGGCTGCGCGCCCAAGACCATGCTGGTCGTTTGGGTGGCGAGGAGTTTCTGCTGATCCTGCCCAGTACCAATGCTGAGGGAGCCTTGCAGTTGGCCGAGCGCTTGCGTCTGAATGTTGAACAGCAGGTTTTCACCGGCGGTGATGGGCAACCCTTGCAGTTGACCATCAGTATCGGTGTGTGCAGCATGGGCGCGGGTGAGATCGATAGCCAGCAAGCCATCCGCCAAGCTGACCAAGCGCTGTATCGCGCCAAACAGCTGGGCCGTAACCAAGTGGTGGCCTGCACCTGAGACACAGCATGAGCACTCGGCTCAAACCTTCAGCCTTGTGCCACGCTCAACTCGGCAGCAAGGAGCGCTTTCAGCTAGAGTGATCAGACGTATAACACATTATCTACGGATAACCTGAATGCACGATGACGTACTCAACAAGCTGGCGGCAACCATCAATGCAAGTCAGGACCTGGAAAGCCTGACCCGCCCCTTGCTTGAAATACTGCAGGAAATCAGCGGCCTGGAATCGACCTACCTGACTTCTGTTAATGCCGGATTAAGCGAGCAGCGGGTGGTCTACGCCTACAACAGCGGCAGCATGCTGATACCCGAAGGGCTCAGCGTGCCCTGGAGTGAAACCCTGTGCAAGCGTGCGCTGGAGGAAGGCGTCAGCTATACCGATGAAGCCGATCAGCGCTGGGCAGAAGTCGCTGCAGCACGCGAGCTGGGCATCGTCACCTACCTGAGCGAACCCCTATGCGCAGAAGGGGGCGAGCTGTATGGCACGCTATGCGGCGCCAGCCGTTCACCACTGCCGGTAAGCAGCAAAACCCGGGCACTGCTGGTAATGTTCGCCCGCTTGCTGACCCTGCAGATCGAACGTGAGCAACTGATCAAACAGTTGCAAGCCGAGAATCGCCGTTTTAGCGAAGCCGCTCTGCTGGATCCTTTGACCGGTATCCCCAATCGACGTGCGCTGGAACTGGAGCTGGCTCGCGCCATGGCCAGTGCTGGGCGCAACCATCTGCAAGTCCATCTGGCCTTTATCGACCTGGATGGCTTCAAAGCCATCAATGATACCTACGGTCATGATGCCGGTGACCGCTTTCTGCTGTCTTTTAGCGCGAGTCTGAATAACGGCCTGCGCGACGGCGACTTTTTCGCCCGCATCGGGGGCGATGAATTCGTATTCTTTTGCAGCTCGACCCAGGCCAATAGCAAAACCCAGCGTCTGGCCATCTTGCGCCGCTTGAAAAAAATGACCTGCGGCGAATTCTCCATTGGTGAGCAGGTGCTGAGCTACGCCGGCCCAAGTATCGGCATGGTTAGCGCTCAAGCCGATGAAGCAGCAGCCGACCTGCTCAAGCGGGCAGATGCCGCCATGTACGTAGAGAAACAGGCGCGCAAGAATACGCCTGACGGCACCGCGAAGGAGGCCGTGGAGCCATGAAATTCATCTTTGAAGTCCGTATCAAGGAGGGCTATCAGGCCGAGGACTATGCTGACGCCTGGCTGCGCGCCAGCGCAATCATCCAGCAAGCGCCTGGCGCCAGAGGTACCGAACTGCATCGCAAGCTGGATGACCCGAAACAACTTATCGCCATTGCCCGTTGGGATAGCAAGGCATCACGTGATGCCATGGAAGCCACTCCCGACCCACGGGTCAAAGCAATCATTCAAAGTGCAGCACCCTTTGTCGACATCCGCCTGCTGGGTGAATACGACGAGCCAGAGTGGGTGGTTTACCCCCCCACAAGCCCCACCAACAACCAATAGCTCTGCCTCTCATGCCGCTGAATGCGCTAGGATAACTGTTTCCTTTGAACCGGAGAGGGTCATGGCACGACTGCTGGCTAGTGAAACGCGCAATCTGGCCATCCTGGTACTCTGCCAACTGATCTTCATGATCACCTCAATTGGGGTACTGACCCTCAGTGGCGTGGTCGGCTTCCAGCTCAGCCCTGACCCGGCCCTGGCCACCCTGCCGATTGCCCTGATGATGTTTGGCACACTACTGACCACCCTGCCCGCGTCCTTGCTGATGAAACGCATCGGTCGGCGTGCCGGCTTTATGCTGGGTACCGGCATAGGTGGTCTGGGCGGGGGTTTGCTGTGTGTGCTGGCGATTACCGAACACAGTTTCTGGTTGTTTGCCGCAGGCAATTTTCTACTTGGCCTGTACCAGAGTTTTGCCATGTATCACCGCTTTGCCGCCGCCGACGTAACCCGGCTGGAAGTGCGCAGCAAAGCCATTGCCTGGGTCATGGCTGCGGGTGTCGCAGCCGCCTTTCTCGGCCCCTGGAATACCAGCCTGAGCCAGCACCTGCTAGCTGATCAGCCGCTGGCCGGTCCTTATCTGGTGATGGCGATGCTCACCGGGGTCGCCCTGGCCCTGCTCAGCCGGTTGCGCGTGCCAGCCAGCGGTGAGCCACAAGCCGGCGAGCAACAGCGCTCCATGCGGATAATCGCCCGCCAGCCCGCCTTTATTCTCGCCGTCAGTGCCGCAGCTATCGGTTATGCAGTGATGCTGCTGGTGATGACCGCGACGCCCTTGGCGATGTCCGCCCAGGGGCTGGAGATGCGCCATGTTGCCCAGGTCATGCAATGGCATGTGCTGGGCATGTTTGCCCCATCCTTTGTTACCGGAAACCTGATTGCCCGTTTCGGCCTGTTGCGCATTCTTTTGACTGGCTGCCTGTTACTTGCCGCGAGTGTCATGGTTGCCCTCACCGGCAGCCAGCTTGGCCACTTTATTGCCGCGCTGGTGTTGTTGGGCGTGGGCTGGAACTTCCTGTTTATCGGTGGCAGCACCCTGCTGACCCACTGCCACAATGACAGTGAGCGCGGCAAGGTCCAGGGCATTAATGATCTGCTGATTTTCAGCCTGGTGACCCTGGCAGCGCTGTTGGCCGGCAGCTTGTTGCATGGCCTGGGTTGGGTTGGACTGAACCTGGCTATGCTGCCGGCAATTTTCGCCTTATTACTGGTCATGCTGCATTACTGGCGTCACCGTCCAATCAAGGCGCCATCAAACGCCGCATGATGTCAGGGGCAGGTACCCCTTGATGCTGCTGGATGAGCCCATCGGCATCCAGGGCAAAGCTGGACGGAGTAGCCTGCACGCCAAGCTCGCGCATCAGGCTCAGGTTCGTGTCCAGCTGCGCTTGAACAGAGGCCGGAATAGTTTGCATCGCAGCACTTTTATTGCCCTGCTCATGGGCCAACAAGGCGGCTGCTGGGTCATCTGCGGCCAGAATACTTGCAGCACGGGCCGCGCTATCCGCCCTGAGCATGCCAACCATAACGTGACGTATCTGCGCCTCACCAGACTCAACCCAGGGCCTGGCCTGCTGCCAGAATCGATTACAGAAAGGGCAGTTTGGATCGTTGAACATATAAACGATCTGTGGCGCATCCGCCTCTCCGTCCTGGACCCAGTTACTATCAGCCAACTGCTGCCAAATCTTCTCGGTTTGCGGCCCCAGGGTTATCTGGTCGATAGCTGCTGACGACAGATCCCTACCGTCAGCATCCAACAGCGTCCCTACGATCACATGGGCTTTGTCGGGTGTCAGGTACACCCCGACTGACTGCCCCGGCGAAAAGCTGGCAGCAAAACCGCGCAACCCTTCAGGCGCGTCGAACTCGCCTATAATTTCACCGCCATGCTGCTCGATTGCCCGCACTGCAGCCGGCCAGTCTTCAGCCGACACCAGTGCCGGCATGGACCACAAGCCCCCTGCCAATGCCAGCCCATACGCTAGTTTGCCTGTTCTCGTTTGCATGCTTGGTTTCCTCTGTGTACTTATTGCGACTGTTTAACTTGCTGCAAGTGACTCAAAAAACGTGCTGCATCGATTTCTCCGGTAATACGCAATTCACGCCGCTCTTCTCCATCAGGGCCGATCCATAAAATGCTTGGTGGACCCATCACTTGGTAGCGCTCGAGCAAACCACGACTGGCCGCGTTACTGGACGTTACATCGAGGCGTAATTGCTGCATTGCTGCCAGTTCAGCCTGCACGTCAGGCCGCGCAAACACTCGCTGCTCCATCACTTTGCAGGACACACACCAGTCGGCGGTATACACCAGCATGCTCCACTGCTGCTGCTTAGCGGCCTCATCCAACCGCACCTTTAGCGCCTCTGGTGTATTCAACACATCCGCGGCATCAACCACCGGAGCACTGGCCACTTGACCACTGTAAACCGCCAAAGGCTGGCGCCAATCAGCCGACCCGCCTGCGGCACCTAGCAACAAGAGCAGCCCCCACAACAAGGTCAAGCTTGCCGCTGTTGCCCAAGCGACCTGGCCGCGTGTTATCTCGGCCCTTAATGCCATCACAGCCAGTCCCAGGCTTATCAGCCATACACCCCACACGCCGAGCCAGAGGCCAGGGTCCAGCAACGGACGGCCCACAAAGACCGCCGCGGCCAGCAGGAGAAAACCGAACGCCGCCTTGATCCGCTCCATCCAGGGCCCCGGCCGGGGCAAAAAGCGTTTGCCCACGGTCACCAGTAGCAACAACGGCAAGCCCATGCCCAGACCCAGCGCAAAGAGCACCAGCGCGCCCAGCAACATGTTCCCGGTCTGCGCGATATACAGCAAAGCGCCGGCCAGCGGCGCGGTCATGCAAGGCCCGACCAGCACCCCGGAAAGCAACCCCAGCAAGCCGGCGCCGAGCAGGCTGCCACCGCGCTGGCGCTGGCCGGCCGCATCGAGACGGTCACGCACAAAGGCCGGCAGCTGTAATTCGAACAGACCAAACATCGGCAAGGCCAGCAAGACGAAGAGCGCGACAAAGGCGCCCAGCAACCAGGGCTGCTGCAAAGCGGCCTGCAGATTGCCACCCAGTGCGGCCGCCAGCACGCCGAGACTGGCAAAGACCGCCGCCATACAGACCACATAGACACTCGCCAGCAACAGACTACGGGGCGTACTAGCCTGACTACCAACCACCAGGCCAGCCAGTAAGGGCAACATGGGCAGCGAGCAGGGCGTAAAGGCCAGCAGCAAGCCCAAGGCAAAGAACACCAGCACGCTCCAGATCAGGGTGTGCTGCTGCAGGCCCGCGGCCAGGGACTGGTCTGCCGCTTCGCTGCTGGCAGCGGGCGGCGAACCCTCTGCGCTGAGCTGGATCACCTGTTGCTCGGGTGGATAGCACAAACCAGCATCCGCGCAACCTTGCCAACCCAGCGTCAGTTCACCCTGGCTACCGGCCGGCACGGTTAGCCGCAATGAATCACGGTAGATCTCGACATCGCCAAAAAACTCGTCACTGTAGGGCAAGCCTGCCGGCAATTCGGGTTGCCAGCCCGATTGCAAGCCAGAGAACTGCATGCGCTCACGATACAGGTAATAACCATCGGCAATCTCCCACTCCAGCTGCACCCCACCCTCAGGCGTGACCTGATGTGAGAAACTGAATGCCTCATCGACGGGGAGAAAATCCGCTGACTGGCCAGTGAATGGATTGGCCCAGAGCAGACCCGGCAACAGACAAAGAGCAGCTAACAACGAACGCATGGGTGACTCTTGTGCAGTAAATGTGTTGCTAACCTGCTTCCCGGAGATTAACCAGAGATTAAGACCGGCATAATGTTGTCTTAATCCTGCCAGCGCAGCTTGAGCAAGCCATTGGGAGACACCAGATGCACATATTGTTATGCGAAGATGATGCGCTGATTGCTGCCGGCATTGTCACCGGGTTGCAGCAGGACAACCTGTTGGTTGAAGTCGCCAGTGACGCCCGCACCGCCGACCATCTGCTGTCCTGTGCCAATTTCGACCTCTTGATCCTTGATCTGGGCCTGCCCGACATGGATGGCCAGCGCCTGCTGGAGCGCTTGCGCCAAGATGGGCAGCGACTGCCGGTACTGATTCTCAGCGCCCGTGACAGTATTGATGAGCGGGTCAAAGGCTTGCGCGCCGGTGCTGATGATTATCTGCTCAAACCCTTTGATCTTCGCGAACTGAGTGCCCGCGTACTGGGCTTGCTTCGCCGTGCGGGTGGCCATACCGGCGCCGTACTCCAACACGGTGAACTGCAATTGGACCCGGCTACGGGGGACTGCCGGGTAGGAATACTAGGGGTCGAACTGTCCCGTCGTGAACAGGCGCTGCTGACCGCCCTGCTGCAGCATCCGCAACAGATCCTCTCGGCCGACCAGCTCAAGGACCGTATCTATGGCCTGCAGGAAGACGTGGAGAGCAACGCACTCAATGTGCATATCCACAACCTGCGTCGCAAGCTGGGTAATGGACTGATAGAAACCGTGCGCGGCCTGGGCTATCGACTGGGTAAACCCCTGACGGGCACCCCGTCATGAGTCTGCGCCTGCGCCTGACGCTGATGATCGGCAGCAGTTTTGTGCTGCTGTGGTTGCTGGCCGCCGGCTGGCTGCTGCATGACCTGCGCCAGCAAACCATGCAGGCCTTTGACCAGCGTCTGATGGCATCCGCTCGCATGGTCGCCGGCTTGCTGGAACAAATGCCGCAACAAAGCAGCTCACCGGCGCTGTTCAACCCGGCCAGTGCCGCCGACCTCGGTATACCCAACGAACTAGCCTGCCAGGTCAGCTCATTGCAGGGCGAAATCCTGGCCAGCAGCAGCCAGACCACCGGGCAGCCCTTGCCGGTCCGCCAACCGGGGTTTGCCGAACAGGAACTGGACGGCGAACGCTGGCGCAGCTTTACCCTGCAACGCAACGATCGCTTGATCACCACTGCCGACCGCCTGTCAGAACGAGAGCAGCTGACGACCGCCGCCCTTCTGGCCGCAGGTATCCCGGTGGGGCTGGCTCTGCTGGGCAGCCTGTTGCTGCTATGGATTGCTAGTGGCCGCGGCCTGGCGCCATTGCAACGGATACGTAATGCGCTGGCCGAACGCGATGCCGATAGCTTGGAGCCCCTCGCAGAAAGCTCTTGGCCACAGGAGTTACGGCCGCTGGTGGCCAGCCAAAATGCCCTGTTTAGCCGTATTCAGGACGCCTTTACCCGGGAAAAACAGCTGACCCATGACCTGGCCCATGAGCTGCGTAGCCCACTCACTGCGATCAAGACCCACCTGCAGATTGCCCGCAGCAAAGCAGGCGCTGATGCAGAGCACAGCCTGAGGCTCGCTGAACAGGGCAGTGACCGTTTGCAGCACACACTGGAGCAGTTACTCTTGCTGGCGCGCATTGACGGCCAACTGGACACGTCCAGCGCCCCCCGGGCCGATGCCGCCGAGATTACCCGTCTGGCGCTGGCCGATCTGGGTGCCGAAAGCCGGCAGCTACACCTGACCTGGGTCGCCGAAGAATCCCCTGCGCCGGAGATTGCCATTCCCGCCGCGCTGGCGATAGCCGCCCTGCGCAACCTGCTGGAAAATGCCCTGCGCCACGGTCCGGCTGTTGGTGAGAAGACACTCAGCGTCAACGCCACAGACCAGCAAATGATCTGGACCATTCACGACGGTGGGGGCGAACTGAGCGGTCCGGCGCTGGATCAACTGACCCGGCGCTTCTGGCGCAGCTCAGTGCACAGTGGCAGTGGTCTTGGCCTGGCAATTGTCAGTGCCATCTGTGAGCGCTTCGCGGGTCATTTGACGATCAGTAATAGCCCGGCCGGCGTCTGTGCCTGCCTAAGCTTGCCTTTGGCACCAGCCAAGAGCAAAGAATGATTGGTTACCCTGTGCCCTTGGGATCAGCGGCAATGTCTGGTGATAAAGGACCCTGCCGGTCTCAGCGGCCGACCAGCAGCCCTATGCCCGCCCCGGCAAACCCCGTACAATGCGCGGCCTTGCCGCCACACCAGGCGCTTCATTTCTCGCTTTGCAGGTTCTTCTCGTGATCTCCACCGCCAATATCACCATGCAATTCGGCGCCAAGCCGTTGTTCGAAAACGTCTCAGTCAAGTTTGGCGGGGGTAACCGTTACGGCCTGATCGGCGCCAATGGCTGCGGCAAGTCGACGTTCATGAAAATTCTTGGTGGCGACCTTGAGCCGTCGGCAGGCCAGGTGATGCTTGAACCCAACGTGCGCCTGGGCAAGTTGCGCCAGGACCAGTTCGCCTACGAAGACTTTACCGTGCTCAATACCGTCATCATGGGGCATGAAGAACTCTGGCAAGTGCATGCCGAACGTGACCGCATCTATTCGCTGGCCGAGATGAGCGAAGAAGATGGGATGAAAGTCGCCGAACTAGAGACCGAATTCGCCGAAATGGACGGTTACACCGCCGAATCCCGCGCTGGCGAGCTACTTTTGGGGCTGGGTATTCCGCTGGAACAACACAACGGCCCCATGAGCGAGATCGCTCCGGGCTGGAAACTGCGCGTGCTGTTGGCCCAGGCATTGTTTTCCGATCCCGAAGTCTTGCTGCTCGACGAGCCGACCAACCACCTGGATATCAATACCATCCGCTGGCTGGAAAGCATTCTGACCGAGCGCAACAGCACCATGATCATCATTTCCCACGACCGGCACTTTCTCAACAGCGTGTGCACGCACATGGCCGACCTGGATTTCGGTGAGCTGCGACTGTTCCCCGGCAACTACGATGAGTACATGACCGCCGCCACCCAGGCACGCGAGCGCCTGCTCTCGGACAACGCGAAGAAAAAAGCCCAGATTGCCGAGCTACAGACCTTTGTCAGCCGTTTTTCCGCCAACGCCTCCAAGGCCAAGCAGGCGACCAGCCGCGCCAAGCAAATCGATAAGATCCAGCTCGACGAAGTCAAACCCTCTAGCCGTGTGAGCCCCTTTATCCGTTTTGAGCAGACCAAGAAACTGCACCGCCAGGCGGTTATTCTTGACCGGGTCAGCCAGGGTTTTGACGGTGAGACCCTGTTCAAGAACCTCAGTCTGCAGATCGAAGCCGGCGAACGTGTGGCCATCATTGGCCCCAACGGCATCGGCAAAACCACCCTGCTGCGCACCCTGGTCGGTGAGATGCAGCCGTTGAGTGGCAGCGTCAAATGGGCCGAAAGCGCCGAGCTGGGTTACTTTGCTCAGGAACATGCCGATGATTTCAAGAACGACTGGACGCTGTTCGACTGGATGGGCCAGTGGACCACCGGGGGAGAACAGCTGGTGCGCGGCACCCTCGGCCGCATGTTGTTCTCCAACGACGACATCAACAAGTCGGTCAAGGTGATTTCCGGTGGCGAGCAGGGCCGCATGCTGTTTGGCAAGCTGATCCTGCAAAAGGCCAATGTGATGATCATGGATGAACCGACCAACC
>REBY01000199.1 GCA_007692485.1 Pseudomonadaceae bacterium | reverse complement strand
CATCATCCTGATGGATATGCAGCGTCTCCATCATCCGCTCTAGCTGCGGCACCGGGAGGCGACTGGAAAAACCAAAACCATCAAATAACACTACGGCACAGATGTTGGCGTTGGTCGCCACGGCGCAAAATGCATCCTGAAAATTGGTTACCACGACCGGTTCATATATAAACTCGTCTTCTTTGTGCCGCTGCGTGCGCATCAACTGGAGGTTGCGCTTGATCCGTGGCGCATTATCCGGTGCTACCACCAGCACCTCGAAATAAGGCCGCTCATTGGCCGGATGAACGACTTCATGACCCTCAGCATAATCCGAAGTCAGGTCCCACTCATGCGGATCTTCCTTGTAATAACGGGCTAAAATAGAAAAAGAGATACGCCCGACCAATGCAAGAAAAGCTTCCTGCCGATCTGCCTGCAGGTCAGCCGATAGGGCATCCATCAGAAGCGGGCCAGGATAGGCATGCAAAAGCTCAATCGGCCGCAAAGCATTAAAGGCCTCAACAACATGATCGCGTTCGACTTTGCCAGCCGTCCACTTGCGCGCCAATGTCAGCAAGGTACGCCAGTGGTCTGAGCGCAGACCGCTCAGGGTGAAAATCTGGTCAATGGAACCCGCTGCCGAATATGGATCTTTGTTATTCATATAATCTCCAGTCTAATCACCCTGTGTCAGGTGCCTGTTTGTTCAAAAGATTGTTTGCAGAGCAGAACCTATTCATGAATTTGCAGAATGAATATGCAATTGCAGCTATATCCATTGCTAAAGAAGGCGGATGACGAAAACTAATCGTGAAACCACTCGTTTTAATTGAAAATAATCACGAATAGCCAGAAAGCAAGTTACGCCTGACAACGCCACCCTTAGAATATGTAGCCATTTATTACGAGCTTGTTGCTTTAACCACTTGCTGCAGTAAAAAATTTGCTAGGCTCAAGATATAAATATCCTTTATCGCCTTTTTTCTGTTCTGGGCACTTGCGGCAATAACAATAACCAAGCATGGAGCAGCCTCTTGAAACCTGTCCGCATCACACTTGCCATCATGGCTTTGTCTGCTGCCACGCTTGGGTCAACCACCAGCTACGCTGACAGCCCTCAACTGACTTTGCCCGAGGCCTGGCAACGGGTACTGCAACTGGATGACAATCTCGCTGCCGGCCAGGCTGCGCAGGCGCGGGCCGCTGCCTTGCTGACTGACAGCAACAGCTTGCTGCTGCCGCAAATTGATCTGCTGGGTTCCTATACCCGGCTGGATAGCCCAATCGAACTGGATGCGCTGGCACTCAACCCGCTGAACAGTGCCGCCGAGAGTATTCCCGGCCAATTGCTGGTCGACCTTCTGGGTGGCCCCGATGTATTCCGCACACCGGTAACCAGTCGCAACGTTTCACGCAGTTCACTGGCGCTGTTCTGGCCCTTATATACCGGCGGCAAGATCACCACTGCGCGTGAATTGCTGCAACTGGGTGACCGCGAAGCCGAGCTCTTGCTGGAAGAAATTCGTCACGCACGCTTTCTGGCCCTGGTGCAGGCGTACTATGGCCTGGTCATGGCTGAACGGGCGCTGGCAACCCAGCAGCAGGCTGAAGACACGCTTTCCAGGCACTATTCCTCAGCCCAGGCGATGGAAGACCAGTTCCAGATTGCCCGGGTAGAGCGCCTAGCCGCGCAAGCGGCCTACGACAAGGCGCGCATCACCACTGCAGCGCTGCGCGACCAGCGCGATGGCGCACGCGATGCACTGGCCTCCATGGTGCATTACCAATCCAATAGCCTGGCCGCCTCGCAGCAGGGGCCGCAACCGGGCTCATCACTGTTTATTGTTGATGACCTGCCGGTCCAGGCCGAACTGCGAGCCGGCCTGAATAATCACCCCGGTATCCAGTTGCTGGCCACCCAGCGCGACCAGGCAGAAAGCATGAGCCGCGCCAGCCGTGGCCTGTATCAACCCAATGTCTTTCTGTTTGGTAGCTACAACCTGTACGAAGATGACTCGCTGGCCAGCGACCTGGCTCCGGACTGGCTACTGGGGGTAGGGGTGCGCATGCCACTGGTCGACCGGCATGGCCGGCGCGGCAAGGTGCAGGCGGCGCAAAGTACTGTAGATGAAGTCGGTCATCTGCAAAATGCCACCCGGCGCAAACTCGAGTTGCTGCTCGATCGCCAATACCGCGATGCGCGCCATGCTCTGACCGAATACCGTGAACTCGCCAGTACCCTGGCGCTGGCCGAAGAAACCCTGCGCCTGCAAGAGCTGGCCTTTTCCGAAGGCTTGGGGCGGGCGCTGGATGTGATTGATGCCCAGACCTTCCTCTCGGCCACCCGCACTCGCCGTGATGCCGCTGCCTTCCGCTTTGTCCTGTCGCTGGCCCAGGTTCTCAGTCTCAGCGGCCAACCCGAGCACCTGTTTGTCTACCTCGATCAAGGGGAAACCATCCCGTGAGTAAACGCCTGCTGATTATTCTGCCTTTGCTGGCTGTCATTATTGTGGTCGTCAGTATTGTTTTCTGGCGCGCCTACAGCAGCCCGCCGATTCATCTGCAAGGGCAGATCGAAGCGCGGCAATACATGGTCTCGTCGAAGATTCCCGGGCGGCTGGCCGAGGTCAATGTCAGGCGCGGCAGCGCAGTCAATGTCGATGATCTGCTGTTTCGTATCGACAGCCCGGAGCTGGAAGCCAAGCTGACCCAGATCGAAGCGCTGGATACCATCAGCCGCTCGCTGGCTCAGGCGGTTGAAGGCGGCACCCGCGACGAAAAGATTGCCGCCGCCCGCAGTGAGTTTGAAAAAGCCCAGGCTGCCGAATCCCTCGCCCGCACCACCTATGAGCGAGTGCGTTCGCTGGCTGATCAGGGGGTGGTGGCCCGGCAGCGTCTCGATGAGGCTTACACCTTCTGGCAAATCGCACAAAAAACCCGGGTAACCGCGGGTGAAATTCTGCAACTGGCCGAAGCCGGCCCACGCGAGGAAGCGCGCACCGCCAGCCGAGCCGGCGAGGAGGCCACCACCAGCCTGCGCGATGAAGTGACCGAGCTACTGGAAGATACCATGGCCCACGCACACCATGCCGGCGTCGTCAGCAATGTGCTGCTCAGCCCCGGTGAACTGGTACCACAGGGCTTTCCGGTGGTCATGCTGACTGACCTGGATGATGCCTGGGCGCTGTTCAATGTGCGCGAGGACTTGCTCGCCAAAGTACCCGAAGGCGCGGAGTTTGAGCTGCATATCCCGGCCCTCGATCAATACGCGCGCTTTCGTGTCAGCCATGTTGCCGTGTTGGGCGACTTTGCCACCTGGCGGGCCACGGTTCCGGGGCGTGGTTTTGACATGCGTACCTTCGAGGTCGAGATGCACCCGGTTGATCCAGTGCCAGGGCTGCGCGCAGGCATGAGTGTCATTCTGGAACTGCAGCCCTAGGCCTGCTGACGGATGAAACCGATGACAAGCACCTCGCTAACGGGTTGGCAGGCATTACGCCAACAGCCGTGGTTACTGGCATTGACGGTCTGGCTGCCGCCGCTGGTGACGTTGCTGTTTATCGCCGTGTTCGTCACCGGCTCACCTCAGTCACTGCCGGTCGGGGTGGTCAATCTCGATCATGGCGCCCCGGCCCGTGCCCTGCAGCGCGAACTGAATGCCAGCCCGGCACTCGACCTCTATCATCCGTACCCATCGGCGCACGAGGGCTCTGAAGCGCTAAAACGCGGTGAAATTCTTGCTTTGCTGATCATACCCGCCGACTTCAGCCGCGATCTGATCCGCGGCGCCAGCCCTGAGGTTACCGCGTTCTATAACAGCCAGTATTTGTTGGCGGGTAAATTTATTGCCTCCGCGCTAACCCAGACGAGTTTCAACTTTGCCGCTGAAACGGGCGTGGCCCTGCGTCTGAGCCAAGGTCAAAGTTTGCCGCAAGCGGTAGCCGGTGCTGTGCCGCTGCGGCCCCAGATCAGCTCGCTGTATAACCCGGGAATGAACTATGCACTGTTTCTGGTCACCTCAATTGCCCCGGCGGCCTGGCAGATACTGATCGTTGCCAGTACCGTGCTACTGCTCGGTTGGCGTCTGGAGCAAGCGCCGCTACCCATGGGTTTTGCTCGACGCAGTCGCGCCTGCTTCCGCGTGCTGGCACCGCTGTCACTGGTGCTCTGGTTACAAGGCCTGTTGATGTTGGCGATTTTCCATTATTGGCTAGGCTGGACACCTGCAGGGAATGTGCTCTGGCTGGTGGCCGGTATGGCGCTGATGGTCCTCGCCGTACAAAGTATGGCCACACTGATCTTCTCCCTACTGCCCCATAAAGCACGCGCTCTGAGTATCTGCGCTGCTTACCTGGCACCCGCCTTTGCTTTTATGGGTATTACCTTTCCGCGCGGGGATATGAATGCAGCCGCCTGGGCCTGGGGTGGGCTGATGCCGTCGACCCATTATATGGAGTTGCAAATTGCAGTAGCTGATCATGGTGCAGACTTGGCTGTTCTGTTGCCGCCACTGCTGACCTTACTGGTATTTCTGCTGCCATTTCCGCTGGCTATGCACGCCTTGCCTGAACGCATAACCATAGATCCTGCCGAGCAGGTGACGCCATGACACGCTGGCAGATAGTCTGGCAATGCTGGCAGACCGAGCTACTGCACATCTTTACCGACCGCGCCGTTTTGCTGGTATTGGCCGGAGGCATACTCTTTTACGCTGTTCTGTACCCGCTGCCTTACCAGCGCAGCGTTCCCGGTGAACAAGCCATCGCCGTGCTGGACCAGGATCGTACGGCACTGGCCAGACAGTTGATCCGCATGGCCGATGCGACGCCGCAGATTCGGGTCGCTGCGCAACCGGCGAGCATGGCTGACGCGGAAAACTTGCTGGCCAACGGTAAAGTGCATGGCCTGATGATCATTCCTGC
The DNA here is from genome assembly GCA_007692485.1 of Pseudomonadaceae bacterium. GTDB lineage: Bacteria > Pseudomonadota > Gammaproteobacteria > Pseudomonadales > Pseudomonadaceae > Halopseudomonas. Next base: position 7,074 of record REBY01000199.1, on the reverse strand, counting down.
CGGTTTTGAACGTGATGTTTTTATGGGCCGCCCGACCAGCCTGTCCTTTGCCGGTGATGCCAGCTACTTTCTGATTTATGGCAATGTCGTGGAAGGTCTGATGACCGCCGCCATTACCCTGTCGGTGGAAAGCCAGGTAATCATGAGCCTGCTCAAAGGGGAAAATCCGATACACATCCCCGGCCAGGTCATGCCCATGCGCCTGGTCACTCATCCGGCGTTCAACCCGACCGGTGGCTATATCAACTACATCGTACCGGCGGTCTTTGTGCTGATTTTGCACCAGACCCTGCTGATTGCCGCCGGCAGTCTGACGATCAAGGACCGTGCGCGGCGGCGCCTGGGTCGCCCGGCACCACCACTGGGCCTGGCATTGCTAGTGCGACTGATCAACTTCGTGGTTATCTATCTGCTGTTTGCCATGCTGTATTTCGGGTTTTTCTTTCAGTTCTATGGCGTCCCCCATGTCGCGGCGCCAGCCAGCCTGCTGCTGTTCAGCGCGCTGTTCTTTACCAGCGCCACCCTGTTTGCCCTCTGGTTGGGCTATATCCTGCCGCGTGCTGAACTGCCGACCGTTGTGGTATTACTGACATCCTTGCCCATCGTGTTTACTGCCGGTTTTGCCTGGCCTGCAGATAATCTACCCAGCTGGCTGGATTGGATCAGTCAGTTGATTCCGGCCAAACCCGGTATTCAGGGCTTTCTGTCGATCAACCAGATGGGCGCGCCGCTATCTGCTATCTGGCGGGAAATGGTTATCCTCCTCGCCCTGTGTCTATTCTATGGAGGCTGGCTGGTTCGTCGCGCACGCCGCGAGAACGCTTTGCCTCACCACGCCACCTCGACCGGAGTGTCACCATGATTCGTTTGCCCACCGTGCTACTGGCTTGCACTTGCCTGCTGGCACCACTAAGCGTCCTTGCCGCCAAGCCTGTGGCGCAGGACATGCTGCTGCAAAATGTCTACGTATTTGAAGGCACCTCTGCCGAGCGCAGCAATCAGCCCATGCAGGTTCTGGTGCGTAACGGACTGATTGAACAGGTCAGCCGTAACGCCATCGCCGCCGACTCAGCCGACCTGTTGGTGATTGATGGCGAGGGCCGCACGCTGATGCCCGGGTTGATTGATGCCCACTGGCATTCCACCCTGGTCAGCCCCTCATCGGTCGCGGCAATGACCGCCGATATTGCCTATATCCACCTGCTGGCCGGTAAAGTCGCTGACGCCACGCTAATGCGCGGCTTCACTTCGGTGCGCGATATGGGCGGTCCCTCCTTTGGGTTGCGCCGTGCTATCGAGGAAGGGCTTGTGGCCGGGCCACGCATTTTTCCCTCGGGTGCGATGATTTCGCAGACCGGAGGACACGGCGACTTCCGCCTGCCGCATGAAGTACCCGAAGCCAATAATGCGCCGCTGAGTTATGCCGACCGGGTCGGCGTCACCGCGATTGCAGATGGCTCCGATGCGGTATTGAAGCGCGTGCGCGAACAACTAATGCTCGGTGCAACACAGATCAAATTGATGGCCGGCGGCGGTGTCTCTTCGATGTACGACCCACTGGACGTCACCCAATACACCCCGGATGAACTGCGCGCCGCGGTCATGGCCGCAGAGAACTGGGGCACCTATGTGGCCGTGCATGCCTATACGTCGCGAGCCGTCACCATGGCCCTGGAAGCGGGCGTACGGAGTATCGAACATGGCCAGTTGGTCGACGAGAATACGGTCAAACTGATGGCGAAAAAGGATGCCTGGTGGAGTTTGCAGCCCTTTATCGACAATGAACTGTCCAACCCGAAAACCGGCCCGGCGCGGCTGAAACAGCAGATGGTGCAGCAGGGAACAGATCGCGCCTTTGACCTGGCGCGCAAACACAACATCAAGGTGGCCTTTGGCACCGACATGCTCGGCGCCGGTAACCTGGGCGATAACCAGAACGCGCTGCTGGTCTCCATGCAGCGTTGGTATACCCCCGGTGAAGTGTTGCAAATCGCCACCGGCAACAATGGTGCACTGATGAGCCTGGCTGGCCCACGTTACCCCTTGCCGGCGCCGCTGGGCATCGTCAAAGAAGGCGCCATAGCCGATCTGCTACTGGTAGAGGGTGACCCAACGGCTGACCTCTCGCTGATTGCCGATCCGGCGCAAAACTTCCGGCTGATTATCAAACAGGGCGTGATCTATAAAAACAGCCTCTAGTCGCCGTCAGGGCTTCTGTTCGCTCTGCGCATGCCCAGTGGTGTTGTGTTGAACCAACGCTGAAAGGTACGGCTGAAGTTGGATGTATCCTGATAACCCAGATTTTCAGCGATGCGCTCCACCGGCAGGCTGGTTTCCAGCAGGTACCAGGCGGCCAACTCCTGGCGGGCATCATCGAGCAGCTCTTGATAGCTGAAGCTTTCCGCCTTGAGTTTACGCATCAGTGTGCGGCTGGACATGGCAAAGCTGTCGGCAACGTCTTCGAGGCTGGGATACTCTCCTTCACAGCGGCATAGCAAAGCGCTGATGCGCTGGCTGAGTGGCCCCCCACTCTGAGCCTGATGAAGTTGATGCTCGCAGTCGCGCAAGGCCGTGCGATGCATCGTCGGATCGGCAGTCAGGCAAGGAGTGTCCAGCAGGGAGGCGGGCACCCTGATGGATAACCTGCTGGCATTAAAGGTAACAGGGCAACCCAGGCGCTCTGCGTAAGCCGCCGACCACTTCGGCTCTTCCAGCGGTACTGACACCGTCACATCACGCAGTCGTCTTGAGGTGACCGCATCCACTAATTGAAAATAAGTCGCCAGAATAGAGCCGGTGACAAATTCGCGGATCTCAGCCAGATCGACCTGCTCATCCATTATCAGCTCGGCATGACTCTCGAACTCCTCGAAACGAATTCCCACCCATTGAAAGCGGACACCAACGTAACGGGACACGACCCGCAATACCTCACGAAGATTCGGTGCCGACATAACCGCATAACCCAGCGGGCCGTGGGCAGAAACAGAGGTAATCCCACCCACTTCAAGGCCGACCCAAGGGCGGCCGGTGAGCTCAATGGCGCGACGAGCCAATCGCGCTACCTGGTCAAGGCTCAAGTAGCGATGATCCACCAGTAATTGCTCCCATTGCAGGCGGGTACCCGCAAATATCGCTGCGTTGGTGAAACCCTGTTCCTGTAAATACGCGCATATCAAACGCGAATAAATGGGATGCACCGAAGGACGAAGCCGATCAGCCATCTGCACACTCATGGACGCTACTCGCCATAAATAGAACTTTAACGATAGTTGCTACTCACCGCATTGTCACTTAATGACGATTTATTGCCGCTCTATGCGGTGTCGACTGATTGAAGACCGGCGGAGTATGGCAATACAACATAACAATAATGAGGATCATATTATGAGCAAAGCAGGTGTATTCACCGGGCCATCCGGTGTGGTCTACCGCGACCGCAAGCGCGGTCTCTGGTTATCGTCATTGTTTGTGCCTGCCGTGGTGTTTGTCGGTCCGGCACTTTACTTTGCTACCGGCAATGCCTTGATGCTCTGGGTACCTCTGGTATTTTATTACCTGACTGTTCCTGCGCTGGATGTATGGTTCGGTGAAGACACCAGTAATCCGCCCGAAGAGGTCGTTCCGCAACTGGAAGCTGACCCCTACTATCGCTGGATACTTTACGCGCTGGTACCCTTGATTTGGGGCACCTGGGTTTTTGGTGCCTGGTTTGTGGGCAGTCAGAACCTACCTTGGCATGGCGTTCTGGCGATGATTTACCTGACCGGAAGTATCTGTGGCACCGGCATTAACCTGGGCCATGAACTGGGTCACAAGAAGGGCAAGGGTGAACGCTGGCTGGCCAAGTTTGTCTTAGCGCCGTGCGCCTATGGTCACTTTTTTATCGAGCACAATAAAGGTCACCACAAAGATGTCGCCACTCCGGATGATCCGGCGTCCTCGCGCATGGGTGAGAGTATCTGGAAGTTTGCACTGCGGGAGCTGCCAGGAGCAGCCAAGCGGGCCTGGCAATTGGAAAAAGATCGTCTTAACCGTCAGGGCAAGTCGGCCTGGTCGCTGCAGAACGAGATCATCCAGCCCGGCATTATCACTCTTGTAGCCTGGGGTTTGGTACTGGCTATCTTCGGCATCGGCTTACTGCCCTTTATCCTTGGGACCGCACTCTGGGGCGCCTTCCAGCTTACCTCGGCCAATTACATCGAGCACTACGGCTTGCTGCGTCACAAGAAAGCCAACGGCCGCTATGAGCGCACCCAGCCGCATCATAGTTGGAACAGCAACCATATGTTCTCCAACTGGGCCACCTTCCACCTGCAACGCCACTCAGACCATCACGCCAACCCGACCCGGCGCTACCAGAGCCTGCGCCATTTCGATAATTTGCCTGAGCTACCCAACGGTTACTTCGGTATGTATCTGCTGAGTTACGTTCCGCCGCTGTGGTATCGGATCATGGATAAACGCTTGCTCGAGCACGCTGGTAACGACGCGCGCAATATCAATTTTGATCCGGCCAAGCGCGAAAAGTTGATCCGTAAATACGCTATTGAATACGGCGATGCACCAGCTAAGATCGTCTGACCTGAACCGGCTTGCGCCAGACACTCGCCAACCAGGGCTGCTGCTCACGCGGCAACCCTGGTGGGCGGTAGTAATGCTCCAGCTCGACAAAACCTGCCTTCAGCATAAAGGCGCGCCAGGTTTCCAGCCCTACTGCCTCATGGCCCATCCGGGTAAAAGTACGCAGATCACGACCCGGCCCGCAGCCCAGATCGAGTAGCTGCAGCGGTGCCTGCGCATCGATATGCCGTAGTAAGGCGTCGATATTCTGGCTGACATCATGGTCCCGCGTACCCTCACGAAAACCCTCGGCATTCTGTTGATAATGCGCCAACGTCTGCTGGACCGCATCCGTCAGGCTTTGCGGTGGCTCAGGTACCGAGTTGGGATAGTCCGACATGGCATGACTCGACTCTTGGGCTGATGGTGTATTCCGAAGGCTGGGCACAAGCAATCCTCTTCATCCTGGCAGTGCCTTGCTGATTGGTTCAGCGAAACGTCTTCACTGTATCGTCTGATTGTCTAACGCGCTCAACGCCGCATTGACTGCCCGCAACGCCCCTTCCATGTAACCGCCCTGCTCTGCCGCCGCCTCACTGCCAACCAAACGCACCAGTTGACCCCATGGCAATGCCAGCCCGAAGCCTGGATCAAGATAACTATGGCTTCCAGACGAGAGCTTATCTTTGTCGGTAGCCGTAAAGGGATCGGATGCCCAGTCATATAGGGCATCCTCAACGGGATCAGCCGCCTGATCACCCAACAAACGCACCAACTGAGCACGGCATAACATTTTTAAATCTGAGGCCGGCAGGCTGGCACGTTGAATCGCATTCAAACCCAAAAATCCGAATAGCGCAGCGCCCTCTCCATTGCATGCATCGTGCAGCTCGACTAAAGGTCCAACGCGGCTGAAGGCATCACCCGACAAACCTGCATCCCGCCAAAATGGGGTCGCATAACGCGCAACGTACTTCGCGTGGGCGGCCATCCAGGTCGGAACCGCCACAAGTGCCTCCAGCTCATTAGGTGACAGAGCGGGGTTAAATTGAATCTGCGCGACAAGTCTCAGCGGCATTGCCATCCATACTGCTGAGTACCTCTGTGCTAAAGGGGGTTTGCCTGAAAAACACAGACACACCTGCTCATCTTGCACAGCAACAGACGTCAGCGGGGTGTTCAGATGCACCCGCGCTGGCGGTAAGGAGGCTGTCAGCGCCTGAACCAGGCGGCCAGTACCACCCTCGATGCGCATTGACGTATTTCCGGAGAAATACTCCGGCCTGCGCACAGCAACCCCGGCGTGGTCTTCAATCAGCGTTGCGCCTGAACTGTACTGCTCAAATACAGGCAAGCCCAATTCAGACACCAGACCTTGCATCATGGGCTGAAAGTCGGGCCAGAACCACGACGGTCCAAGATCGACACCACCTGATGGTATCGAATGAATACGGCCACCCAACCGATTACGCGCTTCAAAAAGGTCAAATTCTATGCCCAGGTCATGAAGCCTGTTCGCCGCATACAACCCTGCCAAGCCACCCCCGATAATTGCAATTCTGGTTACTGACATGGTCAACCTCATAAGCCAAAAGTATCGAATCAGCGCCGAAAAAAGCACGACTGGGGTGCATTCGCGTACTTTCGCTCCGCTTCGATGCACGTGCAAGTGAAAACCCAGAAACAGAGTTACGGCCCATGTCGGTGAGGTCGCAACGCCAACCTGCATGGCAGGCATAAGCCAGTATTCGAGACTTCTGCCTGCCGACAAGACAAGAACCGCCACCCTGGTCTAGGGTGATAGAGTGCATATCAGCGCAGCGTTGAAACTTCCCTGACAATAGAGGCATGCAGGCATGACGGACGACCATACCCCCGAGCAATCTTCACGCAAACATTCCAGCCAGGTGGTGGAGGGCGTCGAGCGCGCCGCCAGCCGCGCCATGCTGCATGCGGTGGGGTTCAGCGCGGATGACTTCCGTAAGCCGCAGGTGGGTGTGGCCTCGACCTGGAGCATGGTCACGCCCTGCAACATGCACATCAATGGCCTGGCCGATACCGTGAATGCAAGCATCGATGCCGCGGGCGGCAAGGGCGTGATCTATAACACCATCACCATTTCCGATGGCATTTCCATGGGCACTGAAGGCATGAAGTACTCGCTGGTATCGCGCGAGATCATCGCGGACTCCATTGAGGCGGTTTCCGGCTGCATGGGCCATGACGGCATCATCGCCATCGGCGGCTGCGACAAAAACATGCCCGGCTGCATCATGGGCCTGGCACGCCTGAACCGCCCGGCGATCTTTATCTACGGCGGCACCATTCGCCCGGGCAAGAACCACACCGACATCATTTCCGTGTTCGAGGCCGTCGGTGGCCACGCCAAGGGAACAGTATCCGATATCGAACTCAAGCAGATCGAGGAAACGGCGATTCCCGGTGCGGGCTCCTGTGGCGGCATGTACACCGCCAACACCATGGCCTCGGCCATTGAAGCCATGGGCATGA
>REBY01000011.1 GCA_007692485.1 Pseudomonadaceae bacterium | reverse complement strand
ACCCCTGTTACCGCCGTGAAAGGGCGGTGTCCTAGGCCACTAGACGAAGGGGACACATATCCGGACTTCACCTGCCAACCGAGGTTGGCGACTTGCTGAACGCTGTTACTTGTTCGCTGCAAGTGGCGCGCATTTTATGCAGCACCGGATAACCCGTCAATAGCCAAGCCGATCTTTTTTCAGGTTTTTTCCACTTTGGCTAAAAATCCTGACCCCCTTTAGCGACCAATAGCTGACCGCTCATAAGCTGGCACCTTGAATGTATGTCTACCCTATGGCATAAGAGTGATAGCACTCTGACGCAAAGCGAGAAGAAGAACGTGTCCCCACTATTGATAGGCAGCCTGGTTGCCGGCGGCCTGCTGTTGTTGATCATGATTGGCATTGTCAGCCATGGTCTTGAGCGCGCGCGCATCCAGCGTGCGCGACTGACTGCTGAAATGCGCGCGCGCGTCAGGCTGGTCGATAATATTGAGCAACAAATACCCGCCAAGGTTTTTACCCCCGAACTCCAGCAGTTACTGCTGAGAATCCGCTTGCATCTGCTGGAGCAGTGGCTGCGGTCTGATCGCGGCAACACTGATGCCACTCAGCAAATGGCCCTCACTCGCGAGCAACTGAATAATCCGTCACCGCTGACCCGTACGGATGCCGACATCACCAATGAAGCGCAGGCCAAGGAAATACGCTTGCGCCTGGAGGATTTGCACAAGCTGATTGGCCAGGCGCACACGGATGGCGTGATCGACAAGAATGAACGCCAGAAATGGACCGCACATATTCGCAAGGCACTGATCAGCAACGCCCTCGACATGTTCCAGTCACTGGCCCAGCAGGCCATGCAGCAAGGCAAGCCACGCATGGCCAAGCTGCAGTACGAACGCGCGATTGCCTACCTGCAAAAGCAGAACAACCCGACCTTTGCCGACCTGATTAATCAGTTCAAAGTAAAGCACCAGCATGCCGAGCGGCTAACCATTGAGCACGAGCAGGCGCAGGATACCGGTAACACCGAGCTCAGCGCAGGGGTTAGTGAGCTGCAAGCCGAAGATGAAGCCTGGAAGAAAAAAGCCGTTTACGACGACTGAGTGACTTGCCAGGCATGGTATTTTCACGCCTGTCACCTATTCTCTGCCCACTCGATCAAGGACTTCATCATGAGCCTGACCCTCTATGGCGCCATTCTATCGCCCTATGTGCGCAAAACACGTGTCCAACTGGCTGAACAGGCCCTGGATTACGAACTGGTTGCAGTAGACCCCTTCAACCAGCCCGACTGGTACGCAGAAGTCAATCCGCTGCGCCGCGTGCCCGCCCTGAAAACAGCAGATGGAACGCTGGCGGATTCAGCAATCATAGCCCAATACCTGCACGACAGCTTTCCCGGCAGCAACCTCTATGGCAGCACCCCCTCCGAAGCCGCCAAGGTGCGCTGGCTGGAAAAATTTGCCGACTATGAGCTGGCACCGCTGGCGACCTTTACCGTGTTCCGTAACCGCCTGCTGAACCCGCTGCATGGCAAAGACTGCGACGAAGTGGCCGTACAGCAGGCTCTGGAACAGGGACTACCCCCCCTGTTCGCCTATCTGGAACAGCAACTGGAAAGCAAGCACTGGTTCCTGGGCGAGCAATTCAGCGTGGCAGATATCGCGGTTGGGAGCCAGTTGATTAATCTGGCCCATGGCGGCCAATTGATTGACGAACTGCAATGGCCAAACCTCTCCAGCCTGCTCAGCAAACTTAGTAGCCGCCAGAGCGTCAGTGCTTTATTGCCAGGCGAGCATCAGTTGGTTGGTAAATTACGCGAACTGGCAGCCAAACGTCAGGCCAGCTAGTCACCACCTGGCAATAGCGCCCGCCCTACCCAGGCGCGGGCAAACTGCCAGGCACAGCGACCATTGCGATTGCCTCGCGTTGTGGCCCAGCGAATGGCTTCCTGCTGCAACGCTGGCGTCCACTCCCAGTTCAACTGATACTGCGCTGCCAACAGGCCCAACCAGTGCTGCACTACCGTCAAATACTGATCCTGACTGAACGGGTAAAAAGACACCCATAAGCCAAAGCGATCACTGAGCGCGACCTTTTCTTCGACGGCTTCACCCGGGTGAATCTCCCCGTCCACCAGCTCTGCAGCCAGATTGTCCGAGCGTTTTTCCGGCAGCAAGTGGCGCCGGTTAGAGGTGGCATACAGCAACAGGTTATCCGGACTGGCTTCGGCCGTACCATCAAGCACCGTCTTCAAAGATTTGTAGGCCGCATCATCAGCCTCAAAAGCCAAATCGTCACAGAACAGCACAAAGCGCCAGGGCTGATCCGCGATCTGCTGCAACAGCTCGGGCAGGTGCAGCAAATCCGCCTTGTCAATTTCGATCAAGCGCATGCCTTGCGACGCATAGCGTGCCAATAGTGCTCGCACCAGAGAGGATTTGCCGGTGCCGCGGGCTCCCCATAGCAACGCGTTATTGGCGGGATAACCGGCCACAAATTGGGCGGTATTGCTGTTCAGCAGCAGTTTCTGCCGTTCAATCCCATGCAAATCATTCAATTGCAGATCCAGGCGCACCTGCAAGGGTCGCAACCACCCCGGCGCCGGCGACTGGCCGGGCATCCAGCGTGCTGCCATAACCTGGTGCCAATCAAGCGCAGGAGCTGGCTGTGGCCAACGTTGTTCAACCCGCGCCAGGTAGTCCAGTATCTGTTGCATGAATTCAGCCTGAGTCACGCTCATTGTTCACTCCTTGTCAGACAGCTCGGGTTGCATCCCGCTTGGCCGCTTGGCGCCGGTGGTCTAAGCTGAGCATGATTGTGCCCACCCCCGAGAACTCGCTGCCCTGATGAAAATCAACCTGTCCGACCGCCTGTCATTCAAGCAAACCCGCCTCGGCGTTATGGCGGCTTTCTTTCTTGGCATTTTGCTTGGCCTGGTTCAGGTTACTGTGGATTATTATGCCGAAAATGCTGCCATAGATCAGGAGATTGAGGCGCAGATCAATGTCAGCCTGGGCCCGGCCTCGCGCATTGCTTACAACATTGACGCAGAACTGGCGCGCGAGCTGGTCAACGGCCTGCTGCAAGCGCCGCCTATTGTTAAAGCAGAAATCATTGATAATAACGGTACCGCATTGGCGAGTGTCAGCCGCCCCATGCTGTCCAGCCCCTACCGGTTTATCAGTGACACCCTGTTCGAACGCCGTCGCAGTTATGCCCAGGCCCTGCATGTAGAATTTGTTCCCGATGAACTGCTTGGGCACCTGATTATTGAACTGGACACCTTCCATCACGGCGCGAACTTCTTGCGCCGTGCTCTGCTGACCATGCTATCGGCGTTCATTCTTAGCCTGGCGCTATCGCTGATTTTGATGGTGCTGTTCTACACCATGCTAACCAAGCCATTGGTGCATCTGATCAACAACCTGCTGGATATCCGCCAGCATACCGACCACGAACGCCTGCCCTGCCCACCCGGCCACCAACGCGACGAGATTGGTGCCCTGGTGGAGGTCATCAACCGTCAGCTGCAAAGCATTGATGTCAATTTGCGGCAAAAACTGCGTGCAGAGGAGCGCCTGAAACAATACCTCGAAGAGCTGGAAACTATTGTCAAAGCGCGCACCAACGAGTTGCAGAAAGCCAATATCCAGCTACGTGTGTCAAATCAGGAGCTTAAAGACTCGCGTGAAGAAGCGCTGGCCATGGCCGAAGCCCGTTCAGCCTTTCTGGCCAATATGAGCCATGAGATACGCACACCGATCAATGGCTTGCTCGGCATGCTTGGCCTGGCACTGGACAGCGACATGGACGACGAACAGCGGCAAAAATTGACCGTTGCCTATGATTCCGGAAAAGTCTTGATGGCACTGCTCAATGACATTTTGGATCTGTCGAAATTCGAAGCCGGCAAGCTACAGCTGGAGCAGATACCCTTTGACCTCGGCGCCTTGGTGGAAGATACCTTGAGGCTGATGTCACAAAACACTCACAAGGAAGCCGTCGAACTGGCCTGCCAGGTTGATCCAAAGCTACCGGCGCAACTGGAAGGCGACCCTACCCGCGTCAGACAGGTAATCAGCAACCTGCTGTCCAATGCACTCAAGTTTACCGCACGCGGGCATGTGCTGGTCAGCCTGGATTGGCTGACCGAACATCACCCGGCACGGGTTTGTATCCGCGTCGAGGATACCGGCATTGGCATTGCGCCCGAGGCATTGGAGTCAATTTTTTCTCCCTTTACCCAAGCCGACCGTAATATTTCCCGACGTTTTGGCGGTACTGGCCTGGGGCTGACCCTGTGTCGCAGCCTGACCGACGCCATGGGAGGCACCCTGCGGGTTGAATCGCGGCCGCAGCAAGGCAGTACCTTTATTGTCGAACTACCCTTGCGTTCGCTGCATGAAGCCAGCCAACCACAGATCAAACTCGCAGGCCAGGTGCTTATCTTCAACCAGCAACAGCGACTGCAAGGCAAGATCCTGCAGCAACTACTGACGCACTGGCAACTCGATACACGGGTCGTAAATTACCCCAATCCTGAGCAGTTACCCGAGCCCTTGCCGCCGGCCAGCTACTGGATTATCGACAGCCCGGCCCTGGCTGAACACTTAGCTCGGATCAATAGTGAGACCCCGCGCTTATTGCTTTGCCCATACCGCCAGCAGCTGGATCAACAACACGCGGAACACTTGCACTTGCATCAACAGCTGCCGAGCCCGATCAGCCGCGCACGCTTGCTCAGGGCCTTGCACGAGCTTGAGCAACCACGCAAACAATCCAGTAGTAACCTACCAGAGCCTTCGGCGCAGACGAACAACGCCCTGCTGCTGCTGGTCGAAGACAATGCCGTCAATCAGATGGTAGCCAAGGGCATGCTGACCCGCATGGGCTATGAGGTAGTGGCCGTTGAGCACGGCCAGGCTGCGCTGGAATGGCTGGAGCAGCAACGCTGCGACTTGGTATTGATGGATTGCAATATGCCAGTGATGGATGGCTATGAAGCCAGCCGGCGCATTCGACAGAAGCCTGATCTGGTGGATTTGCCGATCATCGCCCTGACCGCCAATGCGCTGCAAGATGATCGGCAACGTTGCGAGCAGGCGGGCATGAATGACTACCTGGCCAAACCCTTCAAACGCGAAGACCTGCAAAAATTGCTGCGCAAGTGGCTACCTGCGCAGCCACTGAGCCCCAGCGAATAAACCAGGGCCCGTAGACATCACAGCAGCTTATCGATGTCCTTGCGCAACTCATCGGGCGCTACCGTAGGTGCGTAGCGCTTGACGACCTTGCCCTGCTCATCGAGCAAGAACTTGGTGAAATTCCACTTGATTGCCTCGCTACCCAACAGCCCGGGCGCAGCCTTTTTCAGCGCAACATACAAAGGGTGGGCATCTGCCCCGTTGACCTTGACCTTGCTGAATAGCGGGAAGCTGACACCGTAATTCAGTTCGCAGAATTCGCTGATCTGCGCCTCATCGCCAGGCTCCTGGCTACCAAACTGATTACACGGGAAGCCGGCAACCCGCAGCCCACGCTCAGCGTAATCCTGATGCAAAGCCTCCAACCCTTTGTATTGGGGCGTCAGTCCGCATTTGCTGGCAGTATTCACCACCAGATAGGCCTTGCCTTCCAGCGCTGCAAGGCTGCTTTGCTGGCCATCGATTGTGGTACAGGGAATCTGCAAAACGGCATCGCTCATGGCTTTATCTCCGGTCGAACGGGATGGGAAGGCTATTCTTCGCGCGGCTGCAAGCGTAACGCAACCGAATTAATGCAGTAACGCAGGCCCGTTGGCGGCGGGCCATCCGGAAACACATGGCCCAGATGCGCATCACAACGAGCACAAACAACTTCAGTACGCTGCATGCCGTGGCTGTAATCAGCTTTATTGATGATGGCCTGCTCATCGACCGGTGCGTAGTAGCTTGGCCAACCACACCCGGCATCAAACTGGGTTGTGCTGTCAAACAGCTCGGCATCACAGCAAATACAGTGATAGCGACCGGGTTGAGCATTGCTGTAATAGGCGCCAGTGAAGGGCCGTTCAGTGGCCTGTTGACGGCAAACAGCAAAGGCCTCTGGCGACAACTGCTCACGCCATTGCGTCTCGGTTTTGACGACTTTTTTCATCGGCTTCTCCAGGTTCTCCAACTCAGGCTTTCCCCAAGCAGGGTGCACGAAGTATGATGCGTGTTTTACACTGCCCGCAGCACCCGTTTCGACAAGGTAAAAGCCCCATGCAGGTTAGCAAATCCAACAAATTGGCCAATGTGTGCTACGACATTCGTGGCCCGGTTCTGCGCCACGCCAAACGGCTGGAGGAAGAAGGCCACCGCATTCTCAAATTGAATATCGGCAACCCCGCGCCCTTTGGCTTCGAGGCACCGGAGGAAATCCTCCAGGACGTCATCCACAACCTGCCGACTGCCCAGGGCTACAGTGATTCAAAGGGGCTGTTCTCGGCACGTAAAGCGATCATGCACTACACCCAAACGAAAAACATCCCCAATGTCGGCATTGAGGATATCTATTTGGGTAATGGTGTGTCCGAGTTGATCGTGATGGCCATGCAGGGCTTGCTAAACAATGGCGACGAAGTTCTGATCCCGGCCCCAGACTACCCGCTATGGACAGCCGCAGTCAGCCTCTCAGGCGGCAAGCCGGTGCACTACCTGTGCGATGAAGAGTCCGACTGGTATCCAGATATTGACGATATCCGTAGCAAGATCACCAGTAATACCCGCGCCCTGGTATTGATCAACCCGAACAACCCTACCGGTGCGGTGTACTCGCGCGACATGCTGGAACAGCTGGCGGCGGTAGCACGTGAGCACAAGCTACTGGTGTTGGCCGATGAGATTTACGACAAGATTCTGTATGACGGTACAGAGCATGACTCCTTCGCTGCTATTGCACCGGACTTGCTCTGCCTGACCTTTAACGGCCTGTCCAAGTCTTACCGCGTAGCGGGTTTCCGCTCTGGCTGGATGATCATCAGCGGGCCCAAACACAATGCACAAAGCTATATCGAAGGCATCGACATCTTGGCCTCCATGCGCCTGTGCGCCAATGTGCCCTCGCAACATGCCATCCAGACAGCCCTGGGCGGCTATCAAAGCATCAATGACCTAATCCTGCCCGGCGGCCGTTTGCTGGAACAGCGCGATGCCGCCTGGGAAATGCTCAACGATATTCCTGGCGTCAGTTGCACCAAGCCCAAAGGTGCGCTCTATTTGTTCCCACGCCTGGACCCCAAGGTCTACCCGATCCATAACGATGAAAAAATGGTGCTCGACCTGCTATTGCAGGAAAAAATTCTTGTCGTGCAGGGTACCGCCTTCAACTGGCCCTGGCCGGACCATTTCCGCATCGTATCTCTTCCGCGCAAGGATGACCTGGAAATGGCCATTGGACGTATTGCCAACTTCTTGCACAGCTATCGGCAGTAGTCTGTTGTCACAACAGAGCTACACGATTTGCAATAGACTGCCGATTGAAAAGGTCGGTAGTTAACCCAATATATGCTGCAGAAGTTGCCTGTGGGGAAGCAGGCAATACCTGATCAAACTGGAGATAATGCCCCAATGATGCGCATCTTTCTTTTTCTGGCCACCAACCTTGCGATTATCCTGGTTGCCAGTGTCACTTTGAGCCTGCTCGGCCTTGGCGGCATTCATGACGGTCAGGGGGGTATGAACCTGCCCGCCCTGCTGGTCTTTTGCGCCATTATCGGCTTTGCCGGTTCATTCATCTCGCTGTTCATGTCGAAGTGGTTGGCCAAGCGCGGTACCGGTACCCGAGTCATCGAGCGGCCGCAAAACCGTCAAGAACAATGGTTGATGGATACCGTCGCTGACCTGGCCCGCGAGGCTGGTATCGGCATGCCGGAAGTCGGTATTTTTCCTTCACAGGCAGCCAACGCCTTCGCTACCGGCTGGAATCGCAACAACTCACTGGTAGCGGTATCTGACGGCATGCTGCAGCGCTTCAGCCCGCAGGAAGTACGCGCCGTCATGGCCCACGAAATCGGTCACGTCGCCAACGGGGATATGGTCACCCTCACCCTGATCCAGGGCGTAGTGAATACCTTTGTCATGTTCTTTGCCCGCATTATCGGTAACTTTGTTGACCGCGCAGTCTTCAAGAATGACAGCGGCCGGCCCGGTATTGGCTACTTTATCGCTACTATCTTCGCTGAAATCATCCTCGGTATTCTGGCCATGATTATCGTCATGTGGTTCTCGCGCCAGCGTGAATTCCGCGCCGATGCCGCAGCCGCCCAGCTTTCTGGTGCCGGCGGCATGATTGCAGCGCTTGAACGCCTGCGCGCCGAGCAAGGTATTCCAGTGGAAATGCCCGGCGAACTGAAAGCCTTCGGCATCAACTCCAACATGAAAAACGGCCTGGCGGGACTGCTGATGAGCCATCCCCCGCTGGAGCAGCGCATCGAAGCCCTGCGTCACGGCACCTACCGTTAATTGACTGTCAATTCCCGGCAGCCCAGCTGCCGGGGAGCCCTCTTCTACTTCATCCGCCCGCTGCTATCTGCACACTGCTATCACCCCATCATTCAATCGCTATCCCAGCAGACACTATATCTCCTCGCCAATGACCTGCTGCGCCGACAACAGAGCGAACCAAGCACCCAGCAATAACCCTTTGCTTTTATTATCGCCAATCAATTCATAAAAGAATGAATATTCATAAATTTAACCCTAATAGGTGACTTCTTCCTTAGCCAGGCCTTGATAGTGTTAGCCGTGCAATAAATGATGCAGAAGATGAGTTACGAGACACTCTGTTGTTCTGACGCAAACTAACAAGACCAACAAAGGAATTCCGAACATGAAAACCGC
Source organism: Pseudomonadaceae bacterium (assembly GCA_007692485.1). Taxonomy (GTDB): domain Bacteria; phylum Pseudomonadota; class Gammaproteobacteria; order Pseudomonadales; family Pseudomonadaceae; genus Halopseudomonas. Next base: position 3,153 of record REBY01000011.1, on the reverse strand, counting down.
TTTCAAATTGACTGCCGTGGCCGCCGGCCTGATGCTTTCTGTCAATGCCTTTGCCAGCAATCCCACCCCGCCGCCCAGTGGCGACGTAGAATCTGGCTTCCCTGCTGTATCCAGCTTTGACAGCTCAGGCCCCTTCGCGACGACCAGTGAAAGTGCGGGTCGCAGCTGTACGGTCTATCGCCCCCGCACGCTGGGCGAAAATGACCTGCAGCACCCGGTTATCCTCTGGGGCAACGGCACTGGAGGCTCGCCAAGAACCTATCGTGGCTTGCTTGATCACTGGGCCAGCCATGGCTTTGTGGTTATCGCAGCCAACACCTCCAATGCGGGTTCAGGTGATGAAATGATCGACTGCCTGGATTACCTGGTCACTCAGAACGCCCGCAGTACAGGCACTTTCTCTGGCAACCTGAACCTGAACCGCGTGGGCGCTTCCGGGCACTCACAAGGTGGTGGTGGCTCCATTATGGCTGGCCGCGACAGCCGCATTACCGCGACAGCCCCTTTCCAGCCCTATGTACTGGGCCTTGGACACCGGACTTCTTCGCAAAGCAACCAGAACGGCCCTATGTTCCTGATGACCGGCAGCTCTGACACTTTGGCAGGTCCGACGCTTAACGGTCGCCCCGTATTCCGCAATGCCAACGTACCGGTATTCTGGGGTAACCTGCGCGGCGCGGGTCACTTTGTACCCGTCGGTGATGCCGGTGACTATCGTGGTCCGTCAACAGCCTGGTATCGCTTCCACCTGATGGGTGACTCGAATGCCGAAAGCACCTTCTATGGCAGTGACTGCACTCTGTGCACCGATCGCAGCTGGGAAGTTCGCACCAAAGGTATTAATTGATACCCATCTGCTCAGGCAACTGACTTTGTAGCACCTTAGCGTGATGCGCGTTTGCCGGTTACCCGCATGGGTAACCGGTTTTTTTATGCTAGCATTCGCGGGGATCAACCAAGGGGATTGCCATGCACAAAGTTGCTATTGTCACCGGTGCCGGCACCGGTATCGGCCGCGCCTGCAGTCTTGAATTACTGCGTGCTGGTTATGCTGTGACCCTGGCCGGGCGCAGCCTGCACAAACTGCAAGCAACCCGTGACGCAGCAGGCGCGGATGCCGAGCGAGTGCTCTGTGTCGAAACCGATGTACGTGACCCTGACTCGGTAGCCGCACTATTTGCGGCCACCATCGAGCGCTGGGGGCGTCTGGACCTGCTATTCAACAACGCGGGCACCGGGGCGCCACCCCTCCCGCTGGAAGACCTCACACCAGAGCAATGGCACGCCACACTGGATACCAATGTCACAGGTACCTTCCTGTGTACCCAGCAAGCATTCAGAGCCATGCGTGATCAGTCACCCATGGGTGGACGCATCATCAATAACGGGTCTATTTCCGCACATGCGCCACGTCCGAACTCCGCGCCTTACACCGCCAGCAAACACGCCATAACCGGGCTGACGCGTGCGACTGCGCTGGATGGACGCCGCTATAACATTGCCTGCGGACAGATTGATATCGGTAACGCCGACACTGAAATGGTCGCGCCAATGCGCAAGGGCGTGCCGCAAGCCAATGGCGACACCCTGATTGAACCCACTATGGATGTGACACACGTCGCCCAGGCTCTATTGCAAATGGCGCAATTACCACTGGAAAGCAACATTCAGTTTATGACCATTATGGCAACCAAAATGCCCTTTATTGGCCGTGGCTGAAACAGCTACGGCGACGGTCCCTGCTGCTACCTGATACAACGAAAAAGCCGCGCGCTTTTTAGCAATTTGCGCAACAGGCACGCCGTAAAACAGACTGATTCAGCATCGGGACACTTCTATTTCCGGTATCGTTCTTGTTACCATAGCAATACACTATAATCACTAATTGCAACGGGCGCATACGCATGAGCAATAACGCTACTCCACTGGCCATGGCCTTGTCGCAACGCAAATCTGAAGAACGCGCCACCCCTTTGAGCGCCTTTCGTATGGCACGCCGCTGGTGGCTTGAAGGCAAACGCCTGAATCTTTCCTTGCTGGCAGAAGAACTCGGCATTGGCCGCGCCACGCTGATGCGCTGGGTTGGCAACAAAGACCTGCTGATGGGCGAAATTCTCTGGTCGCTTTATAAGGGCATATACGATCAGGCCCTGGAACGCGCCAATGAAACGCACAACCTGCAAGGTATCGATTACCTGGCGCAAATTTATAATGACATCAATATTGCCCTGATTGAGTCAAAGCCACTGCACGACTTTATGCACAACGAGCCGCAATGGAGCTTGCAGCTGCTGACGTCTCAGGTCGCCGGGCTGCAACAACGTCTGATGGAAACCTGGAAAGATTTGTTCGACAAGGAAATTGCCGCCGGCACCATCAACCCGGAAATGGATGCTGAAAGCCTGGCGTTCTACATCATCAAGATTGGTGAAGGGGCCATCTATTGCGATCTGATCTGCGGCCGCCAGCCCGACCCAGGCCCGGCTAACACCGCCTTTCGCCTGCTGGTCAATGGGCATACCCGCTGATCAGGGCTTTGCACCCTGATCAGCCTGTAATAGGGCTATTGACGTTTACGCGGCGGCGCCAAGCCGTCGCTGCTGGCAACCACCTGGCCTTTGGGCACTTTATTGGACGGCTTACGCTTGGTGGCCGATTTCTTCGCAGGCTTACTGGCTTTCGCACCCTTTTCTGTTGATTTGCGCTTCTTGCTGCCAGCCGGCTTGCCTGAGGCCTTGACCTTTTTCGGTCCTTTGAAGCTACCCGCCAGCGGCTTGATAATTCGCCGCTCGAACTGCCAGCGCAAGTAGCGCTCGATGCTCGACATCAGGTTCCATTCATGTGGCGCCACCAGTGATATCGCCAAGCCTTCGTGTTCCGCGCGCCCGGTACGCCCGATGCGGTGCAAGTAGTCATCACCGCTGCGCGGCATATCAAAATTGATGACCCGCTCCAACTGATCAATATCCAGCCCGCGTGCTGCGACGTCAGTGGCAACCAGAACACCACTCCCACCCTGCTTGAAACGCTCCACGGCAAGCTTGCGGTCTTCTTGCGTCTTCTCACCATGCAGCACGTAAACGCGCAAATCCGCCGCCCGCAAAACGCCATTCAAGCGATCAGCCATGACACGGGTATTGGTAAAAACGATGG